>CAZSDQ010000001.1:0-94540 GCA_964605725.1 uncultured Candidatus Saccharibacteria bacterium
TGGTGACCCTACGGGGAATCGAACCCCGATTGCCAGGATGAAAACCTGGTGTCCTAACCATTAGACGATAGGGCCAAAACTTAGATATTTTAACAGCAAATCTATCTATTTAGCAAATTATAGCAATTTTTGATAGAATTTACCCTGAAATGAACATCATTAGAAGTATTTTTTTCTATCTACAATCACTGCTGCTTGCGATATTGCCGACTTCAACATATGTGGAGGGAGTTGTTGGACAACCTCAATCTTTTATACCCAATCAAGCTGATTCTTACATTGAGAGGACTGTGTCGGATCTAATTTACCGAGGTGTTTTTAAATATGATATTTATGGCGCAACCATACCTGATCTCGCAGACACATGGACGGTATCAGAAGACGGGCTTATCTATACAATAAAATTAAAAGATAATCAGTACTGGAATAATGGTAAAAAAATTACTGCTGACGATTTAATTTACACCGCATTCAAATCTCCCGAATTATCGTACGTTTCGACAGATAAAATAGATGAATTAACTGTACGTTTCACTCTACCAAATAAATACGCGCCTTTTTTAAGTTTATTAGTTATAGGAGTTATGCCGACAGATGCTGAAGAAAGAGACAATCCTCTGATGCCCGTATCAAGCGATGATTTTAGAGTCGCGCATATTGAAAAGACAGGGTCATTTATTAGCAGGATTACACTTGTTACATCCAATGACGAATATCACATCAAAAAAATAATTTTTAATTTTTATCCTAATGATGACGAATTAAAAACAGGTGCAAAACTTGGTGAGATAGATGGGTTTACTTCAGAAAACGCCTGTTGCGAAGATATGCAGAATTTTGAAAATTATAAATATCCAGTTCAGGGAGTGTACTATGCTCTTTATTTTAACCTTAGAAATGAAAAATTGGACGATGTAGAATTAAGAAGAAAAATGTTAAAAGTGTTACCTATAGAAGATTTGGTCTACGATTATGGTATTCCAGTTCAAGGGCCTATAAGTAGGAGCACATTTACAGATAAAAGCTTACCCTTTGACATATACGATGAAAATTTTGAAGATGATTTGGAAAAATTGGAGATAAAAGTGAATGTCCCCGACGAAAAAAATCATGTAAAACTCGCGGAGAATGTTTTAAAAATGTGGGAGGATAAATTGAATTTGGAAGTCACTATCGTCAAAACTGACCCCAAGGAGTTTGTTGATAAAGTAATCGAAACGAGAGATTTTGAAGTATTATTGTATGGTCAGGAAGTAGGCAGAGATCCTGATAGATACGTACTGTGGCATTCTGCTCAAAAAGAACCACCGAATTTAAACCTATCCGGTTTTGAACAAATAAGAGCCGACAGAGCATTAGAGGAAGGCAGAAACGAACTGGATAACGATAAAAGGGTTGTGCACTACAATGAATTTCAGAAAGTATTAAATGAGCAAGTCCCTGCAATATTCCTTTATCACCCGTATATAAATCATTATGTTTCAAAATACATAGAAGGCATAGGGCAGAAATATACATTTACATACTGGGATAGATTTCTTGATTTCAAAAACTGGAATAAAATATCATCCAATTAATTTTTCTTTTTACTTTTTAAAAATTCTAAGTATGGTAATTGAATTCCCTGATTGTTTTTGTTTTTCTTATTAAAATGCATAAACCAATTCGGATTTAACCTTTTGAAAAAAAGGAGATCTTCTAAAATGTCGTATGAGAAATGAACTGTGATAGATAAAAAGAGGGTCGCAAGATATATTTTGTTTTTAGTATAGAAAAAATATGCTAAAAAACCTGTAATTACAGGACTCAAGATAGTGTGTGAGTATAAGCCTGTTAGATATTTATGATTTTCTCTTAAGAAATCCTTTACCTCTTTAAAATCCCTCTCTTTAATAAATAATTTAATAATCTGTGAATACTCGCTGTCTTTTCCGTATGTAAGGTAATAAATAACATGGTCTAGGTCTGGAAGTGTATTTCCTAAAAAACCACAAATTAAAAGCAGAAAAAGATTTTCTCCCTGAAATTCCCTGGAAATAATTAGAGCACAAATCAACCCAAGTAGTATATGGATTAAAATGTGATAAGTTTGACTTTTTTCTACCAGCTTATTTCTCATATTTGTATCTCTTGTTTAGTTAAGTTAGTATTTCGAAACCATTCTTTGTGACTAAAACAGTGTGTTCAAAAATGCAAAAATCCTTGCCGTCTGCCATTTCGGTTTCCCACTCACTTGTATTAATAACTTGATCATCTCCCTCGCATATTAAAGACTCTATACAAATAGTCATACCAGCTTTTAATTTTGGACCGTCGTGTTTATTTCCGTAACATGGTATTTCCGGAAATTCGTGCATAGAGTAACCTATGCCGTGACCTTCGTAATCTTTTAATACATTAAAGCCCTCCTTTTCTACTGTCTTTTGTAACGTTTGAGAGATTGAACCAATTTTTGTGCTGGCTTTTACCTTTGATATTGCAGAATAAAGTGCATTTTTAGATGTTTCTATTATTTTTAACCTTTTATCTGTTGTTTTACCCACGTGATAGCAATGTGCGCTGTCTACGTGTAAACCATTAGACGAAATTACTGTATCAATGTTGACGATATCTCCCTCCTTAAGAGTTACACCTTTTCTTGGGAAACAGTGTACAGATTGTTGATTAATACTCATACAAAGGCCGGTTGGAAAAGGAGGTAAAAGACCTTCTTTGTAACCTTTGCATGAAGGGATTACCTTTTCTTTATTACACAATTCTAAAAACTTATCTTCCAAATCATATGCTTTTATTCCAGGGGTGATAATTTTTTCTAGTTCTCCAAAAATACCAGAGAGAGTTTTTCCCAACTTTCTCATAAATATAATCTCTTCTTCAGTTTTTATAAGTCCTTTTTGCATAGGAGTGATTATACTCTATATTGATTTTTATTTGTGATAATATATATGTATGACGGAAAAAAATACCCCTACAAAGAAAAATAAAAAACTTAATATTGTCTATATAATTATAGGTGTTCTGCTAATAGGCGCCTTAGGTTATGGGATTTATTCTTATAAATTTTCAACTAAAAGAACAATAACAGTATCCGGGACCTCGACAGGAGATTATGCAAATCAGATCGCTACCTTTTATATAAATCTTGAATATCATAATAAGGAAAAGGATAAAGCCGTTCAAGAATTGAATGAAAAATCAAAAATTGCTGTAGATAAAATAAAAGAATTTGGTATTGATTCAAAAGATATTATGACTCAGAATTTAAACGTTTATCAACGAGAAGATCCCTATTATGAAGATGGAATTACCAAATATAAGCCTAATGAATGGTATGCAAGCTATTCAATTGAAATTACTTTAAGAGATTTAACAAAATCAACTGATTTTACTGAATTTTTAACCTCTATAGAGAGTTCAAGTATGTGGGGTCCTAATTTATCTATAGACTCTAAAAAAACAGATTCGGATGAGTTACTTACTTCAGCAATTGAGGATGCAAGACAAAAAGCTGAAAGAATGGCAAAAAGCATGGGTGCGAAATTAGGCAAAGTAATTAAAGTAGAAGAAGGTGGTGCGGGTTCCCCTATATTGTATGGATTAGCAAAGGAAGATTCACGAATGATGGGTGGTGGTGGAGCTCCTATAGAACCAGGTTCTACAGAAATATCAAAAACAGTTACGGTGACTTTTGAACTACGATAGATTTAAATTACCAGAAATATTTAAAAAAATACGGTAACTTGGTGTAAAAAACTAGGATCCATAGTTTTTTTCCATCAAAATTACCGTCTTCCACCGTTGCCCTTTTATAATAAAAAAGTACCATTTATTAGATGTTTGAGATTTCTAACGGCGGTGGGTCCGATTAGATTTCTATGGACACTCTATAAAGAACTGACATATGAGGGTTTATGGCTCATATTTTTGCAGACCGAGATTTGGTCCGTGCCAGCGGTACTGCGTATATCCTATAATATACCAATTAATTTGTCAAATATTAAAATAAGTCAATAAAATAAAAAAATTTAATAAAGTAAAGATAAAGATAAATAAATTCTTTATGGTTTTAATACAATATTAGCTATTCTATCTTTTATATATACAAATTTTTGTATGTTTTTATCCCTTAGTAATACCAGAATTTTTTCATCGCTTAGTGCTTTTTCTTTTACGATATCCTCTGTATCACTCTTGCTTATTAGAATTTCCGTTCGTACCTTTCCGTTTATTTGAACAGGAATTACGACAGTGTCTATTTCAAGATACTTTTCTTCTACTAAAGGCCATGGTTGAAGATGAATGCTGTTTTTCTTTTTCCACTCAGAGTAATTGTTAATTTCCTGCCACAAATCTTCTGAAATGAAAGGAGCAAAAACTGATAGTACTTTTAAAAATCCTAACCACACGTCCTTACCGATGTAATTATTATTCTGAATTTTTTTAATAAAAATCATTATCTCACTAACACAAGTATTCATTTTTAAGTTTTCTATCATATTTGTAACGTTTTTAAGCATTGAGTAATATAACTTCAATGTTTCTTCATCGCTGGGTTTATCACAAACTTTCTCTTGAAGGGAAATAATATTTTTTATCAACTTATTAATAGTTTTAATAATATTTGGATTCCATGGGTATGTCTCGTCGTAAGGACCCATAAAACAAATGGTAGTTCTTAAAGAATCAGCACCGTATTTATCTATTTCGGTAATAGGGTCCACACCATTTTCTGAAGATTTAGACATTTTAGTGCCTTGTTCTGTTAATAAAAGACCTCCGTTAAGTCTCCAAGAATAAGGTTCTTCGGTAGGAACTAAGTGCAAATCATATAAAAATTTATGCCAGAATCTGGAGTAGAGAAGATGGACGGTAGTGTGTTCGGCACCACCGAAATATTTATCTACAGGCAGCCAATAGTTCATTTTGTCTTTACTTGCGAATTCGTTTTCATTCTTGGGATCAGTGTAACGTAAATAATACCAGCAGGAGCCAGCCCAATTGGGCATGGTATTGGTTTCTCTACGTGCAGGATGACCATCAAAGTTTGTGTTGACCCAGTCAGAGTTTCGTTCAAGTGGGCTGGCTCCGTCATCTGATGGTTTAAAATCAGCTATTTCAGGTAGTGTTAGAGGGAGATATTTATTTACATCTTCAGGGTTTTCAGTACTACAAATTGCTTTCACACCTTCAGGAGTGTGTACCAAAGGTATAGGCTCTCCCCAGTATCTTTGTCTGGAAAAAACCCAATCCCTTATTTTATAATTGATTGCCTTCTTTCCTTTTCTGTCTTTTTCCAAATCCTCAATTACTTTATTTTTGAAATCCATAGATTTCATTCCGGAATATTTATCACTGTTTACCATTACACCATCTCCCGTATAAAGTGCTGGTTCTTTAGAATCGCCCTCCTTATTATTTATACTTGCCTCCTTTTTCTCTTCATTTTCAGATCTAATAACCTCCACTATTTCCAAATTAAACTTCTTAGCAAATTCATAGTCTCTCTCATCGTGTGCAGGAACTGCCATAATGACACCTGTACCATAATCCATAAGAACGTAATCGGCTATAAAAACAGGTACTTTTTTATTTGTGAATGGAACTACAGCCTCAATACCTTTTAACATGACACCAGTCTTATCTTTCTGAATTTGTCTCTCAAGGTCGGATTTATTTCTTGATTTTTCAATATAGCTATTTACCTCTTCTTTATTTTCGACTTTATCTAATATTTTGTTAATAAAAGGGTGCTCGGGCGCAAACACCATGAATGTAACACCGAACACAGTATCCGGCCTCGTGGTAAAAATTTCAATTTTCTCACCATCAATGTCAAAAACAATGTTTGCGCCCTCGCTTTTTCCAATCCAGTTCTTCTGTGCAATTTTTATAGATTCCGGAAAATCCACTTTATCCAAACCTTCAATTAATTTTTCTGCGTAAGCTGGGATTTTAAGAACCCATTGTTTTAGCATTTTTTTAATAACAGGTTTCTCACCTCTTTCTGATACTTTATTTCCATGTTTATCGGTAATAACTTCTTCGTCTGCTAATACCGTTTTTAAGTCCTCACACCACCAAATAGGAGTTTCTTTATATTCCGCCAATCCGTTTTCAAAAAATTTTAAGAAAATCCATTGGGTCCATTTATAATATTCCGGACTACTTGTATCTATTTCTCTGTTCCAATCAATTCCGTAACCCATCTTCAAAAAGGAATCTTTGAATTTTTGTATAGTTTCGTGTGTTATTACGGCAGGGTTGATACCTGTTTTTATAGCGTAATTTTCGGCAGGAAGTCCAAAAGCATCCCATCCCATAGGAAAAAGCACGTTATAACCCTTCATTCTAAGATATCTGGAGTAAACATCGGGGGCGGTATACCTCATCATATGCCCAGCGTGTAGTGAATTACCGGAAGGGTAAGGAAACTCGGCTAAAATATATTTTTTGGGCTTTTCTGAAAAATCAAAGGCTTCGTAAATATTGTCTTCAAGCCATTTATTTTTCCATTTTTCTTCTATTATTTTATGGTCGTATTCCTTCATATTAAACATTTTGATTTTATCACAGCCTCATATACTCGGCATCATAGATATTTACGCATTGCAAAAGTATTTTATTTATATTATATTAACTTGCTATGGCTAAGAAAAAAGGAAATAGAATATTAATAGGTCTTGAGTGTACAGAGACCGGTAAAAGAACCTATGTTACTCAAAAGAATCGTATGAATTCAGAAGGTAAACTCGAAGTTATGAAGTACAACCCATTGTTAAAGAAACATACTTTGCATAAAGAAGTTCAAAAACTCAAGTAAATTTAAACTTTCTCAAATTTAAGATTCAACGCAAATTATCTAAAAAAGTGATAGAATAGATGTTCGTACTGGGCGTTACTAAAAAAAATGGAAAAAGGTAAGCTCTATATAATTGCATCTCCCATAGGAAACCTCTCTGACTTTACATTGAGAGGAATTGAAACTCTTAAGAGTGTTGATTTAATTCTATCTGAAGATACCCGTGAAACTGATAAGGTTCTTAAAAAATATGAAATAAATATTCCTCAAATATCTTATAGAGACCAAAATCATGAAGCAGTGTTTCCTAAAATTGAGGCCTCTCTTGAAAATGGCTTAGACTTGGCATTAATTTCTGATAGCGGTACTCCGCTAATTTCCGACCCTGGTTACAAGTTAGTAAGAGATTTAATAAAAAAGGGATTCGAAGTAGTATCTATCCCAGGTCCCTGCGCGGCAATATCAGCACTTGCATCTTCCGGTTTTCCTACAGATAAATTTTCATTTTTGGGTTTTCTGCCAAAAACTTCAGGTGATAGATCACGGCTTATAAAAAAATACGGAGATTTAGACTCAACATTAATTTTATATGAATCTCCCTTCAGAATAGAGAAGTTGTTAAAAGAAATTCAGGAAAACCTTGGTGAAAGATACGTTTGTTTAGCAAATGAAATTACCAAAGTACATGAAAAAATATTACGAGGAAATGTAAGCTTATTAATAGAGCTTGTAAAAGGTAAACATCTAAAAGGTGAGTTTGTAGTGTTAGTAGGAAAGGAGGGGTTTTCTATATGAATGAAGAAGATATGCAACTCGAGCAAAGACATCTCGGTATTGTTTTGAGTAAAATTGAACAAGCCAAAAACACTATAAATGAAAGCTTAGATAAACTTGGAAAAGAAAATATAGAGAGACTAAAAGAATTGAGTGAAGACGGTTCCAGCTCCAGAGGTTATGGATCAAACGATTTTGATGTTCTTTTGGAGCAACTTCATCAAAAAAACTTATCGTTTAATTTAAAAGGTAAATACCAGACATTAAATGAACTTAAATTTCTTTCATCCGAGCCTTATTTTTCAAGAATAGACCTTTATAACAAAAGTTCGAACACTGATGAGAGATACTATATAGGTAAGTTTTCATATACAGAAGACAAACCTGTTATTACAGATTGGAGAAGTAAGGTAGCGTCAGTTTATTACAGATACAGATACCCTCAAAAAGATGTAACTTACGATACACCTTCGGGTAAAGAAGTAAGAGATCTTAAGTTAAAGAGAACTTTTGAGATTCAGGATGGAGAGTTAATAAAATATTACAATAACGATCTTCAATTAGACGAGTCCTCGATAATCAAAGAAAAAATTGAAAAAAGGACCGGTGGTGTACTTGAAGATATTATTCAAACTATCCAAAAATCACAGTTAGATATAATTGAAGCCGACCCAAGGCAGATATGCGTTGTTCAGGGTTGTGTGGGTAGCGGTAAAAGTACTGTGGCAATTCATAAACTCGCGCACATATTTTTCAATTACCCAAAGTTGGTTCATCCAGAAAAATGTTTAATGGTTACAAAAAGCCAAATATTAGCAGGGTACCTCTCAACCCTTTTTCCTAAATTAGGAATTTTTGATGTTACCTATAAAACTCTTAGGGATTTAGTTTATAACATTATTTTTAGAGAAGAGCTTAAGGTTAAATATGATTTTGATGAGGGGCAGGATACAAGTTTCTACAATAAGAAAAAGATTGAATTGGTCCAGAATCAAGTTAAAAAAGAAATTAAGGGTTACGAGAACAAAATTAAAAATATCTTCAAAGATCCCGGCCTAAAATTATATGCCAGTTTTAAATACAGTTACGATGAAACGCCTTATGAAAATGTTATTGAGTTACTCAAAGATACTTTGGAAGAAATAAAGATTCAAAAGTATCAATTAAAACTTAATCCAGACGGATTGAACTCTTGGTTGAATAAGCAAAATTTAATGAATTTAAGAAAAATATTAAGATCAGCAAATAAAATTAAAAATGATCTTCAAAATAATGCTGTAGAAAGAACAGTGAAAAGTCTCAACATAGATATAAGCTCAACTCTCAAATACACTGATGTACTTGTTTACATATCGGTTTATTTAGAGTTGGTCGGTATGAGAGAGTTTAAAAAATATGAATACTGCGTAGTTGATGAATCCCAGGACTTCAGTCTATTAGAATATCTTATTCTGAATAAAATAGTACTTAGAGGAAGATTTGCTTTATTTGGGGATTTGAACCAGTCTTTAGAAAACGACGGAGTTAGAAATTGGGATGATATTAAATCTGTCATAACTGACGCCCGGGTTGCGAATAAATTTAGTTTAGAAGAAAACTACCGAAGTACTAAGCAGATAATAGATTACGCAAATAATATTTTAAAACCCTATACCGACAAATATCTACCAAAATCTATAGATAGAGTGGGCGAGGAACCCGGAGAGATGCTATTTTTAAATGAGGACGAGATGTTAGAAGAATTTCGTAACTCACTATCAAACGATCTGAAAGATATCCATAAAAGTATCGGGGTTATTGTATTTGAAAACAATGATTTTACCGTAGAAAAAGTTAAGGAGATTATGCTAAAGGAAAATATTGATAAAAATGAAAATGGTTTTATTAAATTAACATCAAATCAAAAAATAAACTACACACCTCTGGGGATATATTTAATGAAATCAGACGATTGCAAAGGTTTAGAATTCTCTAAAGTCTATGTTCTAAATTTAAACACAAAGAAAATTAAAAATTATTCAAACGCCAGAAAAGCATACGTTTCAGTTACAAGAGCCATGAACGAATTACAGGTTTTTGGGGTAAAATAAAAAAAGAATTATGAAAAAAATATTTAGTTTCAAATACATTAAAGATAATATTAGATTAATTTTCCTGATCATTTTTTCAACAGCTTTAAGATTAATTAATTTAGGGTATTCAGATTACCAAGGTGATGAGATTAAGGCCTTGTATTTACCATCTAAAGGGCAATCATTGATCGAATTTTTAATTGCGCAAAAAAAAGGGCCGATTCAATTTCTTATAACTTATTTACTAAAATTTATTGATCCGTCATATGAAAATCAATTTTTAATAAGATTACCTTTTGCCATCGCAGGTATTTTATCGATCCTGTTTTTTTATAAATTCATCAAGTTTCATTTCGGTGAGAAGGTAGCATTTTACTCATCATTATTTTTGTCATCCAACGGACTTTTTATTGCCTTTTCAAGAATTATTCAATACCAGTCATTCTCAATTCTATTTTCAATATTGTGTTTGTATTTTCTCTCACTTTCTCTTAAGGGGGATAAATATAAATTTTTTGGTGTCTTTTTTGGATTGATATTTTGGGCGTTATCTTTGTTATCACATTACGATGGTTTTTTTATTTTTCCTTTTGTTTTGTATCTGTTAATAAAATGGTTTAAAAGAGATGACTTGGAAATTAAGGAAAAAATAAGAATATTTGTAATTTCTGGTTTGGTTTCATCGGGCTTACTAGCACTTTTTTACATTCCGTTTTTAAGTTCAGTTAGTGTAGCAACCTCTGATTATTGGCTAAACAGAATCACCGGTCAGTCGTCAGGTAAGATTTCAAGCTCTAAATATCTTTTTAAATTATATCAACCAATATTTTCATTAAAGCTTTATTTTGTTACATCATTTTTAGGTGCTATTTTTATTATTCTAGGTTTCCTTTCGGATACGTTTTTGAAAATCAAAGGTATTCCAAAATACGTTAGGGATTTTTTTTCACACTCAACTGAGATAATGCATTCAATAAAATCCGACAAACTAAGAGTAGCATTTCTTTTTTCATGGGTTATCATTACGGTCTTATTTTTTGAGTATTTTGTATATATATCGGGAACACACATCTACAACTATCTTATTCCTACATCAATACTTATGGGTTTTGGTTTAGTTGCTGTTGAGAGTGCTGTATTTAAAATATTTGAATACCCTCTTGTAAGAATATTTAATTTCTTGTTTGTATATTCAATATATTCATTTTTATTTGTACAAAGCTACGTAATACTCGTTGATCACACAAAAGAATACCCATGGGAAAGTAAAAAATTTTTAATTTGGAATTTACAAAGACCCGACGAATCCTACCATTTGAGTCTATTTGGATTTCCTTATTATAGAAACTGGGAAGGTGTTAGAAGTTTTGCAAAATCACACCCCGAGCTTCAGGCGTACTCATCTAACGAAAGAAGACAAATCTCAGGTTATTACCTTGATTATGATAGGAATTACGAAAAATCAGGACTCTATGTTTATGTAAGCAATCCACAAAGTTTTATCGGATCGATTAATGACGATAAAGCCGCTTATTGGGTTGGATCTCATGAACCTGTTTATGTTTTTAATTCTAGAGGTACAGATAAAGTTAGAGTTTATATGATGCAGCCCGGTACCCTAGAAGAAATTCAAAAATAAAGATTTTATCCAAATATTCTCGGACCGAATATAAGAGAGAAGTTAATTAAAAAGGTTAGAGCTGCAATAAGAACTGCCGCTGCTGAAACATCTTTAATTATTTTTACACCATCATTAAGATTTTTCATAAAACGATCCATTATTTCTTCAATAACAGTGTTTATAAGTTCCATAAATAGTAAAAATCCGGAACAAATAATAATAAAGGACCACTCCACTCTTGTTATCTGGTATACCTTGCCTAAAATAATCGAAACTGCTACTATAAACAGTTGGATTCTAAAGTTAGGTTCGCTCAAAAAAGCGTGAAAAATCCCTTCAAAAGCAAATTTAAAACTATTTATTTGTCTTAAAGGATGATTAGGCTTAAATAATGTACGCATGCTATAATCATAACATATATATGAATAAGAAAAATAATATTATTAAGAAATTTAAAAATCTTTTGATCCCGACCCTTATAATTGTTGGAATATTTATTTATTTTAATAAAAAAAATTCCGTAACTGCTTTAGTTAGAAAAGTAAATATTGAAAATAGGGAAGTGCAAAAAACTGTATCAGCCAGCGGAATAGTTGTATCGGATAAACAGGCTGATTTGTCATTTCTTGCCAGCGGAGTAATCACAAAAATATATGTTTCTGAAAATGAAGAAGTTAAAAAAGGTCAGTTACTGGGTTCTATTAATTCATCTATACAAAATCAAACCATTCAATCTTACAAAGATGCGAGGGATATAAGATTAAGACAGAAGGAACTTTTTGAAAATGAAAAAAAATCAAATGCCAGATTATTAGGAGGAAATGATTCTTACGATATAAAACTTAGGGAATACGAAGAGTCGTTAAGTCAAGCTGAAGCTGCTTACCAAGCCCAACTTTCGCTTTTATCAAATTACTACATATACGCACCTTTTGATGGAACAGTAGTTAAATTGTCACAAAAAGAGGGGGAGACCGCAACCCCAGGTGTGCCTGTGATTACCGTAGCCGATTTAAGCGACATTATTTTTGAAGTAGTGTTGGATCAAGAAGATTTTTCTACTGTTAAAGAAGGGCAGGAGGTAGAGATAGATTTAGATTCTTATGAAAACCATAGATTTACAGGAAAAGTGAAAAGTCTATCTCTATATTCAGATCCTGTAAAAGGTGGTTTTGTTGTAAAAAATGTTTTTGAAAGTAATGGTAAAAGTATTAAAGTTGGTATGACAGGAGATGCCTACATGATTACAGATAAAACAGAAGGAGAAGTTCCTTCGTTACTTTTTAATGAAATCTCATATAATGAGAACGGTGATCCGTTCGTATGGATTTTAGATAGTAAAAAAGTAAAAAAAGAGTCAGTAGAATTAGGTTTAGAAGGAGATCTATATAGTGAAATCAAATCAGACCTCGAAGGTAAGACAATCTTAGTTCCGGCAACTGATGATACAAAAATAGAAGAAGGTTATGTAGCAAAAATTATTAATTAAAAATGACCCCCGTATTACAAGCAAAAAATCTTTGCAAAGGATATGAAGTAGGAGATGAAGTTATTACAGCTGTATGTAATATAAATCTCACTATTAATAAAGGCGATTTTATTGCTATAACAGGTAAATCTGGATCAGGAAAATCAACTTTAATGCATATGCTCGGGCTTTTAGATACACCTACTTCAGGCGAACTTATTTTAAATGGTAAAAATACAAAAGGAATGAGCGAGAAAGAATTGGCACAAGTACGAAATACTGATATTGGATTTGTATTTCAAGCCTTTAATTTATTACAAAGAACGACTGTTTTAGAGAATGTAATGCTTCCACTTATATATAGTAGAATCCCAAATTCAGAACACGAAAAAAAGGCTTTAGAAGTTATAGAACAAGTTGGTCTAACACATCGTTTAAAAAATAAATCTAATGAATTATCTGGTGGAGAGAGACAGAGAGTCGCTATCGCCCGAGCTTTAGTCAATAACCCGTCACTAATATTAGCAGATGAACCTACTGGAAATTTAGATTCTAAAATGGGCGAGGAGATTGAAAAGATTTTAATAAATTTAAATAACGAAGGAAGAACTTTGATACTCGTTACTCACGATGATGATTTAGCTAAAATAGCTAAAAGGCAGGTTATTTTAAAAGATGGAGCAATTTTAAGTGAACGTTAAAGAAACATTATCGGCAGCATTAAAATCGCTGTTACTAAATAAAATAAGATCCTTTTTAACAATGTTGGGTGTAATCATTGGGGTATTTGCTGTTATTTCGTTAGTCTCTCTTGTAGGTGGGATTCAGAATTATGTTGAAGATCAATTTAATGACCTTGGTGCTAATCTTATTTTTGTATCAAGTGGTAATAACAATTATAGAGGGGGCAGGCCAGGTCAGAATTTATCATCAAGTAATCTTAAGGAAGAGCACATAGAGTTAATAGAAAAGGAGGCCGGTGATTACATTGATTACGTTACTCCAACTGTTCAAACTGTTAAAACTATTAAATATAAAACGAATAACTTCTATACAACAATCATCGGTGTTAGTAATACAGCAGATAAAATATTCTCAATAAATGCTGCAGAAGGAAGATTCCTAAACAAATCAGAGGTTAATAATAGTTCTAAGTCAGTTGTAATTGGATATGCTATGAAAAAGAGATTATTTAGCCAAGAAAATCCTCTTAAGAAAAATATAAAGATAGATGGGAAATCATACGAGGTAGTAGGAATACTTGCAAAGAAAAATCCTGAATATGACGAAGCTTTAATAATGCCGTATACAACTCTCCGAGATAATTTTGATGGTACTACAATAATATCTATTGTTTCAAAAGCAAAAAGCCAGTTTCCAATTACAAAGGCAGCGGAAAGCGTTAAACTAGCGATGTACAGAGATCTACACGACGATGAATTTTCAGTAATGACACAGGAAGATATTCTCGAATCTATAAATAGTATACTAGGAATTTTAGCTGTAGCTTTAGCTACAATATCAGGTATATCTTTATTGGTCGGTGGTATAGGGATTATGAACATCATGTTAGTATCAGTTACAGAGAGAACGAGGGAGATAGGTTTAAGAAAAGCACTGGGTGCCACATCATTTGATATCAAACGCCAGTTCATGATAGAGGCAGTAATTATTAGTTTATCTGGAGGTTTAATTGGGCTGTTACTTGGTTGGTTAAGTACATTGGCTATTAAGAACCTAGTTAGAGCTACCGTGCCTTTTTGGGCCATACCACTGGCGCTCGGATTTTCAGTACTGGTAGGAGTAGTATTTGGAACTTACCCTGCTGTAAAAGCAAGCAAAAAAGATCCAATTGAAGCACTAAGATACGAATAACAATTTGGGTTATTTTTCTAATATTTTTAGCTCGTAAGTTTTTCCTTTTTCTAAGTTCAACTTATCGATTTTTAATGTAATGTCTTCGTTATCTTTTAGAATTGCCCATTTAAAACCATCCTTGGGTTTGATACCGTTGACCGATTCGATATCTACACCATAAGTGTACTTTACTATCTCATAAGAAATATCACCCGAGCTTCTGATTTTTTTCATTAACTCTTCTACCGAATCCGTATTTTTTAATGTCTTAGTAAATTCTTTTGTTATTTTTCCGTTAATCAATTTTAATGTTACGTCTACAGAGTAGGATTCCTCAACTTCTATTTTTTTCTTTTCATAAATTTTAAGATCGTCTCTTTTTAAAATTGATTTTACATAAAATACAAGAATCGTACTTAAAAATATGTAACTTATTATCATGATAATTTTTGTTTTATTCATCTTTATAATTTTAACACGGAAAATTATGTATAATATAACTAAGTACGATTGTTTTATCCTGCCCCCATAGCTCAGCGGATTTAGAGCACTCGTCTTCGGAACGAGGGGTCGGGGGTTCAAATCCCTCTGGGGGCGCCATTTGATGTAAAGGTATTGAGCAAGGGATTTGAATGTCGGAGTGAACGAAGTGAAAGAGACGGGGTCGCGAGCTTTACAGATTGTTTGAGCGTAAGCGAGATAAAATGTGTTAAGACTTGTGACCAAATCCCTCTGGGGGCACCAATTATTTTTATATTAATATCCAAAATATTATTTTATTTGAGTATAAAAATATTTTTTATTTAAAATAATTCATTAAATAGTGTAGAAATATCAACAAATAAATATGGTTGTTATACATTGTCGTGTCAATGTATACACAGATACACCATATTGACATTTCCATAAATACTCTGCAAAATTTTATTATATTAAAATGAATAAATTTCTGCCCAAAAAAATTTATTTAAATAAAAAATTTATTAGGACACTTCGTTAGAGAAGGTGTCCTTATTTTTATTAGGAGAAAATTAATAATGATTACAAAAGAAGAAATAAGAAAAAAGTTAAAAGAAGATCCAAATTTTACATTAGAGGATGACGCTTCGGATGAAGATTGGGATTTATATTTTGAAGTTAAAGATGAGATAAGTGAAGAAACCGGATCAGATGAACAAGACTCGTGGGAAGAAGATGATGACGAGGAAATTATTTAATAATTTAGGATTGTGTTTGTTAGGAGTAATTATTTAGCCAAAGGAGGGCCCCTAAGATGGCAGTAAAGAAAAAAGCAGTTAAAAAAGCTGCACCAAAGAAAAAAACTGTAAAGAAGAAGAAATAACGTTTTTTTCGATAAAATAAACAGCGGTCTAAGGATTTTCCAAAGATCGCTGTTTTCGTAATTCAAATAAAATTGGTTAAATAATATTGGTAAATATATTGTATAATTTGTTGATATTTATGGGGACGTAGCTCAGTGGTAGAGCATTCGGCTCTTAACCGAAGTGTCGAGGGTTCGAGCCCCTCCGTCCTCACCAGTTAAATTGATGAAATCTAAATACAAAAACAATCTCATATTTGACTTCGACGGAACACTTGCTGATACTTTAGCATTTACAGTCAATGCTGCCACTGAAATTAATAGAAGCTTACATTTACTAAGTGACGAAAAAATAGATTTTGAAAAATTTAGATCAACAGATACGATAGGGTTTTTTAAAGATCTAGAAATTCCCACCTACAAACTAATTTTCTTTCTGTATAAGTATCAAAGGAAACAATCAAAACAAATAGATAATGTGAAAGTGTTTGATGAACTTCCTGCAGTTTTAAATCAATTAAAAAATAATGGTATAGGTTTAGGGGTTGCAACTTCTAATTCAACTAAAAACGTTAAATTGTTTTTGAAAAATAATAACTTGAATATGTTTAATTTTATTTATAGTTCGATTGACTATTTTCATAAAAATAAAATCTTGGAGAGAGCAATAAAAAAATATGGAATGGAAAAAGAAAATGTAATTTATGTTGGAGATGAAATTAGAGATATAAAAGCAGCAAAAGAAGCTGGTATTAAAATAGCGTCGGTAACTTGGGGTTATAATTTCGAAAATGTTTTAAATAAATATAAACCTGATTTCATGATAAATCGACCAGAAGAGCTTTTAAATCTCTATTTACCGTAGTATCATGTTCATCAATAACAATCTATCTTAAAGAAAGGGTGAGAATGCGTACGATAGACTATGGATGCAGAGAGGCAATGATTTGTTATAAATGGAATCAATGGTTTAAAAAATATCACAGACCAAAATTTGCATCAAGACACAGAAGAGAAAAGAAAGGACAGAAAAAGATAGAAAATAAAGAGAGATAGGTAAGTTTATAACCAAGCTCGGAATTATTAATTTAAATCCGAGCCTTTTTATGTTATTGAGGATTTTTTTGTATAATGATGTTTATAAGCCGGAGTGGTGGAATGGTATACACGCAGTGTTCAGAACGCTGTGTCCAAAAGACTTGCAGGTTCGAGTCCTGTCTCCGGCACCAACTATAAAATTACTAATATTTACAAAAGGTCCTAACAAACATTTTTTCCCCAATCAAATTATAAATAGGTGTTGTGTATTCCTCACTCATTATTAATCTATCATTTAGATCAAAATCATTGTCTTTTGACTTTAATAGAGAAACATTTTCTATTCTAGGGTTTGGTAAATGTTTAATTATTATCGGGTGTTCATTAAGATAGTTAAATAATTTAGCTAAGTAATTTCCGTTCCCCTCACTATATTCCTGAATAAAACATATTGGGTTATAGTCATCAATATTTAATAATTTCATACCACTATAATTATCACGCTCTTCCATTAAGGCAGACTTAATATATACAGAATCTAAAAAAATATCAGTATTTTTGACCTCACCTGCCCTAGTAATTTCTTCGACCATTTTCCATTTTAAATTCATCTGCCTGTAGTAATCTACAGTAATTAAAAAGGTAATTGAGGATACTAAAAAGATTATAAAGTACATTATTAAAAGATTTTTATAATTATACTTATTTACTTTTAAAGCCGAATATATAGTAGTAATGACAAAAAAATTTAATAAATATCTATCGTAAAATTTGTCTGTGATCAATGCAATTAAATAAAAACTAAGGATCAATATTTCTAGTAATAAACTGGTTTTTGAAATATGGATTTTAAAATTATGTTTTTCACTAAAAGATTTAATCGATTTTTTAATAATACTTTCGACTATTACTACTATGGATATAGATATAAGAAAGGATAGAAGTAATTTAAAAGGAATATTGTTTAGTAGGTTTAGCCGTATATTGTTGAACATTTTTGCATACAAACCCTCCAAGTAAAAAATATTTCCAATTTTAAATAAGTTTCCTTCATAAATATATAAACCAACAAAAGCTGAGATTATTCCTATTGATATTTTCTCTTTTCTTTTCAAGTCTATAAATTTACTGATAGTAAAAGGTAGTAAAATAAAACCAGAGTAAGAGAGATAGTGAATATTAAAAATCCTTCCAAATAGAGATTTAAGACTTGTAAAAAGCATCAGAATATTAAAACTTTTTGGAAATTCAGGATTAATATATTTTGGATATAGAAATCCAAACGTACTTATAACCACAAAAGGTAATACAATTGCTAAAAAACGCGAAATTTTTCTTTGAGAAGGTTTGTAATAATCTATAATTAAAAATATCGGAAATAATACAAATCCGTATTGTCTAATTAAGGTGGAAAGGCCTCCAAATATTGAAGAAATAACCAAATATCTAATTTTGTCGTTACTTTGAGATTTAATAAAAAAGAAAATTGATAAAAGCCCAAATAATAAAAAATAATTTTCGGTCATGAAAGTCAAAGAGCTTGCAAAAAAAATTGGGTTAAATGTTATAGATAGAAGACAGGGTAGTATTAATGTTTTTTTTACATTCAGTGTTAATAAAATTTTAAAGATTATATATAAACATAAAATAGATATGAAAATAGTAAGAAACCTCAATGATACGTAGGAAATACCGAATAAAGCGGACCACAGTAGACCTAAATATCCTTGAAGTATAAAGGTTGGCGTAATTAATGCACTTTTTTTAAACACCCCTATAGAAAAAGCTCGAACCTGGGTATAGTAGTAGAAATCGTCATTTACAGGATAATTTCCCCATGGCTGTACTATTAAAATACTTATTAAGTACAAACTTACTGTAACTAAAAGAGGATATCTAGAAATAAATTCAATGATTTTGCTTAATGTATTTTTGAACATGTTGATTTTAAGTATTTCTATTATAGTTCATATATCAGTAGAAATTTATAGTATAATTCTAGATGTTATGGGCGGGTGGCGGAATTGGTATACGCGCAACGTTGAGGTCGTTGTGGGGTAAAACCCGTGCAGGTTCAACTCCTGTCTCGCCCACCAAAGTAATGTAAATGAAAATCAAAAACATCAGATTATTTTTATTACTTTCGATTGTCACACTTTCATTTGTAACCCCAGCAAAAGTATTTGCTGAAAGAATATCTGACTTTAATTCAGAAGTAGACATACGAAAAGATGGTACAGTTGAGATATCAGAGACAATAAAATATGACTTTGAATCAGCACAAAAACACGGTTTAGTTAGAGAGATAATCTATAAAAGAACAAATCAAGATAACAAAACCTACATTATTGATATTGATGTTCTAAGTGTGACAGACGAAAACGGCAATCCTTATAATTTTTCTACATCTAAAATTGGAAGTTACATAGAATTAAAAATTGGTGATGCAGATAAATTAATTTCAGGTCAGAAAACCTACATTATAAAATACAAACTTTCAGGTTCAATGACGTACTTTACTGACCACGATGAGTTTTACTGGAATCTTGTTGGTTTTGATTGGCTAATACCTATTAGAAATTTCACTGCATCAATTTCAGTACCCGGATCTATCCGTCAAGACGATCTAAAATATATTTGTTACGAAGGGGTAAAGGACAGCACTTCCCAATCTTGTTTGATAAATTTTTCTGAAAACAAAATTCAAGTGTCTTCTAGTAAAAGTCTTAATCCAGGTGAAAATGTTACCGTCTCGTTGTCGTTTCCCAAAAATGCTATTGAAGTTCTTGAACCAAGAGAAGACAAGTCAGGAATTTTTTTACTAATATTCCAAGTATTTTTAGGAATATTGGCTTCACTTTGGTATCTTTTTTTACCCATCAAAATATTTTCAGATTATGTTAAACAAAAAAGTTTTTTAAAGAGTCACGAAAGAATAGTTTCCGCTTGGTTTGAACCTCCCCAATACGATGGCGGTAATGTGTTTTCACCCGCAGAAACAGGATTTATTGTTGATGGAGTAATAGATCATAAGGAGTTAACGGCTACCATAATACATTTAGCCCAAAGAGGATTTCTAAAAATCAAAGAGGACGATAAAAAGCACTTCTCGTTTGTGAGATTAAAAAGTATAGATTCTCCCGATCTTAGAAATTTTGAACAACAGGTTATGAGCGCAATCTTTAAAGAAGGGGTTTCAATTAAAGATCTTGATGAAAAATCACTTGAAAATTTAAACCAAGGATTACCTAATTTGGAAAAGTTTAACGATCTTATAAAAATCCCACAACTAGTTAATCTTGAAAACGAGATCAAGGGTACTCCTGTAGATGTGAAAGAGGAGGTAAGAGACACCGATTTGAAAAAATCGAAAACAATGTTTGGAAAAATCACTAAATTTAATAAATACGTGGAAGAAGAAGTAGTAGAAAAAGGTATGTTTGAAGATAAACCCACAGAAACTTATACAAAGAATATGACACTGTTCGCCCTAGGATTAACGACTTTAAACCCTTTGTTATCAATTGCAGGATTTGTTGCTGGAAGAAAATCAACAAAAAGAACATTAAAGGGAATTGAAAAGTATTCTGAAGCAATGTCTTTAATGAATTTTTTAAAATCTCAGGATGAACAAATAAATTTTCAAGCAATGAACCAAATGTTTTTTGAAAAACTTTTACCTTATGCCGCTGCTTTTGGTGTTGAAAAACAATGGGCAAAGAGATTCAAGGATATTTATTTAACAAAACCTGATTGGTATGAAGGAGAAAACTTTTCTAATAGCGTTTTTATTAGTTCGATGACTGGTAATATTGGCGGTTCTATGAAATCTTCTTACAGTTCTGGCATGTCTTCTACAAGATCTTCTTCAGGTTTTTCGTCCGGGTTTTCAGGAGGTTCTTCGGGAGGTGGCGGCGGTGGAGGTGGTGGAGGTAGCTGGTAAGTTATCTATTTTTTGTTTATAATGTTTTAGTTATGCGACGGTAGTTCAGTGGTAGAATGTCTCCTTGCCAAGGAGAAGGTCGCCGGTTCGAATCCGGTCCGTCGCTCCAAGTTTTTGTTTTGAAAAGGTAACAAGTTAGGTTGTACGTTTTTTAGTTATGCGACGGTAGTTCAGTGGTAGAATGTCTCCCTTCCAAGGAGAAGGTCGCCGGTTCGAATCCGGTCCGTCGCTCCACTTTTTTATATAATTTTTTCCAAATAATTAAGGTATAATTGAGGCGTTACATACTGGCCTGGTCGCCAAGTGGTAAGGCAAGGGTCTGCAAAACCCTTATCGCGGGTTCGATTCCCGCCCAGGCCTCCATATTGCTAAAAGTGTGTAATAATTGGTAGAATTTAGTGTTTAAACATGGGGCGGTAGCCAAGGTGGTCAAGGCACCGGTCTGAAAAACCGGCTATGTGGGTTCGACTCCCACCCTCCCCACCAAATCCTGATATATGTTGTTGTAGCAACTAATTAATTATCTAATAAATAATTTTTACTTGACCAATTTCTTCTCCATGCAGACCATCTCTATATCCCCGAATAGTATATTTTCTAAGGTTTTAAACCCTAAACTAGTATAAAAACGCTTAGCATTTAAAGTAGCGTTTAAAGATATCTTATTTTTGTTATTTTTTATAAATTCCTTTTCAATATATCTATACAATTTCTTACCGTAACCTTTTCCTTGATAATCCGGATCTATCTGTATTTGGTAAAGATTCTGATCTTCCAAATCATATTGAGCAAAGCCAATTATCTTATTGCTCTTTTTAATAATTATCCAAGAAGTGTTATCAAATTGAGATAGCACATTTTTTTCATTAATTTGCCCTAACCATGACTCAATAACTTTAGGATCGTAGATATCTGCATTAGTTTCTACAATGCATTTTTTATGTATTATTACGATGTTTTTTATATTCTCTTTTTTTGCTTGGGTGATTATTGAATTATTCATTTATATTTAATGATAAAAAAGATGGGGACGATATACATAGAATTAAAATTCATGTTTAAAGTCCCCTCTGGTTTGGCCAATAATTAATCACCGTGCTTTTTCTTGCAACCCCCATCTTGCTTACAACATCCAGGATGGGAATGTCCCGTAACACGAGTTTTATTCTTGGGCCAAGTTACTAACACTTTCTTCATTATGGTACCTCCTCTCCTTCGTCATGATTTAGAATCGGTCTATATCAACCTCATCTATAACGATTGGGGCAATTCTATCATCTGTAGCTATCAACAGCAATAGCTCCGGTATTAGCGTGTGTTGAACTACACATGTGAAATTAGATTTTTTAAGTGGAAAACCATTTTTCCAAATACTAGCCATCGGACATCCACCATGGCATATCATTCTGAGATTGCAGTTTGAACAACCACCTAATTGATTCACAAAGTGTATATCTTCGAGTTTTTTCTTTTTGTTTAAATCAAATACCAAACCATTTTCCACCTTACCGTAGATAAAAATATCAGCGTAAGGATCATTAGGTCTTGCAACTTCTACACAAGATGTAATTAGCCCGTGTGGTGTTAAAACTTTATTACCGTTTGGCATTCCGCAGTAAAATTCATTGCTAGGCTCTGATAAAAAACCTGTATCTAACGTTATTTTATATCCTTTGTCTGCAATGTGTTTTATTACTTCTATCATTGCTCTGGAAAACTTTATTGGATCAGGTTCCATAGACAAATCTGCTCTTGACACATCAGTAGATAGCGCAGGTTCAATTTTTATACTTTTTACACCTAAAGAGCTTACTAAATCTACAGTAGATATAAGCGTATCTAATCCTTCTGACGTAACAATACACTGTACTATAACATCTACTCCTGATTGGATTAATTTTTTGATGTTTTCAATTACTATACTTGAGGATCCACTACCATCAGCAAAAGGTCTTTGAATATTTTGCCTTACGCCATCAAATGATACACGAACACCAGCATTATTTTTAATTAGCCATTCACAAGCATTATTTCCGAAAGTTCCATTGCTAACAACGTTAACTTGGACTTCATCAAATAGTGTTTTTGCGTATTCTACAATTTCCAAAACCCTTTCGAAGTATAATAAAGGTTCTCCGCCACCCACTAGAAATAAATCGAGATAATCTCCATCAGAGCTCTCTCGTACGGAATTAAGAGCTTCTTTTGCTGTTTCAAAGGAGATTAACTCCTTTGATTCTCCTCCTCGTGCGTAGCAATATTCACACCTGAGATTACAATCAAAAGTCACTATAATTCCTAAGGAGGCGTTGTTCCTTGAGTGTTCATTTATATTTTCAATGGGAACAGAATAAGCCTCGAACATTAAACTTTCTAAATCCTCATCAGTAGCATCTAATCCAAATAAGATGTTTCCAGGGTAAACAACGGCAAAGTTTCTTATTCCGGGTAATTTAACAACACACACCTCATTTTTCTCAACCATTTCTCTCTCCTTATTCTAAAGATAATTTTTTATTGGGCTGATTCTACATTATGCTTTAAATAGAATCAAATCATAGTTACTAACCCAATGTTTTTAGGCCCCTCAAAATCAAAAGTTACTACCTTATATTTCACACCGTTAGATTCGTAGAATTTGGATATTTCACTAATCATTGCATCTCTTCCTAGTTTTTTATTTTGATTCCAAAAATTACAACAAGGTATTAAAATTGTATTCGTCCCTAGAGCGGACTTAGCTACTTCAATTGTGGCTTCATCCGGATGTAAACCAATAACTAGATCGTAATAAGATGCGTCTTCGGAGGAAAACTCTTCTTGTAAGTTATCAACTCCTAATAGCGGGTATCCTCTGGGGTCAACCACGGTAGATTTATAGTTATATTTTTTATTTAACACTCTCGATAACATACCTCTTCCTCCGGCAACATCAGCAATATATTCAATGTTTCTTCCAAATGTCTCAAAAACAAAACCAGCCACAACCTCAAATCTTTGAGGGTCCCCGTGAAATTTATGTCCTTTATATGTACCACCCTTAGTGCTCATAGAGGGATTATACTAGAGAAAATGTATTGCTAATAAATTATTAAGTTCCCAACAACCTCCCAGATAGTCCACCAAATTATTGGTATTGCTGTTATAACAATAAATAACATAACCTGATATAATTTACCCATGAAAAAATGGAAATTAAAATCATCAAAACCTGTATTTGAATCCAAATGGCTAACAATAAAATCAAATGATTATGAACTACCTAATGGAGATATAGCAAAAGAATACTACCATCTCTATCGTCCTGATTATGTTTTAGTGATTGCACATATGGATAATAATATTTTAATAGAAAAACAATATCGTAGAGGAGTTGATGATTTTGTTTATGAATTACCCGCAGGATGGGTTGATAAAAATGAAACTCCAGAACAAGCTGCAATTAGAGAACTAAAAGAGGAAACAGGATATACTGGAGACGCTACTTTTTTAGGTACTCTTTATCCTCAACCCGGTTTTAGTTCTATGCTTGCACATATTGTAGAAATAGAATTAAACGGGACTATTGAGGATAGAAATTTGGAAAAAGATGAAAACATTGAATTTGAATTAATGAATATTGAAAAAGTGGATTCGATGATAAGCGAGAATAAATTTCAAGACATGGGTATGCTTGCTGCTCTAAATTTACTCAGACAAAAAATTGGTAACAATTCTCAACAACCTCCCAGATAGTCCACCAAATTTTTTATTTTATAATAACAGCCAAAAGTAAGTGTAATTTTTGGATAGTGGGTGGTAAAGTCGAACTGGTATAATAATTTTATGACATCTATCGCGGAAATACTTGGACCAGAAAAAGTTGAGGAGCTGACAAGCATACAGTTTGAAACCTCGGAATCAATACAACCGAAAAGAGATAAATATGAGCCGTATAAGGAAATACTTGAAACAAATAATGGGTTATGTGAACAAATTCAAAGAGTATTCTCACATTCTCACATTGTTCCCGCAGTGCACATAACTTCTAGTGCATTTAAAAATGAAATGGGTGAAGTAACCTCTGGATTTTTAGACAATATAGCAGCAAATGGTTTTAGAGCAAAAGATACGAATGTTGGCGTTTTTATGAAAAGAGAGGGATTACGAGAACCAGCTATACCAGTAAATTTTGTGGAGAGACCAGAGAAATTTTTAAGAGAGCTTGAGACAATTATAAGACACTATTATCATCATGGAGTACGAACTAATAAGGCATTATTGAGAGATAGTAGAAATATAGGCACAGGTGTTCCCGTGATGTTATTAATAGATACAAGTAACATAGATTTAGAGCGAGGTAGTGATTACGAGGATCACTATAAACTTGGTACGAGTGCTTCTATCAGTAGGATTGTTGGAGAAATAGACTTGGAGGGAATTGGAACTGAAATTAGAGAAAAATTACCAGAAATCGCTACTAAATTTTTAGAATTAACTGAGTCTTACCTAGATAAAACTTCCCAACATCCTCCCAGATAGTCCACCAGATCTATCACAAATATTATCTGTGCTTTGCTATACTCTCATTAGTGAATTTAGAGAAATTAAATATCAGTAAAAATTCAAAAGTTCTATTTATCTATCCCCATCCAGATGATGAAACCTATTTTAATGCTGGACTGATTCAGAATTTAGTTAAAGAAAATATCACCACTAGGATTTTATGTTTAACTAAAGGAGAGGCTTCTTCTCTTAAATATGGGATTAAGCATAATAATTTAGGAGAAATAAGGAAAAAAGAGTTCGAATCGGTCATGAAATTTTTAAAAGTTTCTGAACACAAGATTTTAGATTTTGAAGATGGAAATTTAGGTAATGAAAATTCCCTTTCTGAGATACTAGAAAAAGAAATTAATTTATTTGAACCTGATGTGGTAATAACTTTCGAACCAAGCGGAGTATATGGGCACAGGGATCATATCGTGGTATCACAGGTTGTGACTGATCTCAAAAAACTTAGAAAATTTAATTTAATATATTCTACTGTTCCATTTAATTACCACACCTCCCAAAAAAACTCATTAAATTTTAAAATTGATAGTAAACCGCTAGAACCCGATATGATTTTAAAACTGAGTCCAAATGAAGTTGTTAATAAACTAATATGTTTAATAAAATATAAGAGTCAGGTAAACAACGAAAGATTGATTCAAATAATCCTAAAGCCTTATTTGTACAAAGAATGCTATTGTATCTACCCAAATCTATAAGTAACGTAAACTTTCGGTGTTTAAAAAATGATAAAATACCTAATAATTTTTAATTGCTTTTTTTTAACTCAACATGATCAATATTAGAAAAAAAAGAATATTTGTATTAGTTCTGATACTCACGATAATAATTTTGAGTTTGATTATTTACCTACTCTTTAACAAATTATCTGGCTCGTCTAATCTAAAAGAAGAAACCACCCAAATACCTGAAAAATCAAACTCTTCTTCAGATAGTAATTCTGAAGATTCTAATACAGAATCAACAGAGGATTATTCTTTTGAAGATCTCACAATTCCTTATCTGCGCTCAAGACAATACACAGGAAAATTAGGTAATTTAGAAAAATATAGCGAAAACGGCTCTTATACTAGCTATTTAACCAGTTACGATTCCGATGGTTTGCGCATTAACGGTCTTATTACTATCCCGAAGGATGAAAAACCTGAAGACGGGTGGCCTGCAATAGTGTTTGTTCACGGTTATATCCCGCCTCAAGACTACCAAACAACTAAAAATTATGAGAGCTATGTTGACTATTTAGCTAAAAACGGCTTTGTGGTCTTTAAAATCGACCTTAGAGGTCACGGAAAATCAGAAGGTGAGGCCGAGGGCGGTTATTACTCTTCTGGCTACGTAATTGATACTTTAAACGCGTATAACGCCCTTCTGACAAGCGATTTTGTAAATCCTGAGAAAGTAGGACTTTGGGGTCATAGTATGGCGGGAAATGTTATTTTTAGAGCTTTTGTAGCTAAAAAAGACATTAAAGCCATTTCAATTTGGGCTGGGGCAGTTTACACGTATTCGGATTTATCAGAATACGGTATTTCTGATAACAGCTACAAACCACCTTCTCAAGAATCAGAATCCAGGAAAAAGCGAAACCTGTTATTTGAAAAATACGGTAATTTTGATCCAAATAATGAATTTTGGATGAAGGTAGTTCCTACAAACTATCTAGGAGGTTTAGATGGGGTAGTTCAAATTAATCACGCAGTGGATGATCCTGTTGTTAGCATTGAATATACAAGAAACTTAAGCTCTGTTCTTCTTGAAACCACTTTGAAACACGAAATAAACGAATATTCAACCGGCGGACACAATATTTCGGGGTCTTCTTTTGATAAAGCTATGCAAAATACCGTGGATTTTTTTAAGAGAACGTTTGAATAGTATATAATCCAGTCACTATGAAGAAATTTACAGTTATCTTAGTCTTGACATTAACAACAGCTATCGTGATAGCTTTGTTTTATAAAATTAACCAAGACCCCCCACTTGATACTAAATTTGTGCAAAATGTGAGAGATAACGAGCAAAATACAAATAACTTAACTCCAAAAACTGAAGGAGAGAGCAGTACCAGCGGTTCTGAGTTGATACCCGATTTGAAGGTAAAATCAAACTCAGTAAATTTAAAAGAGCCTGGAGAATACGCACAACTAATCAACAACTATCATGTATACCAATCATTCAATAACTGTGGTCCGGCAACTCTGTCGATGGCGATGGCTTGGTATGGGGTAAAAGTCTCTCAAGAAGAACTAGCTAAAAATATGAGACCGTTTCAACATCCAAAGGGGGACAACGATGATAAAACCATATTTACCTATGAATTTGTAAATTGGGCTAATGAGTATGGTCTTGAGGCTATTGGCAGAGTTAACGGCGACATAGAACTTCTTAAAAAATTTATTTCAAACGGTATTCCAGTTGTGGTAAAAACTTGGTTAAAACCAAACGAGGATATTGGTCATTTTAGATTTGTGACTGGGTACGATGAAAATAAACAGATAATAGTTCAAGATGATTCCTACGAAGGTCCTAATAAAAAGATTGGTTATTATGACTTTTTAAGCATGTGGCAGGTCTTTAATTACAGTTATGTGGTTGTGTACACATCTGATTTAAAAGATAAAGTAGAGTCAATAATTGGTGAAGAGGTAGATGAGAAAATAGCTTGGGAAAATGCCTTAAAGAGAGCGGAGGAGGAAACTTTAAAAGATGAAAATAATCTATACCCGCATTTCAACATATCAACAGCTTCATACCATTTAGGTGATTACGAAAGATCTGTAAAAGAGTATGAAAAAATAGAAAACAATTTACCTAGAAGAATGCTTTGGTACCAGATAGAGCCAATTAAAGCTTATCAAGAGTTAGGAGATTACGACAAAGTTTTTGAAATAATTGAAAAAATACTTGAAAATGGTAATAGATCATTTTCCGAGCTTTACGTTATTAGAGGGGAGATTTATCTTGAGCAGGGTTTAAAAGTAAAAGCCAAAGAGCAGTTTGAACTTGCTTTGAAGTACAATGAAAATCAAAAAACCACTATTACCGTATTTAGGCAATTGGAGTAATAATATATTTCATACTAGAGTGTAAAAAACGGGGCTATTTGTAAAGAAAGATTGTGAAACAGGCATACTGTTTAAACTCCAATCTTCTTTGCAGAATAGCCCCTACATATCATTACATCGCCGACCAGTTGAAATTTATGTCTATGACATAAAAAAACATTCAACTATAAACTAGCTTATTTTCTATACTTGTAAGCTAGTTTACCGATCGATCCACCCTACATGCTTCTCAGGAAGCCATCAAGTGGTTCATCTTAGAGGTAAGGGGTATAGACCCGACGTTTTTTTTACGTCCTTTCCCCACAAAGATGTTTCGATGTAATAACTTATAGTATACTACAGATATCTGATATGTCAAGTATCAATTTATAATTAGTAGATTTAATTTGTAACAGTAATGATTCGAAGAAATGTCTAATAGATATCTAAATTAACCCTTCTTGGGAGGAAGTGGGAAGAAAATGCTAGTTTTTTTAGCATACTTTTTAAAATCAGGATCATCCCCGTACTTTTTTTCTAATAAAGGAACTCCAGAAACTTTAAGGATAAGATAAGTTATGGTTACAGGGCTAATTATAGTTATTGGCCAGTAATTTGTCCCAACGGAAATTAAAAATATACCCCACCACATGGTAACCTCTCCAAAATAATTAGGATGCCTTGAATATTTCCACAAACCTTCGTCCATTATTTTCTTCTCTTTACCTTTTTTCTTTTTAATAAAATTTTTAAGTTGGGCATCTGCAACTGATTCAAACACAAATCCTATTACCCAAACTAATAAACCTAAATAGTAAAAAGGGTTATTGTTTCCTGGCCCAAAAATATTTATCACGGATATTACAAAACTTACAAGGTACATTAAAAATCCCTGCAAAAGAAATATCACCACGTATTCCTTCAGTAATTTGTTTTTCTTCCAGTTTTTTTTAATTTCAACATATCGCAAATCTTCTTTTGTTTTTCTAAACCTTAAAAAAAGATACGTGGATAATCTAATTCCCCAAATTAAAACAAGTAGGGTAGTGATAATTGATATAACGTTTGCATAACGGCTAATAAAAAGAGTAAGAAGTGCAACAAGAATGAATCCAAACCCCCAAGCTATGTCCACAAAATCGGTCCTTTTTAGGTATTTTGAAAAAAGAAAACAAAGGGACATGTAGACAACGATTGATAAAGGTACGGTAACTATTAAGTTAAATATTTCGTAACTCATTTATTTTTTTAATATTAAATAAGACAAAAAAGAGACGCTTCCTGTTAAAAAAGTGCCCCAAACTATGTCTACAATTGTAACGTGAAGAGGCCAGTTTTTTAAGGTTGCCAAATTCGTAAGATCATAAGTTGCGTAAGCAATAAAACCTAAAAAAGCTCCTAGTAGAATTGCTAAAGTTGGTGATTTTTCTTTTAAAGCTGGATTTATAGCAAAAACAATTATCCCAATAACATAAAAAATATAAAAAACTAGTGCTGCTAGTAGGTTTGCTTTATCAGCTAAAAGATGTCCGATTGTTTTTGAGTAGAAGTTTTTTGCTATTAATCCAAGCCAAATCCCGTCAATTCCTAGAAAGATCAGAAAAGTAACTATAAATTTAGTTAAATATGTTGTCATATTTAAATATTAACATTTTCTAATAGTTATTTACGAATTCAGCAACATATTGATTTACCCTATCAAAACTTTCATCAGTGATTTCTTTACTCATTAAACACAAAATCAAGTCCTTGTTCTCACTTCTAATAATCCCACAGTTATGATACATTGCAGTTGAAAAACCTACTTTGTGATAAAAGGCTAAATTTTCTTTTAAATATGGATTTAAAGCTTCGTCGTAGGAAGTAGGGTTTAGGTAACTTAATAACAAATTGACACTTTCATCGGAAATCCATTTTTTATAAAAAATACCTTCTATAAGATAGCCACACTTTTTTGGATTTGTTAGAAGCTCCTCATCAAAAAGATCGGCAGTTTCATATCCAGAAATCTTCTTAAACTCGGTATTTAAATACTCTTCTCCTAGGTGTCTTTTCAAAATAATTGGTGCGGCGTTATCTGACTCTCTGAGCATCAATTCCACTACTTTTTTTAATTCATATTTCGAACCAAATCCAAAGGAGTGAATTGTTCCGTATTGATTGAAAAAGTCTCCGGGTTTATATATAAGGGTATCGTCCCATTTTAATTCACCTCTTTCAACGTCTCTAGTAACAATGTAAGCTATTGGTAATTTAAATAGAGATAGCGGATAAAATTCTTCATTCGCGTTCATTTCAAATACTGTCCCACCTATCATGTCTTTAATGTATATCCCGTAAACACCTTCCTCATATGATACTTTATTTTTTAGCTCTTCGAATCTTTCGTTATTAATTTGTGTTATATCTTTTTCTTGAGGAAGGTCAAAATCAAAATTTATATTATGCAAGAGATTTTTTATTTGAGAGTTATTACCTAGTTCATTTTTAAATACTATTGTTATAAATAGAATTGAGGATATGAATACTATTATCTGCCATGTTTGTTTTTTCACATATGTATTTTATATGATTTTTGTTACGTGTTAAAATACAAGCATTCGGTTTTAGAAAATTTGGGTCTGTAGCTTAGTGGTAGAGCGCCCGGTTTTAAAAAGTTTGGGCGATTAGCTCAGTTGGTTAGAGCATTCGGTTTACATCCGAAAGGTCGTAGGTTCGATCCCTACATCGCCCACCAAAATTTTGCTGTGAGTGAAACGAACAGACATCCGGTAGGTCCTTGGTTCGAATCCATGCGGACCCACCAAATTTTCGTACGCGAACGAAGTGAGCGTACATCCGAAAGGTCACAGGTTCGAATCCTTTACCACCCACCAAACTTTAATTTAGATAAAAAAATCCCCCGATCTTGTGATTAATCAGGGGTTTGTTGTTTTGTACCAATCTTTAGGTAAAAGGCAGACTTAATTGTTTAACGATTTCAGGTCTACACTGAAATACATAATCACAATAAGCACAACTAGGAGTGAGATTCTTCCGAAACTTATGATCTGTTATACTTTTAGCCATTCTTTGAAAAACTAGATCTAACAAATCACGATATTCTTTTAAGTCACCATTTATAAGCAATTTGTTATTAGATTCATATCTTAGCCAATAAATAAGATATCCGACCGGATACGTTCCAAATTGTTGTTTATACAGCATTATGTTCATTGCTGCCTGTATTATCAACCCATCAGGTAATAATATTAAAGTAGGGTTTCTATCTTTAAAAACAGGGTCCAACATGCTCGTACTGTATTTAACGATTAGATTAGGGGAATAATCCTTTGTCAAATCGCCATTTTCTATTATTTCCGGACGCGCTGCTTTTATCCATGAGATATCGCACGGTACAATATGATCTAATCTCCCTGAAAGATAATTATAGGGTAACCCGGAACACTTTATTCGAACAGTGTATTCAATATTTTTAATTTTGAGGGGTTCAGGACTATCCAAATTTTGAATCCAATAGTTTTTAATGCAGGCTGCTCCAATTTTACTTTGTTCTTTAGCGATACCTTTATCAACAAAAGAGAGTACTTCAGAGTTGTCTTTCATAGCAATATCCCACACTCTATACCAATCTCTCGTAGCTGATTTAATACTATAATAAAAGAACTTTCTGTAGCCTGTGTGTTTTCTGTATAAGTTTCTGATAAATTTACTTACTTCTGCTCCTCTTATACGGTAATAGTCAGTTTTTCTAGGTTGTCTCCCACTAAAGTTCAAGAATTCGAACAGTTTAGCACATCTTGCGTAAGCCAATACTGAGGACACGCTCACTACTGATTTCGTCTTTCCCATTTCTCACCTCTTATCTATTTTTTTAAAGTGCTTTACATGCTTTATATACGTTTTATGTTGTAAAATCAAATGAAAATAGAGCGGGTTTGTATATTTTTATTATAAATGTGCTGGTATAATAGTTGTTGGTATATCTTTGGGGGATCGTCTAATGGTAGGACGCCGGACTTTGAATCCGTTAATTGGGGTTCGACTCCCTGTCCCCCAGCCAGTAAGAGCAACACCACTAGGGACAAAGTTCTAACCCAGCCAAATCAAGCCCAAAACAGTGTTCGAACTCTAGATATCAAAAAGGGTAGGATTGAGGACAGATGTTGTGGAAAGAACACAATAGGTGTTGTCAGATCAACATAAAAACCTTCTAAATTTTAGGTTCGAACTCGATGTGTAAGCTTTACTTGTAAGCACGTTTCTTGTAAGATTGTGGACAGTATATAAATATGCATATTTTTCAAAAAAGAATTAACTATCAAGGTTATTTGGAGCCACTCTTAAAAAAAGCGTGTATAGATTTTTCTATCGGAGAATATAAATCTTATAAGATTGTTCCTATTGGATATGAGGATTTCAATATATTTCTTTACACCAACAAGGGGATATTCTTTATTAAAATATTTGGTTCTTTTAGAGATGAAAAAGAATGCTCACGTTATGTGGATATTATAAAGACAGCTCTTGATAGTAATATTTCTCATCCAAAATTATACCAATCTAATAAAGGATATTTGTACGAAACCGATACAGGGCAAAAGGATCGGTTGATTGTAATGGAATATGTTGATGGAAATATTTTTTACGAACTTAAAACAACACCAACAGTTGATGAAATTAAGTTCATTGTGAAACAGGCAGCATTAATCAATCAAATCAATATAAAGCCTGAGTTTATTTATGACCATTGGGCAATAACTAGTCTGCCAACTGAGTACGAGGAAAAAAAGCAATATCTTTCAGACTCAGATAAAGAATTAATACAACCCTTGGTAGACTGGTTTAACACTTTGAAATTAGAAAACATTCCACACTGTTTTGTTCATGGTGATATCACAAAAACAAATGCTATGAGAGCTGTAGATGGAAAAATATATATACTGGATTTCGCCGTTTCTAACTGGTTTCCAAGAATACAAGAACTTTCGGTAATGCTATGTGATCTCTTTTTTGATCCAGATAAAAAAACTGATTTCGAAAGTACATACAATTTAGTTTTATCTGAATATCAAAAGTATATAAATTTAACAGAACAAGAAATAAAATTGTTACCCAACTATCTTAGGTTAGCTCATGTAATGCATGTGTTGTTAGCGAATTACGAAAAAGTTGTAAATGGTAATACCTCTGTTGAGAACGAGTACTTTCTTAACATGGGTAGACAAGGACTGCACTATATGAATGAACAGTTTGGCTCTCATTGAAATCTTTCATCTAGCGTCAGCAGGAAGGTCTAGGACGCTATTTTGCGTGATGGTGAATACACTTGAAACTCTACTTCGGTGTTAATGAAATAGTTTCGAACTTCGTCGCACGTTCGCAGCCATGATACAATTCATCAATGAATAACGTAGAAATATCGCCTACGCCTAATTATGTTACCGAAGATTCAAGGTCAGTAGAAATACAAATGAAAAAAATTCTTGAAACGGCAGTTAGCTATGGGATTGATATAAGTTCAGAAATACTTAATAGAGAAACTTTATTAAACTCAGTTAGAAATCACGTGCCTGAAAGGTATCAATTAGTTTCCGATAAACTGGCTACGGAAGGTTTGATTTTGGAACAACTAGATGATAAGACTATCTATGATCGGATGCTTGGAATAGATTATCTAATCAGGTTTAATGGACATTTAATAGCTATCGACGTAACAAGTGGAAACGGCACTTTACTTTACAACAAAAAGAGAAAGTTTGAGGAGCTAAAACCAGTATTTGATGATTTGGGTATATCCCACGCAGTCGTAATTTCTCTAAAAGGCGGGATAACGGATGATCAGGTTATTTCAATTTTTGAAAAGATAGATGACCTAAAAGATTATGAATTTACGACAGTTCTGAAATATAGAAATGAGCTCAGAAATAATTTATAGATATTTCAAATAGCTTTCAAAATTCCTGAGTAGACCTTTAAATTTTTGGTACAATATGAAACATGAATAATAAAGTTATGGAAATAGTAGGCTGGTATGGAACCTTAGCAATTCTAGCAGCTTACGCGCTTTCAAATTTTAACATTATCTCAACCCAAACACTTCTTTATCAAAGTCTAAATGTTACTGGAGCTTTAGGAATTGTTCTTATTTCTATAAAAAGAAAAACCTATCAACCAGCAGTATTAAATATGATATGGGCTGCTATCGGTATGGTAATTCTACTTAAAATTCTTCTTAAATATTAGTTCTATATCATGTGTAGGACTGCATATCGTCCTAAAATTCTTTTAAGATTTTTCCGAACACATGCTAAACACTCCGATGAACTAGATTTTTCAAGTCAGTGTATTTATCTTAGATATTTATTCAATTCATTTAACTCTGTTAAATTTCTATAATGTGGTATTATCTCCATAAAAATAGTGAAAGGAGTAAAAAATGTGGTTTGTGACGTTGATGAGAGTGGTAAAATTCTTACTTTCATTCAGGCTGAAAGTTAATGTAATTGGAAAAGAAAATATTCCTGAAGAAGGTCCTGTAATAGTGTGTTTTAACCATACCGATATCCTTGACCCGCTTTATATTATGTTTGCCCTAATGAGGGACATGTGGGCATTAGTAGCATCTAGTTATAGCAAAAACATCATTATCAGGTTTTTCTCTATGACTGGAAAGGCTATATTAGTTGATAGAAATACAACTGATATGAATGCTCTAAATAAATCTATTGAGGTTTTAAAAACCGGAAAATTTTTGGGGGTTTCTCCGGAAGGAACTAGAAGTAAAGACGGTTTATTGCACAAGGGAAAGTTCGGACTGGGTTATTTAGCTGGTATGACAGACTCAACAATACTTCCACTAGGATTAGTTGGTTCCTACGGAGCTTCAAAAAGAATGCTAACACAAAGCTTATTGAAAAAAGTGGAAGTAACTGTGAACATAGGTAAATCGTTTAAGCTTAAGGATATTGAACACTTAAAAAGAGACTATCCACAAGGAAATACCAGGGAAGACAGAGAAATCAAACGCATAATCCTAGTTAAGGGGGGAGAAGCAACTAATACTCAAATTATGCCAAAAATCGCGAAATTGTTACCACAAGAAATGAGAGGGAAATTCGAATAATTTTATTAGTATTAAAAAAGGCTATTTTAACTTTATGTTTTAGTAGCCTTTATTAAATAAATATTACCTTTACCCACATTTTTAAGGTGTAAAATATAATTATGTTTAATAATAAATCCAAACCATTTATAGGATTCTTACAAGCTAGTGGTCTAGTAACTTACATCCTAATTATTTCTGTTTTCTTAAACAATGTTGAAAATATTTTTCACAAAGATACTGGGGAATATATAGCACCTATTTTAATGTTGCTGCTTTTCATCATTTCTGCAGTAATCTCTTCTTCATTAGTACTTGGTAGAGCAGGGGTATTATTTTGGGAAAAGAAATATTCTGAAGCTTTTACTCTTCTTGCTTGGACAATGGGTTGGGGAGTGTTTTACTTTGTACTTCTTCTAGCGGTTCTTTATTTAGTTTAAGTATTTCCTAAAGTCCTTCTTTCATTTTAATATTTAACTCTAAATTTTTATCTTCATCCCATCTATATATTTCAACTTTTACCCTATCTCCAATTTTAGTTTTATTTACAAGCTCACTTAAACTCTTTTCGGTTAATTTAACACCATCAAAAGATACTATTATATCGCCCTCTTTAATGCCACCCTCATCTGCACTTGAATCTTTGATAACCTCCGTTACATAAGCACCAACTGGAACCTCATTTTTTAGTGCCGCTTGTTCCGAAATCATGGTGTATTTAACTCCCAACAAAGCTCTATCAAATTTTCCCGTATTTTCAAAATTATCTAAAGATTTTTTTAAGACGTTTACTGGAATAGAAAATCCAATGTTTTCCGCATTACTAGATACTGCAACATTTATCCCAATTACTTCTCCACATCTATTGATAAGAGGTCCTCCAGAATTACCTGGGTTTATTGCCGCATCTGTCTGAATAACATTATCAATTGACTCTACAAAACCTCCCAAACCGTCACTAGCTGTAATACCTCTTCCTAAACCTGAAATAACTCCTGTGGTTACTGTGTGTCTAAACTCCCCCAAGGCTGTCCCAATAGCTACAACGTCCTCACCAACTCTAATTTTATCTGAATCACCTAAAACAATTGAGTCAACTTTTAGACCATCGACCTGCAAAATAGCCAAATCATTAGCGGGATCTCTATAAATTTTTGAAACTACGTACTCATTATCGTCTTTATCAACTATTTTATATTCAGCCTCTGTATCTGATACAACGTGTTTATTAGTAATAACAAATTTTTCTTCTCCGACGACAAAACCGGTCCCGATGTCTTGTTGCACTTCCTCATAATCTTCAGGTCTGAAACCTGGAGACAAATTAAAAAAACCAAAAAGGCCGAGACCACCTCTAACACTAGATTTTAAATTCAGTCTTTTAACTGCCACTGTAACAACAGAATCCGATAATTCTTCAGTAATATTTGCAGTGCTTTCGTCACATGATGATAGGTCGTACACATCCCTTTCTCTTTCTCTCAATCTCTGATTAACTAAATTCTCACCTTTGTTAATCAAATCTGATTTACCGTTTTTACCAAAGTAGATGCCGCCTACAAAAATAGCTATAAGGACAAACAATCCTAAAATCCATAGGAGTACAAACTTCGTAACTTTTTTACCAATATTTATCATAACCACTCCTTTTGTAGGCGGGCCTCCGCTTAAATAAATTATTGTATTTCGATCTTCTTAGATTTTATCTCATCTGATTTAGGTAACATTAAAGTCAGAATTCCATTTTCATATTTGGCTACAGCTTTATCACTATCAAATCTTGCAGGCAAATTGAAGGTTTGTTCAAAAGAATTATCAATACTCTTAAAGTAATAGTTTTTCTTATCATTAACTTTCTCTTCTTCTTTTTTGGCACATCCTTTGATAGTTATAGCCTCAGGAGTTGTTGTAATCTCAATGTTGTCTTTATTTACTCCTGGTAATGCCATTTTAATAAAGAAATTATCGTCTTCTTCCCAAACGTCTGCATAAAGGTTCTTAGATGGAAAAGTCTTATCAAAAATCTCATCCATCCATGAATTAGATGAAATGAAATCATCTAACATGGATCTAAATGGAACGTAGGGTGTTAACCCATTACTAGTGTTTCTTTTTACTATTTTCATATAGGCCTCCTTTTTAAAATTTATAATATTGAATTAGATGTTTTCTGACACCAAAAGTGTCAATTAAGTAAAAATGGGTGTAAGGTGCCTAACCTGATTTCTCTAATGTAAATAAGAGTAGTAGGGCATCAACACCATCTCACTTACAAAAATAATTTAATATAGGTAAAAAAGTTTGTCAAGATATCGTTGTGTTAAAATACCTCAATGTATCAAATCTTTTGAAAGGATTCTTATGGAACAAACTAATCAAACAGAAGCTTTCACAATGCCTCGTATCGGGGAGCCGGCACCCTCTTTTAAGGCCGTCACAACCCAAGGAGAAATAAATTTTCCCGCTCAGTATAAAGGTAGCTGGGTTATACTTTTTAGTCACCCTGCAGACTTTACTCCGGTATGTACTTCGGAATTTATGACCTTTGCATCAATGGAGAAAAAATTTAATGATGCAAACTGTAAGCTGGTTGGTCTATCTGTAGATGGACTCTATAGTCACATTGCTTGGCTAAGAACTATAAAAGAAAAAATTGAATATAAAGGAATGAAGGATGTAGAAGTAAAATTTCCTTTGATTGAAGATATTACTATGGAAGTTGCTAATAAGTACGGTATGGTTCAACCCGGGGAAAGTAACACTAAAGCCGTAAGGGCAGTATTTTTTATTGATCCTAAAGGAATTATTAGAACAATTATTTATTATCCTTTAAGTCTTGGTAGAAATTTTGATGAGTTATACCGAGTTTTAGTCGCACTTCAAACAGCTGATAATTTCTCTGTTGCTTTGCCAGCAGATTGGAGACCTGGAGATGACGTTATAGTACCAACCGCAGGTTCTTGTGGAGTGGCTAAACAAAGAATGGAAAGTAAAAAAGATATGAAATGTTACGATTGGTTTTTTTGCACTAAGAAATTGTCCAAAGATGAGGTTGAGAAAGCCCTACAGTCAAAAAAGAAGTAAATAACCACGGCTGTTAACCGAACATTAGAATTTCGGGGCGGAATAGTAATAAAACGCCAATGGCTACCATTAATATTCCGCCTATCAGCCTGGACCACTTAACATATTTTGTGGTAATTCCTGTCATCTGTAAAGTTTTCATTGCTACAAAAAACACAAACAAATCGTCAAACATAAAAAATAATATATAGAGCAATAAATAAAAATCGTATACAATTTTACTCAAATTACTGAGAACTAAAACTTGGGTATAAACCGCGGGAAGACCGGCAGAGCATACTAACTCTACTAAATTTACCGCAAATGACAGTGCAATTATTCCAACCAAAGCTAACAAGAATGATTTATTAGAAGTAATTTTCCCTAACTTCTCAAAAATACTTCTTCTTTTCTCATCTCCCTCAACATCACATCCTGGCGTACCCTTGTTTAAAAACTTTTTTAAACTCTTATAACCACCGACAAACGCGATACCTGCAATTAACACCCTAATCCAGTAAATATAACCAACGAATAAAAAGAAGTTTAACCACGCAAACATAAATAAGAAATAGACAAGAGCAGATGAGATTATAAAAGCCAAACCTAAAATCCACATCTTTTTTCTATCCTTCATATCTAAAAGAAGGCTTATTAAAAAAAGTAGAACCCACATTGCACAGGGATTGAAACCATCTAAAAATCCTAATACTACCGTTAATGCCGGAAGAGAAAGTTGTTCTAGGTCAAAATTTGCAAATTTTGGTAATGTCGGCCCTTTCAAATCTTCGTTTGGGGCACAGATGCCTGTACCTCCCGAATCTTCTGTTTCGCATGAGTCTTGTCCCGATTCTACGTTGTAAATTTCTGATATTTCAGCATCACTTATATTAATTTCTCCCGGACAGTCAACCTCATCACTGTGCATATTTAGTAAATCAATACAACCATTTTTTCTATATTCTTCGATAATATTTTCAATCTCTTTGCCAGTAGAATCCTCTCCAAGAAAACCATAAATGGACTTATCGCCTATGACAAGAAATGGAAAACCTTTGAAATCTGTATTTAGTTTTTCAATCGCCTGCTGTAGTTTTTTTTGATTATCCTTGTTTTTAGATACCTCAAATGTGTGGAGATGCAAATCTTCATTTGAATCAATAAGTTTTTGAAGAAAAATCTTTTCTTCTTTGCAACGTGGGCAGCCCTCAGTCCAAAATAAGTAAAGATTAATCTTATCGGCAGCATATATGCGATTAGAACCTAAAAAGGTTAATAGTGAAAATATTAAAATGCCGATAAATTTGTTAATCCTCATTATTACTTATCTATATTATCATTAATAACTTTAACTAATTCTTCTTTATCAACCTCGCCCGTCAACCTCAAAATTTCATTTTCATCCTTGTCTAAAAATATAAAGACAGGAAGTTTATGGTCAATACCGTATTTTTCCATTACTTCTTTATCTTTATCAAAGTCATAATACTCCGTCAAAAGCTCGGGCATTTCTTTTTCAATTTCAGCCCATCTGGGTTTCATGATTAAACACCCTGAACACCAAACGGCACCAATTTTTAAAACTTTCAAGCTAATCCACCTCCTTACCTAATCGAAACTTAATAGCTTTCCCTTTAATAAGAGCTTCCGCTACCTTTTTATTGGCTGATGATAGTGTACGTGCAAAAGTGGGTTGAGAAATATCCATTTTTTTGGCCGCGTCGGTTTGATCCAAACTATCTACTAAATAAAGTTTTATTGCTTCAACCTCGTCAGGGTACAACTCAACCTCCTCGAGTTCCATAAGCGGAATTCCTCGAGGCTTAAAATAACTCACGTCCGGATTAAAATGTAATCTTCTTTTTATTCTCGGTCTCGTCATATGTTTAAGTTACTATTTTTAATTCTCTTCCTCAAGCTTTTTCTTCTCAGTTTTAATTACTTCTAACTCTTCTTCTAAACCTTTCTGGTACTTGTCAAGATCTTTTTTAATATCTTCTTTCGATGGGGCAGCACTCCAAAATCTAAAACCTCTGCCTCTACCGTAACCTCTTCTACCAAAACCTCTTCTTCCATAACCATAACCATCTCCACAAGGACCCATACCTCTACCTGTCTGTGGTCCAAAACCTTGAGGACCTGTTCCGTTAAATACTGGCATTTAATTCACCTCCTTAATAAAACTATATTGAATACATATTCATAATACAATTTTAAGATGAGGAGTCAAGATATTTTAATGACTAGACTAATTAGGCCCAGTTGTTAAAAACTTCTTAGTATAATTTTAAAATTTGCAAACAACTGATACAATAAAAACATGGAAAATACAGAAAATAATAAACCAATAGATAGTAGTGAAAAAGTTGAAGTCAAAGAGGTTAAGAAGACAAAGAAATCCTTTAAACAAATAACCGGTACTAAAAAGGTTAGGCTTTGGGTGATAATTATTCTTTTGGCTATTGTGGCAGTATTATTTTTCTTCTTTAAAAAAGCAAGAATTGCTCTTGCAGTAGCTTTTTTTGCATTACTAGCCGCCTTGGGTTTGGAAGTTTCAAACAAAGATTACGATATGAAAACGTTGATGAAAACAAGATCCTTTGAACAGTCAGAAGTTCAAAGAGATTCTGCAGGAAACGTCCTTTACGATATTTTCGGTGAAATTACTACCGATGCGTCAAAAGGAAAAACTGCAAATGAATACAATTGTGAGGATTTCGGATCTCAGCCAGAAGCTCAAACTTTTTTTGAAAAAGTTGGCGGTGTTGGAAACGATGTAAATAGGCTTGATGGAGATAAGGACGGAGAAGCCTGCGAAAGTTTACCTAAAAAATAAAACTAAGCTGATTTTTAAAAAATATAAAAGGCTTATTCATACACTTTCAGTATAGAGTTTAATATTGCTAAAACCACAAAAGCTAGACAAAAAAGTATGAAAAAGGTAAACCGAAACAAACTAAAAGGTGTAAATTTAGGAGGGTGGTTAGTTTTAGAGAAATGGATAACACCATCGTTATTTGAAGGATACAAAGCCGATGACGAGTACTCCTTATTGAATAAGTTTCCTAAAAAAGCCATTAGAGAGCACTATAAAACCTTTATAAAAGAAGAAGATTTTCTTTTTTTATCTCAAAATGGAATAAATGCAATTAGAATACCTGTAGGGTATTGGATATTCGGGGATTTCCCACCATACGAAAAGAGTATTCAATACTTGGATTTTGCTTTTGACATGGCAGAAAAACACGGTCTAAAAGTCTTAATTGACTTGCACGGAGCTCCTGGTAGTCAAAACGGTTATGATCACAGTGGAAAATCAGGAGAGATTGGTTGGGATAAAGATTCTACCAATATTAAACTTACATTAAAAATTATTGAAAAAATTGCCGAAAGATACTGTAGGAAAAAAGTCTTCTTTGGAATTGAAGTGTTAAACGAGCCTCATATTTCTATTGATATAGACTTATTAAAATCATTTTACGAGGAAGCATATCGAATAATAAGAAAGGTCTGTGGTGAAAAAATTGCTGTGGTTATCAGCGATTCTTTCAGACCGTTGGAATTTAAAAACTTCTTGCCTTATCCAAAATTTACAAATGTATTTTTGGATTCCCATTTTTATCAATGTTTTTCAGATGAGTTTAAAAAAATTAAATTAAGAGCTTTTCTAAGAAAAGGCAAAAGAGAGTGGGGCAGTACTATAAAAAAAATGCAGAAACACTTGCCAATGATATCCGGTGAATGGAGTTTAGCTTTGAATTCGAGAGATTTTAACGAAAAATTATCAGTAAATAATGTGCAAGAAAAGCAGATATTTAAAAATTATCAAAATTTCCAAAAAATGCAGAATAAAGTTTTTAATAAGTCTGCAGGGTGGTTTTTTTGGACATATAAGACTGAGGATACAACTGACTGGGCTTGGAATTTCAGAAAGCTTATTGAAAACGGATTTAAGTTTTAGGTTATTTTAATATCAATGACACTTTTGAGATTAAAGAATCAATAGTATATTTGATTCTATTTTTTGTGACATTGAAAAGGGTGTTTTCTTCACAAAATGAATTTACTAACTCTTTGTCGGCAGACTTAATTCCGGTGGTCTCAGATACTATTGGATTCATCATCGCTCCCTCTTCCTCTATGTGGTCTAGTCCTAGGGAGTGACCCAGCTCATGAGCAAGAATATTTACTAAATTGGCGTCATCGGTATAGAAAAATATATCAATCTTCTCCTCTCCTGAGGTATAAAACCCAACCTCGGGCTTCTGCTCTAACACTGTGTTAAATTTAGTAACCATGTTGTTAAAAGTACCAATATTTTTATTTACATCGTCTACGGCTTGGTTAAGTTTGTTTGCATATGAATTCAGCTCATCAATCTTAGAGTTTAGATTCTCCTGCATTTTTGTTAAGGCTCTAAACTCAGGCTCGGGAGCACCACCTTTGCTGTTCCAATAGTCTATTTGTTTGTTTAACTCAGTTATTTGCTTTTCAAGTTCTGCTACTTTTTGATCATAGATTGCGTTTTCTTCCTCCAAAGAAAGCTTTTTATCACTAACATTGGTTTCCATGTTCTCAATATTTTCAAAACTTCCCTGTCTTTCATCGTAAATTAAATTAACTTCAAGATCGGAGTTTTGATCATAAACAAATAGTCTTTTACCGTAAGCATTTGTCCACAAATTTGAAGCTTCTTCTATTTTGTCCAAAAGCTCGGTCTCGGTTATTTTAAATTTTGGATCGATTGAACCAACCTTGTATTTCACAGGTTCATCACAAATAGATGAATTCGCTTTTTCTTTTAGGGTTAGTACGTCGTTAAGGCTAATATCAAAAACATAATGGAGGAGAAGGAAAATACCAACGATCCAGAAAATAAGTTTAATTATTAACTTCATTTACTAAATTTTATTAGTATTGAGATAAATACACAAGTTATGAGGTGTTTTAAGGTTTTTGGATATCATTGACTATAGGTTTTTATAGTGTTAAAATTCTGAAAATCACGTCAAAAAAATAGAAAAGGAGAAAAAAATGAAAAAAGCAAGTGAATTTAAGAGAAATGTAGGGAGTTACCTGGATGAAACCCGACCAAAAAGACAGAGAACTACAGGATACATCGCATTCTTTGTTATTATGCTGTTTGCTGCCTATGTTTTTGGTAGAAATGATGCCAGTTCAGAAAAAGCCATGGCGGCAGCCTTACCAATATCGGTAGAGCCGGCTGAACAAGGAGAGAAGTGTGAACTTCCTGAAATTCACCCAAATCCTAGCTACCAATCAAGTTGGGAAAACGTACTTTTTTATTGTAATGAGATAATTGATACATCTCGTAGATATAATCTGGAACCAGAGCTTGTCTCTTCAATAATTTTGTTGGAATCAGGAGGAGATTCTAACGCAATTTCTCAAAGTGGAGCAGTTGGTCTTATGCAGATTATGTCCTCCGACGGACTTTCAAGGCAACTTTACGGAGACTATTTTTCTGATAGACCTACGGTCTCAGAACTACTGAACCCTGTATACAACATTGAATGGGGAGTAAGCCATCTCGCAGGACTTGTCGAGATTTACCGTGATCTTAGAGAGGCTCTGTACCATTATGGGCCTATTGACGTAGGATATGATTACGCAGACAGCATCATGAGTATGTTTGATGCTTTAAATTAAAAAACGAGATTCATTTTAAAAGGACATAAAATGCCAAAAGCAAATTATGTCCTTTTTCATGCTAATTCTTCACAAAGTGATATCATATCCTAGTTATGAAGATAAAATATCGAATTTCTAAGGACAAAAGATGCAAAGAGATTAACGACTTCATCCAAAAAGAATTTCCACATTTACTTAAAGAGAGAAAGCCGGACCTTATACTAGTATCCGGAGGAGATGGAGCAATTCTTCACGCTATTCAAGAATACAATCATCACAAAGTACCATTTTTAGGCTATGGCACTGGTACTTTAAATTTTTTAATGAATGATATGAATTTAGAACAACTAAAAAAATTCATTCAAAAACTGGAAAAAGACGAGATAAAATTAAAAACCATAGGAACAACAAAAATAAGTGTAAGTTTGCAAAAAAAGAGAAATGGTAAAAAAATTAAAATCGGTCAAGCTGTAAATGAGGTAGTTTTAGGATCTAAATTAATGGGATATCACTCATTTTCTATAAACTCAAACGATGGGTCATTCAATGACTTTGAAATCAAAGGATCCGGTATCTGCATAAGTACTGACTTAGGCTCAACTGGCTATAATTTTAACCTCGGTGGAGCTGTTTTACCCTTAGGAAGTAATCTTTGGTCGTTATTAGGCATAGTATGCAACAGATATCTAGAAGACATTTTAAACACAGATAACATAGTCATTGAAAACATTTCAAAAAGACCGGGGCTTTCAATATTTCTAGACAGTATTAAACAAAATGTATCAATAAGTTACGGGGATAAAATCATTATTAAAAAAGGTGATGCGGTTAAGTTAGCCTTCTATAATCAAAAGAAATTTTTTGAAAAAAGAATAGATATTAGCTCTAGATATCGAAAAGGGTAATAAAAAACCTAGCTTTGCAAATAATAATAAAGAGCAAAACTAGGTTTAATAAATTATCTGAAAGTTGGAGGGTCAACATACTTATCTAACTCTCTCAACCTCTTCTTATCTTGATAATCGAAGACAAGAGATGAGATAAATAAAACGCCACTAACAATGTTATATAAAGCACCCCCAACGAAAAACAAAATAATTAGTATCTTTAAAAAGGGACTAATACTGCTTGTCATGAAAGCATTAACAAATTCAATCATTTCTCTCCTTCGTGTGATTTATTAAATGTATTTTACTACTATGGGACTATTTATCAAGTCTTTAAGGGTTAGGAATATACTGCTCAAGAGAAACTGGCTCACTAATGAAAACAGTCATATTTACAGTGCACGGGCATTGTAAATATGCAGGCTCGTTTTCGGGGGTAATCCAGTTACCGTCATAAAGATAGCTAAGAACAATCGTCCTGACCTGTTTATTTTCAACTCTGACATACCCTGTAACACTACCTTTTATAGTGCTGAAAGCTATTCCCGAAATCAAATGATTTCCGTATCTAGTGCTAGTTGACCAACCAGAACTTTCTAAATTCTTTTTCATAAGACTACCAACTGCAAATCCTGCATTATTGTAATTCCAATCTTTGTTTGTTAAGTTAACCGAGTAAATCTTTCCAGGTGTTAATATTTCACCGGAAATCGGAGTCTCTGATTGATTTTTTAAAAACCTATCATCAAAAATAATCTTGTTATTTTTTATATCCTCATCGTTTGCATCATTTTCTACCCAATTAAAATTTTCCGGAAGAGCGGGGATACGCCAATTTATCTCTTTGTTTTGAGTGTTTTGAAAACCTGAAGGATTGCGTCTTAAAAAAAATGAGACAACACCTGAGATTAATAACAATGCCAGAAAAATTTTACCGAGAGAACCTAACTTAGATTTACTTTTCTCCATAAGTAAATATTATCACATAAGAACATTCAGTTTTAAATTATTGGGGTCTAAACTTCATGTTATGATAAACTTTTATTAACTTTTAATTTTACATAATGGATAATTTAAACAATACAATTTCAAATAACGGTTTAAGTAAAGAGGAAGCTATTAAAAGACAACAAGAATATGGATTAAACGTCCTTCCCGAAAAAAAGCCTCCAAGTAAATTTAGTATATTTTTAAGTCAATTAAAAAGCCCGTTGGTTTTTGTTTTATTGGGAGCTTCTGCAGTAACAGTTTTTATTGGACATGCAAACGATGCTTTAATTATAATGATCGCAGTAACAATAAACACTATACTTGGTTTTGTTCAAGAAAATAAAACTTCAAACTCACTTGCCGCTTTGAAAAAATTTATTTCTACAAAAACTACTGTTTTACGAGATGGACAAAGAGAGCAGATTGATACCGTTTACGTTGTACCCGGCGACGTGGTGTTTTTGAACAGAGGTGACAAGATACCTGCGGATGGTAATTTGTTATCAATCAATAGATTCACCGCAAACGAGGCTGTGTTGACTGGAGAAAGTATTCCAGTTGAAAAAAAGGTGAGCGAGAAGGTCTTTATGGGGACCACCGTTGCTTCGGGTCAGGCCGTCATGTTAGTAGAACAAACAGGCTCAAAGACAGAAGTTGGGAAAATTGCAGATAAAATTCAGGACAAAGACGAAATCACCCCATTTCAAATACAATTAAAAAAATTTAGCAATCAACTACTGATAGTAATCGGGGGAATTATTTTATTTGTTTTTATTGTTGGTGTTTTAAGGGGCATGGATTTAACAGAAATTTTTATTACATCGGTTGCGCTAGCTGTTTCTAGCATTCCTGAGGGCCTTCTAGTTTCCTTAACAATAGTATTAACCATAGGAATGCAAAAAATATTGAAAAGAAGAGGTTTAGTTAGAAAGCTGGCAGCAGCGGAGACGCTGGGAGGGGTTTCAGTCATATGTGTAGACAAAACAGGCACATTAACATTGGGCCAAACAGAGGTTTCTGACTTTATTGGAGATAAATTATCTTTAGCTACTCAACTAATAGTAGCAAACGATCTAGACGACCCTGTCTTAATTTCAGCTTATAAATGGGCAAAAGAAATTTACAAAGAAGATTCAAATAGATATAAAAGAATTGACAGCATACCTTTTTCGTCTAAGGAAAAATTTTTCATATCACTAAATGAGTGGGATGAGGATAAAAATATTGTTTTTGTTAATGGGGCTCCAGAATTGTTGTTGAATTGGACAAACCTGAATGAAGACAAGAAAAAGGAAGTGGTAGCAGATATTGAAAATTTCACCAATAAGGGTAAAAGGGTTTTGGGATTTGCAAAAAAGTTAGTTGATTTAGATAAAAAAAGTTTGGATATTTCAGATGCAAAGGAGGGTTTAGAGTGGGTAGGGATTGTTGCTTTTTCAGACCCGGTAAGAGACGGGTTAAAAAACTCAATAAAAGAAACCATGGATGCGGGTATAAAAACGGTGGTTATTACAGGAGATTATGTAAACACATCTATCTACGTGTTATCTCAGCTTGGTATTGAGGTGCTTGAAGACGAGTACATGACAGGAACAGAGCTTTTAGAGCTATCAGACGAAGAATTAGATAAGAAAATTAGCAAGATAAAGCTTTTTGCCAGAACTACACCCGAGCAAAAATTAAGAATCGTGAATGCCTTTAAAGACAACGGAGAAGTAGTAGCAATGATCGGAGACGGCGTTAACGATGCTCCTGCACTTCACAGGTCGGATATTGGAATAGTTGTAAATGAAGCGTCCGATGTTGCGAGAGAAACTGCAGATCTTGTTTTGCTTGATTCAAGTTTTTCTACTATTGTGCATGCAATTGAGGAGGGGAGGGTGATGTTTGAAAATATCAGAAAAATAATTTTGTATCTTTTGTGCGATGCTTTTGAAGAGATTTTAGTAGTTTTAACAGGAATTATTTTAGGCCTTCCTTTACCCGTAACTGCGGTGCAGATACTTTGGGTGAATCTGGTTTCTGACGGCCTTCCTAACTTATCTCTTACTGTAGATCCCAAGAGACGTGGAATTATGAAGGATAAGCCACGTTCTCCGGACGAACATATTATAACTTCATGGATGATAAATTTAATTTTATTTGTTAGTGTAATTGCGGGATTAACCGCTTTTCTATCCTTCTACTTTGTTTATAAAAATACAGAAAATATTGTTTTAGCAAGATCAGTGACTTTTGTTACCATTGGGATTAACTCACTTGTGTACGTATTTTCAGTCAGAGCTCCCTTTACCTCATTTATAAAATCAAGAATGTTTAAAAACAAATGGCTGGGATTATCTGTACTTGCTGGGTTCGGGCTTCAATTTTTACCATTTGCTACTGAAACCACTAGAAACTTTTTTAAAATTGAGAAAATATCAGTAAGTTATTGGTCCGTGGCCTTTGGATTATCTATACTAATGTTTTTAGTAGTAGAAATGTTCAAACACGTCTTTCATGCAAACATTGTAAAAGGTCACGAGTAATTTTATTCTAGCGATAAAGCTATATCTATCAAATCCTGTTTACTAGAATTGGTAGTTGAAAGAGAAACCAGTACATTATCTGATTTTTGAAAAACAAGGTTTAAATTATCCCCGCCCATCTCTAAAGTATTTGAAATTAGGTATCCAACACCACCTACTGTATTTGGAATATTTACTGTACTAGTCTGTGAATACACCCCGGAAATAGTTGAAATATAATCCTTAATAACAAAACTCCTATGAACACCAACTTGTTTCACAATCACAGGCCTTGATTTTTTAAGGTCAACAACTTCTTCTAAAGCATAATCATACACAACCTGGACTGCATCTTTTAAACCTGCCATTTCCTTACCAGTTGTAAAATTTGAAGTATAAACAAGGCCCAGGGGCATAACTTTAGGTTTATAAATGTGATATCTAGTTCTTGAAACAGCTCTAGAGTATCCAAAATCGTCGTTTTTTGCAACCGAGTAGCCTTTCAAAACTACAAATAATGTGGGTATCATAAATAGACAAATAAAAAACGTTAAATAACCCATATTTTTAGCTGTCATTTTGTTGTTTTTAAAATGAAATTTTTTGTAGGAAAAAACTAGAATACAAAGAGTAATAAACGAAATTAAAAACGCAGGTTCACTGAAAACCCCAATGAACAAAGTGTAGGTTCCCGAAGGTATTTTTGGAGCATTTTCACCTAAATTTATTGACTGTGTTGAAAAATAAGATCCAACTGAATGCATGAGATTGTAGTTAATAAATAATAAAGAGGCGGGCAGTATTATTAAGGACAGCAAACCTATGATAAAAGAAGGTCTAGAGGCAATTCTTATTTTAAAAGAGTTAAATAAAAATGCTGAAGCAGATAAAGCAAACGCTACTACAACCCACCCGTACATTGGAAATTGCTTTAAAAAGTAATACATAGAACCCTCGGTGTAAGAAAAATGATCTATGATACTCATTATTGCTACCATCATCCCAGCTTTGTATATAAACAAAAATGAAATAACAATAAAAAGCATTGAAATTACACCTACAAGTACACTTGCTTTATCTCCGACTGGGATTTCCACGTGCTCTCTTACCACAGTTGCAGGATGAGCAACTGAACTATCAACAACAAATACACTATCCCGATCTTTTTTGTGAATATCAAAAGGAGTATCAGACTCTAAGCTACCAACTTTATTAAGAGCATTTTTTATGTCATCTTCGGCCCAATTATTTTCCAATAATTCTTTTACAATAATCTCCTCATCAATTTTTTTGGATTTTTGGTACTTTATATATTCAATGAGTTCTTGTGTAACCATCCTATTTAATTAAAACAAAAGATTTATGATATGTCCAAAAATTTTTATATACTTATATAGTAAAAAATAAATTTTAGAAAATTTAAAAATATAAATGAAAATTGAGGTTTGCGTACACGCTAATTCTAAATCTCAAAGAACAGATAGAACTCCTGACGGTATTATGCACATCTATGTTAGAGAACCAGCCATAGAAGGAAAGGCGAATAGGGTAGTGGTTGAAGTACTTTCAGAATTATATAAAACACCAAAATCCTCAATAAATCTGATTCACGGAATAAAATCAAAGAAAAAGATATTTGAGATAAACAAATAAGCTATCTTAATTCTTCAAGTGCCGGAATATTATCTCTCACAGCTCCGATCATATTTTCAACTTCTAAGAATTTTTCTATCACCAGATTCTTAGTTTTAGCTTCTAAGTTTATTCTTAGAAGAGGTTGAGTATTAGAAGTTCGTAAATTAAACCTCCAATCTTCAAATTCGACGGAAAGACCATCAATTTTTTCAATTTTTGCTCCTTGATTTTTGTAAAACTCCTCAATTTGATTGATCAAACCTATCGCGTTTTCAACCCTGTAATTCACCTCACCTGAATTTGGGTAATTTTCAAATAAATAATCGACTGCTTGAGTCAGTTCAAAACCGTCAAAGTACATATTTAGCATCTGAGCAATTGTTACCATACCTGAATCACAATTATAAAAATCGCGGTAATAGAAGTGTGCGCTTGCTTCAGCTCCAAACAAAGCTTGTTTCTCTGCCATAGCTGCTTTAAAAAAAGAGTGCCCGGCCATACACTGATAAACTTCAGCACCCAACTTTTGAGCCTCCTTTATAAACGGCCAGGTAATTCTTGGGTCGTGAACAATTTTTTTATTACCTGGATCGTTGCTTAATATACTTTTTGCAAGTAATACACCAACGTAAACACCATCGGGTCTTCTGCCTTTATTATCAATAAAAAAGGCTCTATCTGCATCACCATCTATTGCTATTCCAAAATCAGCACCTTTTTCTACAACTCTTTTTTTAATTTCTTCTACATTTTCTTCTTCCATAGGATTTGGTACGTGGTTGGGGTATGTACCGTCGGGATCAAAATACATACGTTCAACATTTAAAAATTCATTTTCTAAATCACAAAAAATGTAATCAAAAACCTTTCCGCCAATCCCATTTCCTGCGTCAACGACAATCTTTAATGGTTTTTTATTTTCAGAGGTTATAAAAGATAAAACCTTTTTCTTATATTCCGGCATTACATCCATGGTAGAAACAGCGCCTTTTACATCTCTCACTTTTTCATATCTATTTTCAAGAATTATCTTCTTTAGATCCATTAAACCGGTTGTACCACTAATTGGTTTGGCGTTTTTAGTTACCATTTTGCAACCGTTCCAACCTGCACCGTTGTGTGAGGCAGTGACAACTAAACCACCATCGAAAGTTTCTGGATACTCGCCTGTAGCAAAATACAATGCTTCTGTTGGTACTTCACCTATGTCAACAACATCACAACCCATTTCACATAAACCTTTAGCAAGTGAATCTTTCATTTCAATACTTTCAGGTCTGATATCGTAACCCACAGCAACCTTAGTGGGTTTAAAAAAAGTGACATAAGCCTTACCTAAATTTTCATAAAACTGTGAGTTAAGTTCAGAAGGATACCTTCCTCTAATATCATAAGCACGAAAAATAGTATCTAATATTTGTTTATCCATCTTAGAACCTCCTAAATTACCAAATAAATATCAATGTTTCCCATATCACTTCTAAAATAGATCTTTGAATCATCCATTTTGTTTCCATTTACAAAAAGACCTTTTTTCTCACCTCTTTCAACTTTTATACTGTAGTAGGTATTGTTGTGAGAGTAGATCATTTCATATTCGGTCCATTCTTTTGGTAAAACTGGCTCTAATGTAAAATAGTCCTGCTTAACCTTAAAACCTAAAATATCCTCGATTGCTACCCGATACAACCAACCTGCAGATCCTGTATACCAACTCCAGCCACCTCTAGCTAAATGTTGCGGGTTAGAATAAATATCTCCAGCCATAACATACGGCTCGGATTTATAAATATTTACGCTATCTCTATCAAGAGTTCTATTTATAGGATTCAATGTATTAAACAACTCATAGGCTTTATCGCCATTTTTCATCATCGCGTAAGCTTTCATTGCCCAGACAGCTCCGTGGGTATACTGACCGCCGTTTTCCCTAATACCTTCGGGGTAACCCTGAATATAACCGGGGAATGGAGTAGATTCTTTAAAAGGCGGCGTCAGCAGTTTTATAATTTTGTTCTTCTTATCCTCAAGATATTTTTCGTGGCTCAACATAGCTTTTTCAAGCTTCCCTGGTGACGCCGCCCCTGATATTACAGCCCAAGATTGCGAAATAGAGTCTATAGTGCATTCATTGTTTAAATGAGTTCCCAAGGGGCTTCCATCATCAAAAAAGGCCCTTTTGTACCATTCTCCGTCCCAACCATTTTCATTTACATTATTCTTAAGTTGTTCAACTACAGACCGCAATCTTTCGATCTCATTTCTTCTGTCTGTTTTTTCAAGAATCTTTATAAAATTCTCAATTACAGTTATTAAAAACCAAGCAAGCCACACACTTTCTCCCTTACCTTCATCCCCGACACTACTTAACCCGTCGTTCCAATCTCCTGAACCTATTAGAGGTAATCCGTGTGACCCGAATCGTAATGATCTATTTATGGCCCTTATACAGTGGTCCAACACATTACCTCTTTCATCTGAAACGTTGGGTATGCCGTACAAACTTTCTTCATGAGATTGCAGTTGTTGCATTTCTAAATACGGTACCTCTATTTTTAAAATATCCATATCTCCGGTTTTTTCAATGTAGTAAGCTACAACATACGGCAACCAAAGCAAATCATCACTAATTTTTGTCCTAACCCCCGCCCCCGAAGGATAGTGCCACCAATGTTGGACATCCCCTTCTTTAAATTGATGCGCACAACACAATGTTAGGTGATCTCTAACTTTACTGGGATTACAATAAACCAATGACATCACATCCTGAAGCTGGTCTCTAAATCCGAAAGCACCTGCTGCTTGATAAAAGGCTGTTTTTCCGTCAACTCTACAAGATAATACTTGATATAACATCCAATTATTTATCAAGTAATTAAATTTTGTATCCGGAGTATTAATTTTGATCTTAGACTTTACTTGATTCCATTTTTCCTGAATGTCTTTAACACTTTGTTCAACTGCCTCTAGATTAGTATATTTATCTATTAATCTATTAACGTTGTCTACGTTATCATCCTGACCCAATATAAATAACAGGCTTACTTTAGAATTTTTAGGAATTTCTACTTCCGTAGTAATAACACCACATTTATCAGAAACTGATTTAAATCCTGTAATTCCTCTCACATTTTTATAAATCCATAAAGGCACCTTTTTAGAATTGCCCATTCCAAAGAATTTTTTTCTATCAGAAGTTGCTGCCACAACAGGTCTGTTTGTTGCCATAAAAGCTGTTTGATTCGAAAAATTATTGCTATAAGGATTTTGGGCTAGGATTGACTGTCTAACAGGGTCAAATTCAATTTTTAAATTCTCTTGATTAGTATACCTGTCTTCTCCCAATGTAAATTCCACATAATATGTGGCTTCCATTGTTTTTGTGTATTTACTATTGTTTTTTAGTGTTAATTTAAGAATCTTAACCGGGTCATTAATATCAACTAAAACTTTTAAGGTGTGATCTACGTCAAAACTTTCACCTTTGTATTCGGTATAACCTTGGGAATGAGTTACTCTAAAATTACCACTTTTGTTGGGGAGCGGAGTAGCGCTAATTACCTTTTCTGAATCAGCATCTTTTAGATATATTATTTCGCCCTGAATATCACTTACAAAATCATTAGACCACGGGGATATCTTATTCATCTGACTATTAATATTCCACGTGTAACCTAAACCCGATTCTGTTACCATAGTACCGAATCTTTCGTTAGCAATTACATTAGACCACGGGAGTGGGGTAGGGTTCTCTGCTGAAATATCCATAACATAGTTCTCACCATCTTTTGAAAATCCGCCTATGCCGTTATAGAATTCTAAACCTTCTTTAAAATCTACTGCGGGTACTATACTTTCAACATAGTCCTCGTAAACAACATCCTTAATACCTACGGATTCAGGTTCAGAATATTTAGACGCAAGGTTTATCTGGTCATCAAGTGATCCTAAAGAAGAATCTAATACAACCTTAGCCAATGACAGTATCGTGTACCTTTCTTCTAAAGTCATATTAATAACATTGAGAACATATACGCCTGAATCTTTGTATGGGTGAGATAACGAATTTTCTACAACCTCATAAACATCCTGCTCCAATGTTTCCTCGTAGCTAATCTTCTCGTCTACTATAAAAACCAGGTCAAAGTTAAATCTCAACATTCTCAAATATTCATGTAATAGAACTAAGTTTCTAACTAGCTCAATATTTTTACTATTTACCTTAACGGCAAGTATCCTATTTTCACCGGATATTGAAAATCTATATAAAAGACTTCTACCGGTAGTATGATCAATACTTTGAGTCTCTTTTAATCTGTAATCCGGATAAACCAATCTTGAAAATAGTTTTTGAAATAGTATTTCCTGACGTACATCTATTCCCAAATGAGTTCTTTTTGCTTCTATATAATGAGTGTTAAGATAACGGAGCTCGTTCATCTGCTCACCGGTAAATAAAAGCTCCCTCGCTGCTTTAATTTCATGGATATTGTTGGCGTAACCGTATATAAAGTGTATTTTTTTGGATTCACCAGGTTTTAATGAAATCTTGTATCTTATACTAAAAATGGGGTCCAGAACTGTTCCAATACTATTTGTTAATTCGGAGACCATAGCTGCAGGGTTTTGAATGTGTTTAATCCTCCCTATAAAATTTTGCCTGCTTGTTTCATAAGAATCTGTTTTTAAATTTACATCTTCAGAAAAACCAAAATGAAAAGCATATTTTTCAATATCTCTAATGTATCGTTTCTTTCTTTTAGCAATTAGTACACCGTTTTCGTAAGCAGTTTCAATAAAAAGTTTATTAAAAACAGGATGTGATAGACCTGCTTTTAAATCATCAAGCATTATCTCGCTGTATGTAGTAATTTCATACTCTTTACTGTTATCCGATTGATTAGTAAGTGTAAGCTCTCTTATCTCAAAGTTTTTTTCAGGTGGAACAAATATGTTTAAATTAGTTAAAGTCTTCTTATCTAACCTACTAAATTCAGCATATTCTGTGTAGAACCTAACCTCATAATTATCCGGTTTTACTAAGGTTGGTTGGTATGTAGCAGACCAAAAATAACTATTTTCTACATCCTTTATAAAAATATGGTTCCCCGAATCATCTAAAGTAAGATCTTCATTATATCTATTAATAAACGTATCTCGGAATTTGCTGAACCCAGCTCCGGAATTTGAAATCATTACGGAATATTTTCCATTACCGTATAGTTGGGCTATTGGGAATAAGGTATTTGGAGTATTTGAGTACCTCACTCTTTCTTTTTCATACCTTCTAACAGTACTTAATTTTCTATCAAATCCGTATTGATTAGCTTCAACTATATTTGATACTTGAGGTATTTTTTCATCTAATAAAATGTCACAAGACTTTATATAATCGTTGCTATGCAGTCTGCCCACCATTATTCTATTATTAAGTGCGTTATTGATTGCTACCAAACTCATACCTTGGTGGTGAGCAGTATAAATTTTTACATTTTCTCCAACTTTCGGTTCGTTTGTAGATCTGTTAAAATCAACAGCTTCGTAAAAACCGTAAGGGCCTAAAACACCATCATCTTCCAATCTATGCAGGTTTCTCTCTGATTCTTCGGGAGCAATCATTAATGATAGAAATGATGAATAAGGAGATACTACCAAATCTCTTGAGTCATATCTTTTAAGTGCTATCTCAGGAACTCCCATCATCTTATATTGATAGTTAGAATCAAAGTCGAATGCATCAAAATTAGATTCTGAGATTCCCCACGGAATACCGTTTTCTTCCGCATATTTTTTTTGAATATAAAATATTTGCTCGGTAGTTTGACTCAAGAAAGTATTTTTCTTTTCATTTAACAAGAGCGCCGGTAGAAGATATTCAAACATAGTCCCACCCCATGACATAAGGTAAAACTTTCCTTTCCTGATTCTTACCGGACGTGATAGATTGAACCAATGCTTAACCTCAACTTGATCTAAAGCTATAGCCACATAACTAGCTATTCTTGCCTCCGACGCTAAGATATCGTAGTAACTAGAATCTCTCTGTCTTGCAGAGACGTTATAACCAATAGAAAACACCGACATGTTTTTATCATAAAGAAATGTAAAATCAGTTTTTTGATAAATTCTTCTTGAAAGTTTTGATAGTTGGAGAAACTTCTTGCTAATTTCAAGGTTAGACTTTTTAAGTGCACTAGACATTGACGAACAAGCTTCCTCAGCTAACATCAGAGCAGCAACAAAATTACCACTATCTGCTGTGGATATATATGGGTTAAGTGGTTCCAATTTTTTCAAGTCATACCAGTTAAACAAATGTCCTCTATATTTTTTTAATCTATAAACAATATTAAGAGTGTTCCATAATCTTGAAACGTAAGTTTCTAAATCTATTATTTTCAAGTCATATGCAGAGATCAGGGATAGTATGTAAAAACCAATATTTGTCGGGGACGTTCTATAAGTAATTTTTTTTGAAGGTGTTAGTTGTATATTGTCAGGCGGGAGATGATTACTTTCTTCATTTACATGCTGTTCAAAAAATGACCAAATCATTTTTGAATAACTAAGCATTTTATCCTTATCTTTGAGCCTGTCTGAAATTTGTATTTGTTTATACGGTTTACTAATTACAAAAACAAATATAGGAGACAAGATCCAAATAAATAAGGTAAAAATATTTAAAACAGTTAGTTTTCCCAAAACAAATAAAGAAAACAGAATAATTAGATTTAAATACACCGCCTTTGAAGTCAGGAAGTATCCAAGGATATTATTTTCACTTTTAACATGCTCTGCCTCACTGTGTGTCATCCATTCAAGTAGATTTCTATGGGTAATGAGCCTTTTTAAAGTTCTAAAAATTGAGAGTATTTTATTTATAGCAGTAACAGATGCCATAATAAAAAATGAGGAAGTAAGTATAATTTTCTGCAACATAAAAGAGAGAGTTAAACGTATTTTTTCTGAAATAGGAAGTTTATGTACCCAATATCTCTTTATAGAAAAAAATTCAAACAATAGATGTCCAAAAAATAAGACAAGGATATAGATATTAATTGCTTCAGAAGATGAAAAAAACCAGTTTATATAAAGTAAAATAATAAATATCGGTACTACCAAACTTCTTCTAAGATTATCTATAATCATCCACAAAGACATCATATCCAAGGGATTTTTTGCTTTCGTACCGTTAGCAAGAGGTATCATAGGGCATAACCACGGTAATAATTGCCAGTCACCTCTTACCCATCTGTTATCTCTATTAACATAACTTTTATATGAAGTAGGAAAATCTTCTACTAAGCTGGTATCTGACAAAAATCCGGATTTTGCAAAGCAACTTTCTATCAAGTCGTGGCTTAAAAGAGCATTTTCCGGGAATTTTCCTAACAAAGTCTCTTTTACAGCCCTTACATCAAATATGCCCTTACCCATAAAATTAGATCTATTAAAAACATCCTGATAAATATCAGATATAGCTGTGGAGTATGAGTCAAAACCGCTATCTGTTACAAATATTCTTGTAAAAGGAGAGTTATGTTCTGTTTCAGGTTTTATGATAATCCTAGGCTGTAAAAACCCATAACCTCTCTTAATTATTTTTTTATCTTCATCTAAAATCGGAAAATTTAATGGGTGCGCCATCGCACCTATCAATTTTAACGAAACATCAGCAGGTATTGAGGTATCTTCGTCCAATGTAATAACGTACCTTACGCCATACAATCTTGAGACATCGCCATCTACAACGGAGAATGATTTATTTTCCGACTTGTTTTTTTCAGATAACCATTCTACCAGCTGCATTAATTTTCCTCTTTTCCTCTCCCAACCCATCCAGCAACCTTCTCTTGGATTGAAAAGTCTTTTTCTATGGAAAAGATAAAATACATCAAAACCGGAAGACTTGTATTTCATATTTAACTGTTTTATCTTTTTTCTTAGATAAGTTAGGTCTTTACTATCTTGATCGGTTTCTTCATAAGGGGAATCTTTAAAATCACTTAAAAGTGCAAAATAAAGATTATTAAACTTGTTCGTTAAAAATCTTTTTTCTAAATTTTCTACTAATATATCTACTTTCCCTTTCCCGGAAAAAATAGACGGAACAACAACCAATGTCTTATATTCTTCGGGTATGTGGTTTTCAAATTCTAGTTTTGGAGGTAGCGCCGGCGGCATTAACCATGTAAAAAATTTATTCGTAAAGAAAATACAAAGATTTGATGAAGGTACAATCTGTAGAAACGTTAAAATAATCGTAAGTAAAAGGTTTTGTGTATTTTTAAAAAAGAACGAAAATGAGAAAAGTGAAAGTAAAATAACCAAACTTACATTCAACCCAAAATACGATAAATCCGGATACTTTTTTACTAGTATTTTAAGTGCACCTTTCAGAGGAGGTTTATAACCTATCTTTCTAGCAAAAGAATAATAACCATCATCTATTAAATAATATCCAACATGTCTTTGAACATCTATATTTGCTTCGGAAGATTGTTCAACTAGTTTTCTGGCAATTTCTGACTCACTGAAATTACTGTTTGAGCTCATATCCTCAATAATATGTCGATATCTATCGCGGCTAATATCATCCATTAACGGGTATATACCGGAAGGATCAATTGATAAAGTGTTTTCTACAATACTTACCTTTGTAAAAAACTTGCTCCAATTTATGTATGAAAAATTACGGATCGAGGTTACTGCATTATTTAAACCTTGTTTCAAATCTAAATCCCTTAAAACACTTGCTCGTGTAAACTCTTCGAGGTTCAAGTCCTCTTCGTGAATTTTTCCTTCAACAAGCTTCAAGGCCTCTTCTACACGATAATCTAGTTCTCTTATGTCTTCTAAGACTAATAATAGTACATGGGGGCTAACTGAAACATCTTTTATAATTTTTTTAATTCTTTTGGCTGGATTTTTACCTTTATCTATGTCTGAAGATATGTCTGAAACAATACTTGCAGCTAATTTACTATTTTCTATTTTTTCTTTTATTTCTAACCCTTTATCTAAAATTGATTTTATAATTTCAAATTTAATAATTGTTGGTAAAACCCAAAGTTCCAAACTTGATAGAGGGTATATTTTTTGATAACCCTTAAGAAAAGGTATTAATGTTTCTTCAGAAAATTCATATATTGATGCCTCCAAATACTTTCTAGCGATGTAATGAATTTGAAAATATATTTTACTGTACTCTGATAAGGGTAACTTATTTAATATTTTTGGTTTAAATGTTTCTGAAAAATAGGAAGATTGCTGATTAATTAAGTAATAATTATCTAGTATCCATGAAGATGACAAGGGAACAATTTCAGGATTTTTCTCAAACTCAATCACTAGATATGAATATAATGAATCTATATTTTCTATTAAACTCTTGTAATCAAGCTGTCTATCAAAATTAAATTTTGAAAATAAACGTTTCGAAGGAAACTTTTTTTTGATAGCAATATCCCTACCTAGGGTATAAAAATTTACTTTATTCTCCATATCGGTTCTCCATAAATATTCTACATTAGATTGAATAGGAAATTAAGTATTTTAAAAGTAAAAATTCGATTAACTATCTAAATATTATTTAATATATTGTATTATTAACATATGAAAAAAATATTTAATTTTTTAATCATCGTTGGAATAGCATACGGTATCTATTATTTCGCCGATCAAACAAGAATTTTTAAAAGATTGAATTGTTTAGGTCTTGGAGGAACTCCTGTAAATGTAAGGGAAGTTGGGGCTAACATTATAAGTAACGATATAGTATGCGCGGAACCTACTACCGACGCCAATAAAGAATGCTTTGATAATACTGACTGTAATGAAGATTGCATTTTAGAGAGATACTCAGACGAGTATCCTGATGTTACTACTTTTCTAGATAAACACGGGTACGATAAACGTGGTTATTGTCAACCTTATGAGGATATGGATTGTTACGTGTCGAGAGACAGGGGTACTATCGTTATCCATAAGTGTTCAAAATAATGAATCAAAAGATTGCAAATTATAAAAAATTTATAGAAGCTAATATAATAGAAGCAAAAAATGAGAAGGACTTAAATCTTTTACTAAAGTTAAACAGCTCCGCAATATCAAATTTTCAAGCTGAACGATTAATCCATTTGATAGTAACTATGTCCTTTGCTTTGTTTACATTAGTATTTATATATTTTTATCTATTTTTTGATGTTACTATTTTTGGAATAGTGTGTTTAATTACTATAGTTGTTTTGATATTCTATATACTGCATTATTACAAACTGGAAAACGGTGTTCAAAGTCTTTTGGAGTATGATCAAATAATTTTAAATCGAAAAAAAGAACTGGATCAGCAAAAATTACCCACGAACCAAGTTGTTACTCAAACACCGCAGTTTAGAACGGGGTTATAAAAATAAAGTAATTGACGCTAAATAGTATATAATTCCTCCATGAATCACTTCTATTTATCTACTTTTCAACCTTCTGACATAGGCAGCGTTCCGATTGTTTTAACTAAACTAATTCCGGATATAAAAATAGATATAAACTCTGATAATTTTATTTTTTATACTACTGGTTTTAATAATATAAAAGTTCTTGAGAATGATATTTTGAGAAACACGTTTGTTGTTATAAAAAAGTTTGATAAATTAACCGGAAATTATTTTAAACCGATATTTCAGTGGTCTGGACGTCATAATTTTGAAGACATTTTACTTGCAATTAAATCTCTTGGGTACAAATCATTTAGATTAATACTAAATGATGATTTTAGAATTGTTTCCGGACATCGAAGAGCCGTAAAAGCACTTGAGAGACAAATATCAAGCCAAACGGGATTAAGAATTGATAGAGTAAACCCATCAACCGAAATTTGGATTTTACACACAAAAGATGGGTATGGTTTTGTTATGTTAAAAATTTCAAATGTCAAAAAATAGTATGTGCGAGGTGTTTACTTATTGTAAATATTTCCCACTTCCATCTCAATATTTATAATATGAAGAATATTTTAAACAAACTTAAAACAGAGTTAACCTCTAAAACTAATCAGAGTGGGATAAAAAATTCTCAAAGATTTTTTAAGGACCCTATCAATACTTATGGGATGAAATCTAAAGATATAGGGATAATATCTCAAAAATATTTCCAATTAATAAAGAGTCTGTCAAAAGAGGAAATGTGTAAATTGTGTGAGGTTCTGTTTAAATCTGATATGTATGAAGAGTTTATGATTGCAGCAAATTGGATACAAAAAAGGGATAAAGAGTTTATATCTAAAGACATAGATTTATATGAAAATTGGATTAATAAATATGTTAATAACTGGGCAAAGTGCGATGTATTCTGCAATCACTCCGTCGGAAGTTTGGTAGAAAGATACCCAAAATTGATTAAATACCCTAAAAAGTGGGCAAAATCGAAAAATCTTTGGATGAGGAGAGCGTCCGCGGTATCATTAATTATTCCAGCTAAAAATGGGCTATTTTTAAACGATATCTTTGAAATCTGCGATATTTTATTGGAGGATAGGGAGGATATGGTTCAAAAAGGTTACGGATGGCTTTTAAAAGTTACCTCACAAATAAACTTAAAAATGGTTTTTGACTACGTAATGAAGAACAAAGGTAAAATGCCTCGTACTTCTCTAAGATATGCTATAGAAAAAATGCCAAAGGATCTTAAAGAAAAAGCAATGAAAAAATAGTAATAAGATAGGTATTTCTGATATCATTTACAAATGAGAACAAACGTTATCGCTACAATCGGACCCTCTTCCATTGATAAAGATATTCTTGGACAACTTATATCTGAAGGTGTGGATATAATTAGAATAAATACTTCATACGGAGATATTGAGCAATACAAAAAGGTTCTCCAAAATCTTAAAGAGGTAGACCCCAACTCCAGAGTAAAAAAGATGCTTGATATTAAAAGTGAAGATATTCTCAATTTTTGTGATGAAAATAAAATGGATTTCATAGCTGTTTCTTTTGCTGAATCAAAGGAACAAATTGAAAATATAAAAAATAAGCACCCCGACTGTGTACTAATCTCAAAGATTGAATCAGTTAAAGGTGTTACGAATTATCACGACATATTGGAAGTATCGGACGGTGTCATGATTGCTCGAGGAGATTTAAGCAGTGCCGTAACCTTGGAGAAAGTACCACCACTACAAAAACAATTTACAAAGGAAGCGATCTTAAAAAATAAATATGTTATTGCCGCAACTGAAATGCTTTTATCAATGACTGATAAACCTTATCCAACCAACGCAGAGGTGTCTGACGTGGCCAATGCAGTTTTTGATGGGGTTAATGCAGTAATGTTATCCGAAGAGACAGCTGTAGGTAAATACCCTGTAGAATCAGTAAAGATTATGGAAAAAATAATAACCGAAGCAGAAAACTACACAAGGGAGCAGAACTTAATTTAAGTCAATCAAACGTTTTTAACTTTATTTCTATAAATTGACAGCTTAACGAACTCGCTTGTAATAAAATATCCAGCAGCAATCACTATGATTGTTAATAAATTACTATATTTAAGAGGAGTAAATCCAAATGTGTTCTTTCCAAAAGGTAAGAAGGTTACTACAAACGTACTCACAGCTGCCAAAGAAGTTAAAAATATAATAATTCTGGAAGGTTTTGAACGACTTTTTAATATAAATTTCTTTGTCCTAATGGAAAATATTAATAGCAGCTCTGTTAATATACTTTCTATAAACCACGCTGTCCTTAGTACCTCGGGCTTGCTCGACTTAAAGATAGCGAACAATAAAAGGTCGAAGACGGTGCTCACAATTCCCAGAAAAGTCGCCATAATTACTATTTCAGTATTGTTATAGACACATGGATCTTTTATTTCCTCCTTCTCAACATTATCTGTAGCAATAGATATCATTGGAAAATCGGAAAGTAAGTTAACAAGTAAAATTTGAACAGGAAGCATTGGAAGGTATTCAATCAAAAGTGAGGCTATAGCAACAGCGTAAAAATTACCAAAATTAGATGATAATGTAGCTTTAATATATTTAGATGTGTTTACAAAGGTTTTCCTTCCTTCTTCAATTCCGTCAATAATAACTTTTAAATCCTGTTGTAACAAAATTAAGTCAGAGGCTTCTCTGGCAACATCTGAAGCACCGTTAACTACAATAGCCACATTAGCAAGTTTTAATGCGGGTGCGTCGTTAATGCCATCTCCCAAGTAACCAACTGTATACTTCTTTTGAAGTATCTCAATAATTTGAAATTTCTGTTCAGGAGAAACCCTAGCGAAAACATTTCCTTTCTCAACAGCAGATATTTTTTCTTCGTAATTCATTTTTTCAAGATCAAAACCAGAAATTACCTCGCTATATGATTTGGCAATACCAACCTCGTAAGCAACTGCCCCTGCAACTTCAGCGCTGTCACCAGTAATTATTTTTATTCTCACACCTAACTCCTGTGCTTTATTAACAGCACTTCTAGAACTTATTTTTACGGGATCTGAAAAGGAAATTAAACCAACTAATTCTAAATTTGATTCCTCGTCTTCAACATCGTAATCATCTTTACTAAATTCTTTCCTGGCGACAGTAATCACCCTTCGTCCTTTTTTACCTTGATCTAAAATCCATTCTAAAATATTCTTTTCATCTTCATTTGAAATATTTGAAACATATGGAAGTATACTTTCTTGGGCACCTCGAACAATAATATATCTTTTTGACTCAATTTCTACTAAAACACTATTTCTTCTTCGAACAGGGTTAAATGGATTTTCATTTAACCTTTTTACCTTTTTCAATTTTGTTAACTCAAAACGTCCTATTTTTTTAAATAATGCCAGATCAAATGAATTGTTTGCAGTTTTCTTTTTCCCAAAAACATCTCCCGCTAATGCAGAGTAGAGAAGTGTTTTATCCTTATCTTCCGAAAATATTTCCGAAACTGAAAGACTATTTTCAGTTAAAGTACCTGTCTTATCACTACATAAAATTTCTATGCTACCCAGATCTTCTATAGCTGATAATCTTTTAGCTACTACTTTCTTTTTAGCTAATTTTAAAGCACCTTGGGTTAATGAAAAAGTGGTAACTAAAGGAAGTGCTTCGGGGATCACTCCTACAGCTAGTGCTATAGAAAAAAGTATGAGTTCAGGTATAGCGATATCTTGACCTTTAATAAAAAGGTGGGCCAAAAAAACTACAACAAGTGTTACAGATGTCAGTATTAAAATGAACTTACTAAATTTATTAATGTGTTTTTCGAAACCACTTGTATCAGATGTCTCAACCGTCAATTTAGTTATTTTCCCAATCTCTGTGTTTTTGCCCGTGAATATGACTATGCCTTTTGAGTTACCTTCTGAGACTGTCGTTCCCATAAATACAATATTGCTAGCTTTATAAATTTGGGTTTCCTTTTCTTTAAGTGGAGTTGAAATTTTCTTAACGGGAACTGACTCACCTGTTAAAGAAGACTCGTCGACATAGAAATTGTCTTCCATAACTAAACGAATATCCGCGGGTACTATGTCACCAACCTCCAAGAGCACCACATCTCCCGGTACTAAATCAGTAGATGAAATATACCGTACTTGATCTGATCTTATAACTCTTACCTGTCTATCAACTAAATTTTTTAAATATGAAAGTGCTTTCTGAGATTTAAATTCTTGATAAAACCCTAAACCTGTATTTATAACCACAAAAAGAAGAATCATTAGTGAATCGAAACGATTATTAAGTAAAAAAGAAATTACAGACGCTGCTATCAACAGGTAAATGAAAGCTGATTTAAATTGCCTTAATAAAATATCAAACCACGTAGATTCGTTAGCTCGAAGAGTGTTAGGACCGTATCTACCTTTTCTAATATTAGCTTTTTGAAATGAGAGGCCTTTTTCAATATCAGTATTAAATTCTTCACATAATGTTTGATTGGTTTTAGTTGTGTATTCAGAAAATTTCATAGGCAGTTAAATAAATTTTACACTTTTAAATTAAACTAATACACACAGTTATTTTTTGAAGGGGATAGGTGGTATTTATAGACTCGAGTAGTTAAGATGCATTGCTTCTTTAGTTCTTTCCAATGTCTTTTGTGCCAAATTACGAGCAAACACGGTACCTTCATCTAAAATTCCTTTGATATCTTCTTTTTCGTGTTTTTTTCTACTTTCTCTGATAGGCTCTAAAAACTCCTGAATAGATTTTTCCAACTTTTCTTTAACCTCGACGTCACCAACCGTTCCTTTTTTGTATCGATTTTTTAAATCTTCAACCTCTTCTTTATTTATATTAAAAACGTCGTGATAAATAAAAACCGGATTACCTTCAACTGTACCCGGATCATTAGGATGAATTCTTTTTGGGTCTGTATACATAGTTTTAATCATTTTTTTAACAGTATTTTCGTCATCTTTTAAGAAGATAGCGTTATTTAGGGACTTGGACATTTTTGCTTGACCATCAGTTCCCACAAGCCTCCCAATTTTACCAACAAGTGCATCACACTCCACAAAAGTTGGGGAGTAAGTTCTATTAAATGCTGAAACAATGTTATTGGTATCTCTAAGGTGGGGAACCTGGTCCTCTCCCACGGGAACTAAAATAGGTTCTTTTGACTTTTTTGGGTCGGGAGATGAAAAAAGTATGTCTGCGGCCTGGCTTACCGGATAATACATAAAACCTGTAGAAATATTTTTTCCTAGATATTTTGATTCTGTTTGAATTGTGGGGTTACTCTGCATCCATGTAAAAGGTGTAACCATGGACAAATACACCGTAAGCTCGGTGAGTTCGGGCATTGCACTTTGCAAAATAAAATGAACATTTTCTTTACGAGGATTAAGGCCGATCGATAAAAAATCTAAAACTACTTCCCGTACGGATTCCTCAATTAATTTAGGATTATCGGAATGAGTAGTTAAAGCCTGAATATCAGCTATCATGAAAAAACATTCGTATTTATCCTGAAGTTCAACCCAATTTTTTAAGGCACCTACATAGTGGCCAAGGTGTAGCGGTCCTGTAGGTCTGATCCCTGTCATCAGATTACTTAATGTATTCTTTGGTTCTGAAATCATATATAAATTTTACACTATTAAAACCATTTTATTAATATTAAGAGGTATAAAAGATAGTTTAAGCAAATAGGGAAGTCGGTTATTATAAAGATAAGCTGGCACCGGCGGGAGGAATCGAACCTCCACCAGCGGTTTTGGAGACCGCTACTCTACCACTAAGCTACGCCGGTAAATTAATATTAAAAGTATATCAAAAAAAGCTTAGACTTACTAAAACGAAGGACATAGTGGCAATTAAAAAATAGAAAATCGAAAGAAATCTTGGTACAAAGTATTCCTTACCTTTCAAAAAGATAAAAAACATAAAAAGAAGTATGAATTCTAAGATCATGTATTCCGATAATAAATATTGAGTAAGACGATTTCCTCGATTATGGTCAATATGTAAATTAAAACCAAAAACCTTAGGATAGAAGGGTGCAAAAACGGCTACGCCTCCGATTATGAAATCTATAAAAAGGTGAGTTGTGATACCAAATAAAAAAACAGCTGCTGCAACTTTAAAAAATTTCCTTCCGAATTCATCCTTTTTTTGAAAATAACTAAATCCATAAATGACTAAAAATGCCAACAAATACAAGAATAATCCATGGGTAACAAAACTTCGATGATCCTCTAAATTTTTAATAACTGAATAAGCAATATCAAAATCTGGTAGCACACCCGAGGTTATACCTATAAACCAAAGAACAGTTTTTTCTTTAGCAGAAAAAAGATCATCGTACTTTTTCATAATGGGCTTCATTATCAAAGCCCCTGCTGTAGCGTGATTAAAATACATAAAGTAAATTATACACGTAAGAAACCAATACCCATTTCAAAATTATTAAAAACAAGATAAAATTATTGTATAAACACTGCCTATGAAAGCTAAAAAATATTTCGAAAAAGCAAAAAATGAAAGTTTTGGAATTGGTGCTTTCAATGCAGCAAATCTTGAAAGTATGAAGGCAGTGGTTGCTGCCGCATTCAAATTTCAATCACCAGTAATTATAGAGTTTTCACCCGGTGAAGTTGACCATATGGGGGTGGATCAAGCTGTCGCACTTGGAAGAGCTTTTGAGAAACAGTATTCTGTCCCGATTATTTTAAATTTAGACCATGGTACAAATCCTGAGAAAATTATACAAGCCATCGATGCAGGTTTTGATTATGTTCATTACGATGGAGGAAAAATTCCTTTTGAAGAAGCTTTAAAAACAGGAAAAATGCTTGCTGACTATGCTCATGGTAAAGGAGTGTTGATAGAAGGTGAGATTGACCACATAGAAGGAAGCTCCGCAGACCACACAGATTCTAAACCTGATGTAGATTCAAAACTTTACACCGACCCAAATCAAGCTAAAGAATTTATTGAGAAAACAGGTTTTGACGTTTTTGCCAGTTTTGTCGGGAATTTACATGGAATTTATGCTGAAAGTAAAAATTTAAACTTGGAACTGCTTAAAAATATTCAAGAAACCTTACCCAATACCTATCTATCTCTCCACGGAGGCTCGGGAATAGTAGAAGAGGATATTAAAAAAGCCATTGAGATAGGAATAGTAAAAATCAACGTAAACTCAGAACTTCGTATTGCTTTTAAAATGGTATTGCAGGAGGTTTTAAATAATTCTAACGAAATAGCCGCATATAAGTTCATGCAAAAGCCAATAGAGGAAATGCAAAAAGTTGTGGAACAAAAAATAAAGATGTTTGGAAGTGCAAATAAGATTTAGTTTTTCACAACACGGTAATATTAAAGTAGAAATTACATTTCCAGCTTAAATCCACGCACCTATAAACTATTTAAAAAACACCGCAAACCATATAGAATACTGGTATGGATTTAAATAAATTTACCGAAAATGGTAACTATTTAATGCTGGCCTTTGACCACAGAGAAAACTTTAAGAAATACATTAATCCAAAATTCCCTGATAAAGTTACAGACGAAGAAACCATCAATTCAATAAAAAACATTATAAAAAGTATAAAAGGTGATTTTAGCGGGATACTTCTAGATGAAATATACAGTCTACCTGCTTTTAAAGATTTAAATATTAATAAAGCTTTTTTACTCCCTATCGAAAAAAGTGGTTTTGAAATGTCCGGAAATGAAAAAATTACTGTAATCGAGAAAAATGCAATTCAAATTAAGAATATCGGAGCAAGCGGGCTAAAAATATTGGTATATCTTAGCCCTCATTCAAATAAATCTGACGAGATACTTAAAGTTGTAGAACATTCAATAGAGGATGGTCGTAAAGAGAATCTTCCAACATTTCTTGGAGTTATATCAGAGGACATTGAAAATACCGAAAGAGTTTTTGACAGTGTGGAATTCTTTTTAAAAAAGGGCGTTATACCTGATGTTTTTGCTTTGGAATTTCCCGGAAGTGACTACTTATGCAGAAAAGTTAGCAACGCACTGGGATCAATTCCCTGGATAGTTATATCAGGTGGCGCAGATTATATTTTATTTAAAGAACAATTAAAAATTGCAGCTGAAAACTATTGCAGAGGTTTTATTGTAGGAAGATCCCTGTGGCAAGAGTATTTTGATATTGCGGAACCTGAGAGAAAAGAACACTTTCTAGAATTTACACTACCTCTAAGATTTAAGGAAATAAAAGAGATAATGCAGCGATCATGAAAATATGTTCTTGGAATGTTAATGGAATAAGATCTGTATCCCAAAACTAAGCACTATACACAATCCGACCCTCTAATATATACTTAGCTATATGAAATTTCCTGCCCATTTCATGTGGGGTACAGCTACCGCTGCCTACCAAATCGAAGGTAATAACTCAAACACCGACTGGTGGTATTGGGAAAATAATAAAAAACGTGGACAAAAATATCCCTTGGAATCTTCCGGTTTAGCTTGTGATTCTTACAATCGTTACGAAGAAGATTTTGATCTTTGCAAACAATTAAACAATAACGCGGTAAGAATATCAGTAGAGTGGTCCAGAATCGAGCCTTCAGAAGGCAAGTTTGATTACCGAGAAATTGCTCATTACAAAAAGGTATTATCAGCAGCCAAAGACCGAGGTTTAAAAACTTTTGTAACACTACATCACTTCACAAATCCTCTTTGGTTTTATAAAAAAGGAGGTTGGACTAACATAAAATCACCTCATTACTTTTCCCGTTACGCAAAAGAATGTGCTAAAGAATTTGGAGCACTCGCTGATGTTTACCTTACAATCAACGAGCCTCAAGTTTACGCACTTATGAGCTATACAGTTGGTAAATGGCCGCCAAACAAATCTAATCTGTTTTTATCACTAATAGTTCAACTAAATTTAATGTCAGCCCATAACGAAGCGTATAAAAAAATTAAATCGGTTGGAAAATATACCGTAGGACTTGTAAAACAAGTCGTTTGGTATGAAACATTTGAACAAAAACCATACTTCTGGGATTCCTGGTATGCAAAAATAGTTTTCTGGTTAAACTGTGATTTCTTTTTAAAATTTATTAAAAATAATCTCGATGTCGTCGGCCTTAATTACTATTTTACAAATCAAATTAAAGGTTTAAGGGCAACTCATCCTAAGGGAATGGTGAGTAACTTGAACTGGTGGATTAATCCCGATGGTTTGAAAAACGTTCTTTTACATCTTAAAAAATATGATCTTCCTATCTACATAACCGAAAACGGCCTTGCAGATTCTCAAGACAGACTTAGAGAAATGTTTATAAAAAATATGCTAACCGCCACATACGAAGCCATGCAAAAGGGTTCACAGGTTAAGGGATATTTTCATTGGTCATTAATAGACAACTTTGAGTGGCACGAGGGCTACTGGCCTAAATTCGGACTTGTCGCAATAGATAGAAAAACTTTAGAAAGAAAACCGAGAAAATCCTTTTATTATTATGCAAAAATCTGCAATAATAATTCATTGGATGAATGAGTGATATAAATATGTTTAAATTTTTAAAACAAAAAAACTACTTCAGTGCAGAACTTAAAAAAGCTTGGATACTTATAAAAAAATTATTCTCGCTAAAAGCTATAAAAATAATCTTAGTAATACTTCTGTTTTTACTACTCGCCCCATTTATTTTATTTTTTATCCTAAGACCTAAAGTACAAAAAAATATTAATTACGGAGTAACTTTTTCTAACAGATTTTGTGATCAAATGGGATTAAATTGGAGAGAAGTATACGTTAAATCTTTAGATGATCTTTATATAAAAAATATTAGATTGGTTGCTTATTGGGATGAAATAGAAAATGAAAGAGATTCCTACGACTATTCAAATATTAAATGGCAACTTGAAGAAGCTGAAAAAAGAAATGTAAATGTTTTACTTTCTATCGGAAGAAAAGTACCAAGATACCCAGAATGTTTTGAACCCAAGTGGTGGGATGAACTTCCGGGAGAAAATCTAAAAGAGCAGGAATTGTTAGAATATATTAAACAAACCGTCAACGAACTGAAAGGTTTTAAAGCCATTAAAATTTGGCAAGTAGAAAACGAACCATTTTGGCCATTTGGAGATTGCCAAAATCCCGAAATTAAAAAAGAAACTGTATTAAAAGAAATCGAATTAACAAGAAGTCTGGACTCAAGGCCAATTTTAGTTCAAGACAGCGGCGAGGGTGGGGTTTGGAGGCCAACCTATGAAATGGGTGATTACCTTGGAATATCTATGTATAGGAGGATTTGGTATGACTTTTGGGGAGTATTCTTAGGAAGATTTATTTACTTCCAATATCCATTGGCCCACTGGACTTATAAAATTAAGGCTAACATTGTAGGAGTACCTGTAGATAAAATAATTATCACTGAACTTCAAGGTGAACCTTGGGGGCCAAGAATTAATTCCGAACTTACACAAGAAGAAAAAGATGAAACTATGTCAAAAAATCATTTTCTATCCACGCTTGATTACGCTCAAAAGTCAGGGTTTAAAGACCTATATCTTTGGGGGGTGGAGTGGTGGTATTTTGAAAAAGAAAACGGGAATCCTTTTTACTGGGATACCGCAAAAGCACTGTTTAGATAATCAGACAAAGAACTTTCCAAGTCACCGACATCTTCAAATTCAATATAAAGATCACACACACTTCTTATTCTGGGTGATGAAGCACCCTCTTTAACTACCATTATTAATTTTTTATTCAATGCTTTAGCGTAACCAGCTTCCATAGCCATTCCTTCGCTAAGTTCGCTGTGATTAACATATGCAATTACTCCATCGCACTCTGCCATTGCGGAAAAAACCATTTTTGAAGACTCTTCTCGGGGTATTTCAATATTTTGCCAATTTTTAATATCTCTATCGAAAATAAAACTATCGTGACCCATATCACTTAATATAGAAGATAGCTGTTCTAAGTCCTTTTCAAGTTGGTACTTATTTTTAGTAGTTGTGTATTTATAGATTATGCAAAATTTCATAAATTCTCCTTTAATAAAATAAACCCCCCATAAATTCCTGAATCATCTTCCAATGTTGACTTCCTGATTTCTGGGACCGTAAAAAAGTTCTGTTTTTTTATCTCATTTATCAAATGTTTATAGAAATTATCAAAATTATGTATCGACAAGCCACCACCTATAACAATAACTTCCGGATCCCACATTGAAACTATATTTATTATACCCGCAGATAAATAGTAAGAGTACTTCTTCCAATTTTCCTCACCTGCAGTAACATCCGGAGCAGCACCGTACCTTTTTTTAAAAAAAGATCCTGAGCAATAAGACTCCAGAGTACCTTTAATACCTGTGCCGTCGAATGTTGAATCGTCTAAGTTAACAACCTGATGCCCGGGCTCGGCGTTAATAAGAATATATTCATTTTCATATTTTTTAACAAAGGCCCCTCCTACTCCCGTACTTAAAGTTAGGTAAGCAATAGATTCTTTATCTTTTCCGGAACCAAAGTAAGCCTCACCCAGTGCTCCTAGTGCAGCATCATTTTCAACAAGAATCTTAGATTGGTTAAACCTTTCAGGAAAAATATTCTTAATATTTAAACCTTCTATTTGAGGGTAATTCGCACTTTTTTCAAATACTTTTTTAAATTTATCCGTTATTCCCGGAAAACCAAATGAAATTGCATCTACTTCAGTACTTCCTGTAACCTCATCAAAAGCCTTATACATATTACTTTTTTGCAAATTAATATCTGATTCTGTCTTAAATTTAACAATTTTTAAAACACTCTTTAGATCAAGAGTTGAGGCAATTCTTGTTGTAGATCTTCCTAGGTCTATTGAGATATACATTAGTACCTTAATAGTAGCAAGAAATACGTAGGTAAAAAAGTACAGCGCTTGTGATATATTATTTTTAATGGAAAAAAATACCGTAAACACAAGAAAAAAAGTTGGATTAGCTCTAAGTGGAGGGGGTTGGAGGGGTATGGCTCACATCGGTGTTTTAAAAGTACTCGAAAAAAACAATATCCCCATAGATTTCATTGCTGGAACAAGCGCGGGAGCTTTAATGGGTGGTTTATATAGTTACTATGGCAATATAAATCAATTAGAAGACTTTGTACTTAAATTCGGATATAAAGATCTTTTTAAAATGATAACCGACCCACGACTTAAAACAGGGATCATTAAAGGACAGAAAATTATTAAATATATAAATGAAAAAACAAGTTGCGCTAATATCGAAGATTTAAAAATACCATTTTCTGCAGTTGCTTCAGATTTAGTATCCGGCAAACCATACTACTTTAAAAAAGGAAGCCTCGCAGAAGCAATAAGAACTAGTATTTCAATCCCGTTACTTTTTCAACCAACACAAAAAGACGGGATGATTTTAATTGATGGGGGAGCTACAGAGAATGTACCGGTAAATTGCTTAAAGGAAATGGGTGCCGAATACATTATTGCCAGTAACGTAAATTCCGGAATATTTCCGTTGGGGCCGGGAATGATAAAAAATGCTGGGAATATTGCCTTAGTATCAACAAGAACAATGTTAAACACCTTGTCTGACATATTAACATCACAAGCCGACTTTGCCATAGAATCTAAAATTCCAATAGAAAAGATGAAGATTGGTGTAGGTTACTTTTTAGAATTTATAAAGGAAAAAGAAGTAATCGCCATAGGAGAGAGGGCCGCAGAAAGTAGTATCAAAGAATTAAAAAAATATTTATCTGATAAAATATAGCTTATGAAAAATATTATCGTAACAGGAGGAGCTGGTTTTTTAGGTAGTCACTTATGCGAGTATTTAATAAAAAAAGGGGAGAAAGTAATCTGCATTGATAACCTCTTTACGGGTAATTTAAAAAATTTAGAAGATATTAAAGATCATCCAAATTTCGAGTTTATACAACACGATATTATTGATCCAATTTTCTTTGATGGCAGGAAAATAGATCAAATATATAATTTAGCTTGTCCGGCATCCCCAATCCAATACCAAATAAATCCAGTTAGAACTGTAAAGGCTAATACAATTGGAGTTATAAACGTTTTGGGAATTGCAAAAAAACACAAAGCAAGAATTTTTCAAGCTTCTACATCAGAGGTTTACGGCGACCCTTTAGAGCATCCTCAAACAGAGTCCTACAGGGGGAACGTAAATACTATTGGTGAGAGAGCTTGCTATGATGAGGGGAAAAGGGTCGCCGAAACCCTGTTTTTTGATTACCACAGGGAACACGGAGTCGAGATAAGAGTAGCGAGAATATTTAATACATATGGCCCAAGAATGTACGAGAATGACGGTAGAGTTGTATCTAATTTTATCGTCCAGGCACTAAATGACGATCCCATTACTATCTACGGCACTGGAGAACAAACACGATCTTTTTGTTATGTAGACGACCTTATTGAAGCTATCTATAGAATTATGAATACGGAAAATATCACAGGTCCGATTAATATTGGTAATCCATGCGAGTTTACTATGCTAGAACTTGCAGATAAAATACTTAAAATTACAGATTCAAAATCTAGTATAATTTTTAAAGATCTTCCCAACGATGATCCTAAAAAAAGAAAGCCTGATATAACACTGGCAAAAGACCTGCTTGATTGGGAACCAAAAGTTACTATCGATGAAGGTCTTGTTCAAACAGTAAGTTATTTTAAAAAGGTATTAAATAAATGAATAAATATGCACTATTAATATTAATAATTGTTCCTGTTGTAGTATTTATATTAACTATCAACTATAAAGATAAAACAATGCAGGGAGGAAATCCTTATGACAATTCCAAAGACAGTGAAGTAATACTTACTGACAAAACTAATGTAAAACCACCTACAACAAAACTGGATATAATTAAGACTTACAAAGTTAAATTTAAAACTACCGAGGGGGATATTGTTATTAAGGTTAACGCACTCGATACAACAATGGCTTCTACGAACTTTGTATATTTATCCAGAATTGGTTTTTATGACGGAACAATTTTCCACAGAGTAATTAAAAACTTTATGATCCAGGGTGGAGATCCTTTAGGAAACGGTGCAGGAGGTCCGGGTTACAATTTTAACGACGAGCCTTTTGACGGAGAATATGTCAGAGGTACAGTAGCAATGGCAAACTCAGGACCTAATACTAATGGTAGTCAATTTTTTATAATCCATAAAGATTACACGCAACTCCCAAAAAATTACGTTATTTTTGGTAAAGTGATTGAAGGTATGGATGTCGTAGACAAAATTGCCGAAGTTCCTGTAGAAGATAACGGCACCGGTGAGATATCAAAGCCAATCTCACCTGTTACTATTACTAAAGCCGAAGTAATTGAAGAAAATTAATATGTCTTTTTTGATAGGTTTTATATTAGCGTTCATAAATATTATCTCAATATTGGGTGGTTTTTTGGTTTATCATTTAACTCAAGCTGAAACACAAAAACCCATTCAGATAATATCGGCTTGTACATTTTCAATTGTTTTTTTTCTTTTACGGGGATTCTTATTCAGAAAGATATTCAAAAAAAAGGATTTAAAAACTAAAAAAGACTACTTTATAACGTATATATCAAGTCTGTTACTCTCACCGCTAATATTTATCACACTGCACTATATTTCCGAAGGATACTTGACATCTGCACAAAATATATATGCTATGTTGATGTTTCAAGTTCCCACCAATCTGTTGGTACTAATAATTTACAAAAATTTCTCAAAAGTATTCGATCTTAACGAAAAACTAAAAGATATTGATAAAATATAGAGAATCAGACAACACTTTCAAATCGCTGCTGTTGTATAATAAATCCAGTAAATAATTTGAAAGTATAATAATATGGACGAAAATAATCAAAATATCGATACCCCCTCTCCTGAAATAAAAAAGGACGAACCTTCAGATAACGTAGGAATGGCGGCTATTGCATACATAGTTTTTTTCATACCTCTACTCACTGATTACAAGGATGATGAATTTATAAAATTTCACGTAAAACAAAGTCTTTTAATATTTGTTTCCTACCTATTTTTCTATTTCTTAAGATTCTTTCCATTAATTGGAGGAATCATTTGGAGATTATTTCCACTAATTTATTTATCAGAACTGGCACTAATGGTTATAGGAATTTTAAACGCACTTAGAAGAGAGAAGAAGGAGCTGCCTTTTATTGGGAAATATGCAGATGGTTTATATAATTTTCTTAAGAAAGGTTTTACAAAATGAAGAAATATATTTCTTTAGCAGCTCTATTAATAACTATTTCTCTGACGCTAACTGCTTGTACTACAAAGGATAAGATACAAATAAATGAAGAATCAAAAAGTGATAAAGGTGAAATGACAGTAACAGAAGAAAATAAAGAGGAAGACCTGAACGGCAATATATTTGATCTTTTAAAGCTGAATAAAAGTATAAAATGTACTTTTAAATCTGAAATAGAAGATGGAACTACTTCAGGTGTCACATATGTTGCTGACGGAAAAACAAAAACAGAGTACGAAATCCAAAGTGATGAGGTAAATATAAAATCTTATTCAGTTTTTGATGGTGAGTGGGTATTTACATGGACCTCTGAAAATAATCAAGGAACTAAAATCAATATAAAAAAGATGGAAAATATTTCTAAGGAACCGGTAGAAGAAAAAGAAAAGGAAGAAGTTGATTACAGTGACCAAACTCAAAATTTTGATTACAAATGCGAGCCTTGGACACCGGATAAATCGGTATTTGAATTACCTAAGGGCATGGAATTTACCGATCTAAACGAGATGATGGAAGATTTTATGCAAACACAAGACAGCATCCCTCCTATGGAATAATGTGCATAATCTAAATCTATCTTAAGATAAAAGAGAAAGTTAAGATAATCTGTAATATTTAATTCTATATCTTCTTTTTCTGATATAGATTTCCCAATTTATAACCTCTCTTAGAGTAGTATTCCCTTGTTCCAATGGAAGATATAACTGATATTTTCTTAAAACCATTTTCAAGTGTAATAGATTCTGCTTTTTTTATTAAATTAGACCCAATCCCGAGGTGCTGTGGTTTACCCAAACCTGTTTTGCCTATGTTTATAGATTCTCCGTACACATGAACTTCCCTAATTATGGAACAATCTTTCAATTCTTTTATATTATTTTCCTTTGTGGGTAGTGATAATCTCAAAAATCCAACAATCTTATCCTCTTTGTTAACATACTCCAAAAAGTACTCTATAGAATTCGTAGTCTCATATTTAGTACTTTTAAATTCAAGATCAGATAATAAAACTTTTTCATTTTTTATCTCACGTGACCTAATCTCAGATACCTTTATATTTTTACTTTTCAAAAAGTCATCGACAATTTGTCTAAAATTACTCTTTTTATTACCAGCCACAATATCATCCGATGAGATGTCCCTGACAACTCGTGATAACCTACAATACCTCGGTGTTATCTCAAAACATTTTGCTAAAACATTTATTAATTGCTTTTCAGTATACGGCTTCCATTTTTTATCTTTATATAATTTATAAAGACCTGTGTTATTTACTAGAGAACAAGGGTAAATTTTTAATTCATCGGGACAAAAGTAAAGGTCTGAAAATAACCTATTAAAATCCTCAATATCACTTGTCGGTGTTGAACCGTAAAGATTGGGCATCCAATGTGCGTGGATTTTAAAACCTGCAGATCTAAGAATTTCGAAGGCTTTTCTTGTCGCTCCTACCTTGTGACCTCTTTTATTTAAATCTAATATTCTGTCGTCTAAACTCTGGACCCCTATTTGAACCTTAGTACATCCCAGCTTTCTTAAATTTAGAGCTTCTTTTTCATTAATAAAATCAGGGCGCGTTTCAAGAACCAAACCTACACATCTTGAATGAGCTTTTTCATTCTTTTTATGAACTAAAAACAAATCTCTCCAATTAGTTTTTTTCTCTTTAACCTCGTCAGAAACTTTCAAGTATTTATTACTACGGGAACTAAAGTTATTCATAGCTTCAAATGTTCTTTTAATAAACCATCGCTGATAGTTTTGAGGGTAAAAAGACCACGTTCCCCCTAAAACTATCAACTCAACTTTGTCGGTGGAATGTCCAATGTTTTTATATGCTAATAAACGGTTATAAACCTGCAAATATGGGTCAAATTGGTTCTGCAGGGCTCTCTGAGCCCCAGGTTCAGCAGAAAGATAACTTTTAGGCATTTTAGGGTCGTTGGGACAATAAATGCAGTTTCCGGGGCACGGGTAGGGTTTTGTTAAGATTGCCACAGGAGTAACCCCGGACATTGTTCTAATTTTTTTCATTTTCAACCCCTCTAATAGCTTTTTTTCTTTATCAGAAGGGAGTCTTATAGATTTTTTATATTTATAGTAAGCTTCCAAAACTTGTGATTTTGAAAACGTTAAAGACTCCACGGAAGGGTTCTTAGCAATAATACGGGAGACAGTGTCGTCATTCACAACTTGTAAGTTAGCGATTTTATTTATTATTTGAAGTAAAATAGCCTTATTAGATTGTTCTTTCTGCCTATCTTTCATATGGATATAAAGCAAATTGTAAAACTAAATAACGAATTTTACCAATTAATATCAAAAGATTTCTCAAGAACAAGGCAGAATCCTTGGGAAGGGTGGGGGAGGGTAGTTAAAAATATTAAAAAATATATTAGCAAAGAAGTTATATTTTCAGAAAATAGTAAGGAAGAAACCGAAATAAAAAAATCCAAACCGTCAAAATTAAAAATCAGCGTACTAGATATTGGATGCGGAAACGGAAGATTTTGTGAGTACGTGCATGATTATTTTACCGATTTCTCATATACTGGAATTGATATAAATAACGACCTCTTATCAGAAGGAAAGAAAAAATGTAAAAACCTAAAGGGAGTTAAATCTAAATTCCTAAAAAAAGATATTATTTTGGATATAAACAAGATTAGAGGTAAATATGATGTCTTATGCAATTTTGGAGTCACTCATCATTTACCAAATAATGATTTTAGAGAAAAATGGTTTAAATCATTACTGGATTTGTCAAAAAATGAGCCTCAAACCTCAATGATTGTACTTACTTTCTGGAATTTTACTAAAATGCCGGGGGATTACCTCGTTAGCTGGGGGGAAAGTATTGAAAAACCAAGGTATTGCCACAAATATTCCGGTAAAGAGATATCCGATCTTATAAAAATGTACAAACAAAACAGTTTTAAATTATTAGACAGATACGAAGCAGATAATAAAAATTTATATTTAATTTTTGGTAGAATTTAATTATGGTAAATTGTATTTTTTGTAAAATATCAAAAGGTGAGATTCCCTGTATGAAAATCTGGGAGAACGAAAAATACTTAGCTTTTTTAGATATTAATCCGGTTTCTGAAGGTATGACCTTAGTTATTCCAAAAGAGCACAAAGATTCAAGAATTTTTAAAAATGAGAATTCAGACGTCTGCGAAATTATGAATGCTTCCAAAGAGGTGGCTAATATACTTGAGAATAAACTTAAGATTGAAAGGGTGGGGTTAATATTTGAAGGGATGGAAGTAGATCATCTCCATGCAAAACTAATACCTATTAAAGGTGGAGAAAATATAAGAATGATATTGGAGTCACATTACCCAAGACCAGATATGAAAGATTTGGAAGACCTGCATAAAAAAATAGTAGATTAATTTTTTATAAGATTTAATCTTCTTTTAATACTCTGGATTCAAAAACTATGTTTTTCTTGTTATCTGAAGAGAAGTAAAAATATGTAGCTAGAAGTATTATCCCGATACCAAATGAAAAGGCTACGTATTGATTATAACCAGTTTCGGGAACAGCGGTGGCGCCCGGTGTTGTGTCGCTAGGTTGAGTAGCTCCAGTTGCAGCCATATCCTGACCCATATGCAGAGTAAAAGATATCTTTTCCCCACTTTGAGAAATCTCAATCGGGTAATCTCCCTTTTCTAAAGTTGCAGAGTAACTCCAGTTTCCGGAAGCATCGGGGGTTGTAGTATATGAATTTTCACCAATTTTTACACTAACATCAGAACCGGGAGTTGCCATACCTGATAAAACCGGTCCCGTACCTACGTACCACCATTCGGGATAAGACTTACCTCCGGTATCGAGTGCTCCTATTTTTAGTAAAGATAGAGATGCTGCAAAAACATTAGAAAAAAGTATAGTTGATAAAAAGGAAGCTACAAGGAATTTATAAATATTACATTTTTTATAATTCATACCTTAATTAATGTTACTACTTTTGTAGTTTATTAATCAAGATACCCCGGTCCAAAATATTTAAATTAATATACAGTAATAATCATAATTAATTAGTGTTAACATTAGATATATGGACAATTTAGATATTCAACCAGAATTACCCTATCCCGATGAAAGTAAATCTGATAAATTAAATGAAGAAAATAAATCCGATTGTACAGAAATTAAAGAATCAGTGATCGAAATACAGTCTGCATTATCTAATCTTGAATTTGGAGACAGTAATAATAAAAACCAACCACTCCTTAATGTTAATAAGGAGAGTATATCTTCACAATTAGTTAGTCAAATAGGAGATACAAATGAAAAAACAGTAGGTGTTTCAGTCGAAGATGATGGTAAAAAGGTACTAGTACCTGATTTAGATAGAGAAGATGCGTACCTTCTTCATAATATATTAAAGGAACGAGAGGGGTGGGAGAGCGGTTCCTGGATTATTTTTAAAAAAGCAGAATTTCGGAGTAGAGGTAGGTTAACTTATAACGCTGTAGAAAGGCTCAGGAAAAAATATTGTATAGTCGATCACAAAAGAGCCGGAAAAAATTATTATAAATGGAACGATAGGTATGTTTTTAATGAATCCGATTTAAAAGAAACAACTAATCAGCAAACTCCAAAAAATACTGAATCTGAAGATTGGTGGAATAGGGGACCAATTATTTCTCTGGCAGATGCTGATTTCAGATATGAAATGGATAAAGAACTAGAAAATGATAAGAGAGACAAACAACAAAGTACAGAATAAAAAACAGACTTTACCGCTTTATAATATATTCAAACATTACTGATACGAACTAACGTGTGTTTCAATCCCGTGTTCAGATAAAAATCTTGTAACATCAATTGCAGCCTGGCATCCATATCCTGCCGCACTAATTGCCTGCCTGTATACATGATCGTGAACGTCGCCGGATACAAAAATCCCTTCTTTCGATGTTTTATGATTTTCAAACATCTTTACATATCCTTTTTCATCTAGTTCAACTAAACCTTCTAAAAATTTTGTATTAGGATGATGTCCAATAGCTACAAACAAACCATCTATCTGTAATGTAGATTCTTCCTCTACCTCCACACCATCTTTTTGATTTTTGGTAGCAATTTTAATACCCGTAACAACATCATTTCCAAGTACTTCTTTGACAACAGAATTAAAAATAAATTCAATCTTAGGATCATCGAAAGCTTTCTTTTGCATATACTTGCTTGCTCTTAAATCTTTTTTCCCTTTTCTAACAATTACATATACCTTAGTAGCAAATCTTGTTAAAAATGTAGATTCTTCCATAGCGGAATCCCCACCCCCAACGACAGCGACCACCCTGTGTTTATAAAAAAAGCCATCGCAAGTAGCACAAGCGCAAACGCCTTTACCAATATATTTTTTCTCACTTTCCAACCCTAACCACTTAGCCGAAGATCCGGTAGCAATAATTATCGTACGGGTTTTATAAATATTTCCGGCATCAGTTTCAACCGTAAGATTTTCCTCAAATGAACCTGATATTTTTATAACATTCTCATCAACTAGCTTTGCCCCGTTATTTTCAACTTGTTTTCTGGCATTTGAAATAAATTCTGTACCTAAAACACCATCTGGAAAACCAGGAAAATTTTCTACTCTTGTGGTGATTGTTAACTGACCACCGGGGGGATTTCCTGCTATAACAAGAGTATTTAAAAAGGCTCTGGAGGTATACAATGCCGCAGTTAATCCAGAAGGGCCACTACCTAATATTATTACGTCAAAAATGGTACTTGATTCATTCATACAAATATTGTATTACACTAATGTAGTATTTTGAATATTTTATTAAAAATATGCCTAAAGAAAAAAATAAAACTAATAAAAAACAAAAAATTGATGAGGTTGAGGATATAGATATTTTAGAAGAGCATGCAGAAATACCGGAAGCCACTGAAGAAGAGGCTTTACCAGAGGATGTTCAGGATGCGCTTGGAATTAATAAAGCTGAAAAAGCTGCAAGAATTAAAGAAGTCGATTATATTTCAGAATTGGAAAATGGATTTGGTGATTTTGATGATTCAGAAAATGATTCTAAATCCGGTTTTGACGACTTCGATTCAGACTTAGAATAAAATCCGCAAGCAGAGACAATTCCAAAGAATAGCAATAGAAATATCTTACCTTGTTGTTGTATTATTAATTAGTGAATATACTGCCCAAAAGAAAACTTAGAATATTTTCACCGTTAATATTTTTTTCTGTTATTGTTTTTTTGATATCACTCCATGACGGTATTATTTCTTACGTTACTCCTGTTATCTTAAACAATAGATACAGTAATACGCTATTTGTAGGGTCAATTCTTTCGATTTCTTCATTTTTTGGAATTTTTTTTAACTTTTTTATAACAAAATTTTTTCCTCACAAAGGGTATAAATTTTTTACATTTTGGATGTTAGTGTTTGCTATTACAACTGCTTTGATTTTGATTTTTATACCTAAGTATTTATTTCCGCTAGTGATAGCAATGATTACTTGGTCTACTTACTACGAATTCAGAAATTATTCTAAATATAATTTTGTAGAAAAGTTTCTTCCCCCTAACAAAAACGCACATGCTTGGTCTACGATGTCAATTTTCCAATCTCTGGCGTATATGACTGGACCCGCTATTGCTGTTTATTTATTTGCAGAAAGAATTAACTCATCGTTATTATTTGCATTATTAATGACCTCTCTAGCTAGTGTTTTATTTCTTTTTTTTGAAACTAAATTTGGAAAAAAGAAAGACGATGAAAAATCCGACAGAGAAATAAGATCTCTTTTTGATGAAGTAAAAGTAACACACGTACTTACAAGAAAAATATGGCCTTTGGTTACATTTTCATTTGCATTAACACTTTTAGATGCTTCTTTTTGGACAATTGGGGTTCTTTTCTCTGAATCTTTAAGATCTCAACACCCCGCAGGAGGATTATTTTTAACTATGTACGGCCTTCCTGCAATATTAACAGGGCTTGCTGCGCCAAGAATATACTCATATCTTGGAAAGAAGAGAACTGCTTTTCTTGCGGGGATTTTTGCTGGAGTACTAATGGTTTGTATATCTCTATTGAAAAATGTTTATTTAACACTTGGTATGGTTTTTTTAATTGCTTTTTTTTCCGGAATAGCTTTTATTCTTATTTATGCAACATTTGAAGACTATATTACAAGATTAGACGGAGATGGGAATAATATGGTAAGTATCGGTCAGATTTCTCAAAATATTGCTTATGTTCTAGGCCCAATATTTTTTGGAATGGTTTCAAAAGACGGTAATTATGGACATTCTTTTATAGCGGCGGGTGAGATATTAATATTCTTTTCTGTTTTAGCTCTTGTTACTGTACCGAGAAAGATTAAAATGCCTCATAAGGAAATTGCAAATATTATTGAAAAAGTCCTAGATGAGATTTAGAAGTAGATTTATTGTGTAAAATCTACTAAAATGTTTTGGCTTTAGAAAATATTGATGTGTCAATTAGACGGTCCTTTAAAAGTTAATAAGCAAGCACCTGTAGCTCAGTGGATAGAGCAGTTCCCTTCTAAGGAAAAGGTCGGGGGTTCAACTCCCTCCAGGTGCGCCAGATAAAATTAAGAGAAGATTGCATAAGAAACTTTGATTGAAATTACGCCCGGGTGGTGGAATGGTATACACGGCAGACTTAAAATCTGCTGACCGCAAGGTCGTGCGGGTTCGACTCCCGCCCCGGGCACCACTACTTAATTAGATAAAATTTTCTAAACTCAATATAGATATTTTGTAAATAAGTTATACCGGGAAGAGAATAATTCGGATTGAGCGTAGCGAAGGAGAGGGGGTCGCGTGCTTTTATATCTTAACGAGCAAGCGAGTTTAGAGATAAAAGACATGTGACCGACTCCCGCCCCGGGCACCATTGTATATCAGTAGCAAGAAATTTTCTAGACTACTTATTCTAATAATCTATATTTCTAAGTCAGAGAAAACATACCAATAATCTTGGCCCTGGATTTTAAAAACTTTAATAATTTTCTTTTTCCATTCAAAGTAAGCATCTCTTTGTAAAGGGGTTATAACCAAATCATATTCTTTTTTTAAATGAGGGTAGGGTGGTTCAACTTTATATTTACTTACTTTTTGTAACTCTCTTTCATTAGTAGCAGATATTCTTGGAGGGTTTTGAAAATATATCTCTTCGATATATTTCGCAATTTCAAAAACTCCGATTCCTCCCTGATTAATATACATTTCCTTTTTGGCTGAATCTATCCCACCTAAAACATGGTTATAGTATGCAAAGAAATACGGTCTAATGGTTATAACATTCCAAACATTGTAAGAAATAATAAAAAACAGGAACATTGACAAAAATAGCCTAACACTTCTATTAGTTTTGATATCAAATAACTTATTCCCTAGAACTAACATTGAATAAGAACCCAGCAAAGATAAAAACGGGAACAACGGAGCTAAATATCTATCCGTTTTCTTTTTTAAAAAAACAAAGGTCGTGAAATATATTAAAGAAAATAAAAGAGAAAAAATAAGTAAGGGATTAATATCTTTTAATCTTTTTCCTTTACAGCAGATAATAAAATTAATTAAAAAGTAAAACAAAAGAAATTGTAAGACGGGAGTAACTCTGTAAGCTAAAACTTTTAAATAAAATGTAAATCCCGGATCTTGGGTAACAGTATTGTTTAGATAATGACTAAAATTACCATCGACTCCGGTATCGATAACGCCTTCTTTAAATATTGTGACAATGATTTTTATCGGGGACACCCACATTGCAGGAAAGAGAGCAAAATATATAGTAACGGAGACAAAAGTCCATAATACAAATTTTAATATTAAACTTTTCCTATTCTTTCTATCTTTTGTAAAAAAGTAAATAAAATAAATGAGGCAAAAAAGTGTAATAAATATAGAAACAGATTTTGTTAAATATCCTAAACCTGTTAAAACTCCCGAAATTATAAAGAATTTTACGGAGTCGGTAACACAAGCATAATAAAAACTTAAAACGGACGCGAATACCAGCACCGACAATACGCCGTCCATATGTAGATTTCTAAGCACTCCAATATAAAATGATTCGAGAAATGTGACTATCAAAAATATTATTGATAGATTTTTTTTACCCGTAATTTTATAAATCAGGCTGGCAGAATAAATCAAAACCCCCAAACAAAAAATTACAATGTAAAGTTTAGTGTGAGAATTGTAGGTTCCAAAATTATTGGAACTAATGTCTGAAAAACTTGATGTATCACCAGTAAAGACTCTGTAAGAAAACTGGCCAAGACCTATTAGGTACATGAGAGTAACACCAGGATGATATTGCTGATAGGTATCTAAAAACCTACAACTTTTTATAGCAGTGAAAAATCTTTCAGTGCGCTCATACCACAAAAACTGATCAACATTTATATTTTCATAACCTAAACTAGAAAATACACAAAAAATTATTATTAACACTAAAATTATTAGTAAAAGAAAGTTGTATCTCGTGTTAATTAATTTTTTAAGCTTCGCTATCACTGGTTTTCCTTCATTTTATACAAGTAAACCATTGGTTCGACAAAAACACTTCCCTTAAAATCTATCTTTTTTTCTTCAAACAAAGAGTAGTTTTTTAGATAATCAGGCTCTATTTCCGGACTGCTAAAAGAAAAGAAAAATTCTGGTTTATCATTTAAACCGTATAATTTATTCCAAGCCATAGTAGATTTGATATTTTTAGATTTGATACCTTCTTTAACTAAACTTTCACTTCTTCCCCAAACATAATTATTAGAAACTATAAAATCATTAGCCATTTGGACTGATACGAATGTTGTCATAACCAAAAAACTTAATAAAACAACATTTTTTAAAAAACCGGTGTTTTTTACCTCATCATACATACTTATAAAAAATAAAATTAAAATTGGAATCAAAGGAAGAATATATCTGTCAAAAAAGACTTCGGTAAAAACCATTAAGATTAGATAACCAACCGCAGAAACAGAATAAATATTGATCACCTTTTTTTTGCTTAATAATAAGACAGGGATAAACATAGCCAAAATTATTTTTGAACCTAAATCCCAATATCTAAAAATATCGTAGTTCCACTTAAAATAGTATTTCGTTCCCGTAATTGATCTAGGAAAAAACCCTGTTCTTTCAAATGTATTTTCAAAATACGGATACTCTTCCCAAGAAATCTTCCCGGGAGAAAAATATTTATTTAAAACAAAAAATAAAATACCTGCAGATATAAATATAATAATAAGGGAGAAAAGCTTCTTTTTATTTTTAACCAATACCTCATAAACAAAATTAAACACAAAAGGAAGAACAAAAGAGAACGAAACAAGTATTATTCCGTAAATCAAAGAGTATGCATATTTCCAATCGCTGAAATTTTCATAAATAAAACCTTTGTCGAGCATCCCTTCGGTTCTGGGGAATAAAAAGAAATAATAAGAAAAAAGAAGACCTATTACCAAAGTCTGAACAAAAGCTTCCTTGTATCTTTTTTTAAATAGAAGGTATGGGATATAAGCAAAATTAATAATGATACCGTTTTGCTTGGTAAAAAAAGACAAAACTCCGGCTAAATTAAAAATTAAAAAATCTTTCTTTTGTCCGTCCTTCTCATAACTTTGTAAAAAATATATCGCTATCAACATAAAAAACATCGTGTAATTTTCTGTCATAAAACCGATGGATGAGTATATATGAAGCGGAGTGAAGAAAAATATCAGGGAGATTATTGAAGATTTAATTTTTGATTGATTGAAGTGATCTGATAATATTTTTGCAAAAATATAGAAATTTAAAACCGAAATTATGAAGGTTAGATAAGGAAGTTTTTGCCATCCGAAAAACATTGAAAATAAATACCCCAAAATACCTTGAGTATAAAAAGTTGTAGACGTGACTTGAAGCAGAGAAGTATCTCCTGATAAAAATCTAACGATGCTGGTTGTACGATTCCAATCGTCATTTTGCATAAAATTTACTTTACTGATAAGAGGTACAAATAAAACCAATAGAACCATGATAATAATCTCGTGAATTGAGATGTTCTTTTTTAGAAATGATAGTATCCTGCTCATGAAGGTATTATATTACAATATTAATTATTTTTAGCCATTTGAGGTAAAATATCTTTATGAAACGATACGTAGATAAAATACTTTTAGCCATCATACTTTTATCCGTTGCTGGGGGTGTGTTTTTAAATATCAAGCAACAAGCCTCAATTGATAGGTCAAAACTCCCGACAAAAGTGGAGGAAGATAGGCTTTTTCAAAGGTGGATTACAAATATTAAAAACAACGATTTTGAAATAGAGGCAGATGAATTTAAATTAAAAGAAGAAAATGAGATATATAACACTACGTGGATGACTGTTTATTCATCGGATGATCCGAAACAAATGGAGTTATATGAGAAAACAATTGAGGAGAACAAAGGGTTAAATAAGGTAATTTTTAATCCAAATGAGAGAGTATTTATTGATTATAGAAATGTCCCGAGAGGAAAATTAATGGCTAACGAGGTCAGGTTATACGGATTAAAGGAGGATAAAATTCTTGATGCAAGAATCTTAGATTGTTCAACGAAGAGTAATTGTTATTTTGACAGAGCTTACTTTTTAGATAATGATGTTTTCGTAATCTCTGAATTTTCAAGAAATATAGATAAAAGAGATAACACTGTGGGGATTTGTGATATCAATACGATGTGTTCTTATACCATTAAGGTTCATGTAATAGATATAATTCACAATAAAAGATGGGTATATGAGTCAAAACCCTTTGACACGATCCTTCCTGATTTAATTTTTAAAATTTACGAAGAGAAAATTTAGATTAATTGTTGTAGAATTACTTTCTCCGGGGTATAGCTCAGTTGGCTAGAGTGCGCGGTTTGGGACCGTGAGGCCGGCGGTTCGAGTCCGCCTACCCCGACCAGTGAATAAATCTTAACCAAGAATGTATTTATGAAGAAGTTCGATTTCTTTTTCGGAATAATTCATTTTGCCTTCATTTTATAATTTTGTGCATTCGAATAGGTAGTAGGGAAGTATCCCAAATTTTGGGGCAGTTGGGAATTTTAATTTAATCCTAACTTAATATTCAACAACTACAATCTGAATAAATAATTTAATTTATTCTGTTGCCATTATGTACATAATATTGTACATTTGGTTTATGGATAAAAATATGTCTTTGTCAGAAGCAAGAAACAATTTACCTAAATTAATAAAAGAAATAAGTGAAACAGGGGGACGTATTACTATAACAGTAAGCGGAAAACCTAAAGCTACTTTGATTAATTTTGAAGAGTTGGAATCTTTGGAAGAAACTGCAGATGTTCTTTCTATTCCCGGAGCAAAAGATAGTATTTTGAAAGGTCTCAAAGAGGCTAAAAGGGGCAAGGGTGTGTCTCTTTCTGAGATAGAGTAACTTATGAAGGTTTTTCTTACTCCAAGTGTTCTAAAACAGTACAACCAATTACCAGAAAATTATAAGATAAGAGTCAAAAACAAGCTGTTATTTTTAGAAAACAATCCTTACGAAGGAAAAAAACTATCAGGTAAGTTATCGGTAATCAGATCTTTAAGAGTTTGGCCTTATAGAATTCTTTATTATATAGATAAAAAATTGAATAAGATTTTTGTTGTTACGATTGCTCATAGGCAAGGTGTTTATAGCTAGTAGGCTGCAGTTTTAATGATATTTTTATTATTTTGTGCTAACTTGAGATTATGAAAACAGGAACAAAAGATAAAACAGTGGCAATTTTTGAAGGTAATAAAATACGTCGTGTTTGGGATGAGGAGAAGAATCTTTGGTATTTTTCTGTGTCTGATGTAATTGCGGTATTATCAAATAGTGTAGATTCTGTTGCATATTGGCGCAAACTTAAAGAAAGATTATTAAAAGAAGGTGGAAATGAAACCGTGACAAAATGTCACGGGTTGAAAATGATAGCTCCTGATGGGAAAATGCGCCTTACAGACACCGCAGATACAGAAACTATGTTTCGCATCATTCAATCTATCCCTTCCCCCAAAGCAGAACCATTTAAGCTGTGGCTAGCACGGGTAGGTTATGAAAGAGTAGAGGAGGTAGAAGATCCTGAAAAAGCTATTCAAAGGGCTATGGCAACATATCTTAAGAAGGGATATTCCAAAGATTGGGTTGACTTGCGTCTTAAAAGCATCGAAATTAGGAAAGATTTAACAAATGAGTGGCAAGAACGAGGAATTTTGGATAAGAAAAAGTTTGCAATTTTGACCGATGATATTACTTTTGCCTGGGCAGGATTAAAAACAAAGGATTACAAAAAATACAAAGATTTGAAAAAAGAAAACTTAAGAGACAACATGACTAACTTGGAATTAGTCTTGAATATGCTAGCAGAAACCGCAACCACTGAAATATCAAAAGTAACTAAACCAGAAACATTTCCTAAAAACAGAGAGGTCGCACGAGAGGGTGGTGGTGTAGCAGGAAATGCAAGACGTGATATTGAAAGCAAAACAGGAAAAGAAGTTATTACGGGTAAAAACACTAAAGAACTGCCGAGTGAAAATAAGGTGAAGAGGTTAAAATAAAAAAGAGGCATTCCCGCGGGAAGCACGCTTACCCTTTGGTAGTCCTCTTATCGTAGTGGAATAATATTATCTGAATTGAAATTATGCAATAATATTTTTTACCTTCTTCTTCCTTTCGAAATTTTACTCATTCGAACAGGGGAGTAGGGGATTTTTTTCTTCCAAAATGTGTCTCCCACCCCTATTCCTAATAAAAGGAAAGGCTGAGCCATAAAGACTACCTTTTCGGGGTGAGAGCAATTCCAAAATTATTATAGCACAACCCTTTAAAATTCAACTTCCCCTTATTCTATTTTAAATAGATATCTTAATTCTTTGTCTTTCTCATACATGGGTTTTTCTTTAAAGATTTTCATCTTTCTATTCTTAAACTTCTTTTTTATCTTTTCTTCTATATATATTATTAATTTTTTAAAAAACAATTCAAAAGTTAAAAATGAAAAAAATTGAACAAAGATACATTTTAATTTTAAGTTGTTATAATACCCTTGTTTGAATATTAAATTTAGATTAAATGAAGATTAAATCTAGATTAAAAATACATTAAAAACTAATGGAAAACACTATAAAGGAAAAATTAGAAACTGTATTAAAAAAGGATGAAAGACTCGTCTCAAAAGAAGGAATTCTATTAAAAAATCAAACACAGGAATTGGCGCGAAAAAATGATTCTGAACTTATCAAGCTTTTACTCTCCGACAAGGCGACAAAACAACACTTCTTTTTTGAAGTAGAAAAGACGCTAATTTTTGATAAAGAAAAATTTATTCGATTTATATCAAACAAACAATTTTTGCCGGATTCTTATACCGCTTTCAAAAACAAAATTGGGTTAGCTGCCGGCGGTGAATATCTAAGCGAAAGCAAAGAAGTTGTTTTGGCGTGGCCTTATAAAGATTGTGTTTTGGAAGGTGGGATGACCAAAGAAGACCAAAAAAGAGATGAGATTTTTTATAATGAAACATTGGCACCGGACGACATCAATCGTTTACTGGACGCCAAAGTTTTTACCAATTTCAAACGGATAGACAAAAAAGGCGAACACAAGTTGGACAGCTTCGAGCGCGACGAAAAAGGCACGATCAAAGACAATTTGATTATCAAAGGCAATAACCTGCTCGCGCTATCTTCGCTTAAAAAAGAATTTGCTGGAAAAGTAAAATTGATTTACATTGATCCACCTTATAATACCGGTGGAAGTGGCGACACTTTTTATTATAATAATACTTTTAAACATTCAACTTGGTATGTTTTTATTCAAAACCGACTCGAAATTGCGAAGAATCTTTTAAAAGATGACGGCTTTATTGCAATAGCAATTGATCATTTTGAATTGTATTATCTCGGAATTATTGCAGATGAAATATTTGGTAGAGAAAATAGAATTGGTATTGTTTCAGTTGTTCATAAGCCCGAAGGAAGAAATCAAGAGAAGTTTTTTGCAACATCAAATGAATTTATGCTTGTTTATGCAAAAAATAAAACTATTGCTAATTTCAATACCGTAGTTCTAAGTGAGGATAAAATCGGCGAATTTAATGAAAGAGACGAAAAAGGTCTTTATAAGTTAAATAATTTCTTAAGATCGGGTGGCGGAGATGACAATTTACGAAAAAATAAACCGACTTTTTACTATCCGATATATGTTAGCAATAATCTTTTAAAAATTTCTTTAGAAACTTTTTCTGGTGCAAATATAATTTATCCGATAACTAATTCAGGACAAGAAAGAACATGGAAAACAAAATCAGATACATTTAAAAAATTGTTGGAAGATGGATATATTGTTGCTCAAAAAGAAAAAAATGGAATCCAAATATTTGAAAAATATTATGCCGAAGAAAAAGGACAGTTAATAAAGACACACTGGATAGACAAAAGGTACAACGCAATAAATCAAGGAACAAAAATAGTAGAAGATCTTTTGGGAAGTAAAGAATTTAGCTATCCAAAATCAGTGTTTTTGGTTCAAGATGTAGTAAAACTAATGTCTGATAAGGACAGTATTGTTTTAGATTTTTTTGCAGGCTCCGGCACAACCGCACAAGCAGTTCTGGATCAAAACAAAGAAGATAATGGCACAAGAAAATTTATTATTTGCGAACAATTAGATTATGTTGAAACTGTTACTGCTAAAAGAGTTAAAAAAGTGATAGAGAATAACGGCGAGGGTGAGTTTGTTTATATGGAACTTGCAAAATGGAATGAAGAATGGATAGAAAAGATTGAAAAAGCAAAAACCGGGAAAGAGCTTGCTAAATTATGGGGTGAAATGAAAGATATGGCTTTTTTAAGCTACAAGGTGGATCCGAAATCGATTGACGCGAATGTAAAAGATTTTGCAGGTTTATCTCTTGATGATCAAAAAAAATTTTTGATTGAATGCTTAGATAAAAATCAGCTTTATGTAAATTTAAGCGAAATTGAGGATAAAGAGTATGGAGTGAGCAAGGAAGATATGGAGTTAAATAAAAAGTTTTATGGATCAAAATAATTTTGACATAAAATTAAATGAGGAGGTTGAGGCAATCTCTATTGACGCCAAATCAAGAGGTTTTGGTGTTTCAAGGCAAGTAATTTATAAAACAGATTACACCACTATAATTGCGCACGCTTTTCATATTCCTAAGAAAGACGGATCAATTCACCATTTTGATTTAAAAATAAACAAATACAAAAGAAAAAAGACCACGGAACCATGGGAAGCAGTAGTTGATGAAGTGGAAGATCATTTTCATGGTGATTTTCAATCTATGAAAATAGATGCCGGCAATGGAGAAGCTGTAAAAAAATTGACGGAATTTCTTAATGCTCAATATCAAGCAATCGGACAAAAAATTGAAAAGAAAAAAGTCATCATTGATAATCCAGAGGAAATTGATTTTTCATTTATCAAGCATTTAAATCAGAACAAATTAAAAAATATAGACTCTCTAGTTAGTGTTGCACGATTAGAGGATATTATAAAAAAATGGAATGACAATAGAGATAATAAGAATGAGGAATTTTGGCAACAATTATTTCAAAATCATACATGGATATTGTCTCAAATTTTTTCTTGTCCCTTCATATTGATAGGAAAAAAATTTTATTGCGGAGGAAAAGAGGATGATGATAAGGGGGGTGTAAAAGGTGATTTATTATATAAAAATGATCTTACTGGTAATTTAGCTTTTATTGAAATAAAAACCCCAGAAACAAAAATCATCGGGAACAAATATCGTGGCGACGAAGACGGAAAAGACAATGTGATTTTTAGTATGAGCGATGAATTGACTGGGGGTATAAATCAAGTTTTGAACCAAAGAAAAATTTATATAAATACTCACGGAGATAATAATGGTAAATTTTTGCATAACGCTAAGTGTATTTTGGTCATTGGTAAAATAGATAATCTACAAGGCAATGATGAAAAAAAATCTTTTGAATTGTATAGATCCTTCTCTAAAGAAGTTGAAATAATAACCTTTGACGAATTATTTGGGAGAATACAGACATTTCTGAATTTATTAAAAGAATAATATGTTATACGACGAATTTAACTCACATAAAAACTTTGCCGGCGCTGATGTTTTCAAAAACAAAGCGATTGAAAAAACGGATGTTTTGAAAAATCTCAATCCGGCTTTTCCGGCGCGTGAATATCAAAAAGAAGCACTAGGGCGATTTTATTATTACTGCGAAGAATATCACCAAAAACAAAAGCCGATTCATTTGATGTTCAATATGGCGACCGGTTCGGGTAAGACGCTTATTATGGCGGCGAATATTTTGTATTTTTATCAAAAGGGCTACCGAAATTTCGTATTCTTTACACGCCTTGGCAATATTATCCAAAAGACCAAAGCCAATTTTCTTGATCCGAATTCTAAAAAATATTTATTTGCCGACAAAATCGTGATTGACAGCAAAGAAGTAAAAATCAAAGAAGTTGATAATTTTGAAGGAGTAAATGACGAGGATATAAATATTATTTTTTCTACCACTGCTCTTTTGCATTCTCGCTTTAATTTCGCTCGCGAAAATGTTTTGACTTATGAAGATTTTGCAGACAAGAAAATTGTTTTGATTGCGGATGAAGCGCACAACCTATCGGCAGAAACAAACGGCAAGATAAGCAAAACCGAAGAAGAAGACCGCCGAAACTGGGAAAATACAGTAATGCGAATTTTGAATGCCAATAGCCAAAAGGATAATGTGCTTTTGGAATTTACGGCAACGGCTCGGCTTGAACAGGAATATCCCGAAATTTTGGAAAAATATAAAGACAAAGCGATTTATCGTTATGATCTGAAAGAATATCGCTTGGACGGGTTCTCAAAAGATGTGCGGACTTTGCAGATAAACGCACCAATTATGGAGCGTGCGCTTTCGGCGGTGATTATCTCTCAATATCGTCGCAAAGTAGCAGAAAAACATAAAATCGCGCTCAAACCAGTAGTAATGTTCAAAGCCAACAGAGTAACTATTCCGAAAGAAGGAATATCAAAAGAACATAATCCGCAAGTTGTCGTTTCCAGCATTTTCAAAAACTCTTTTCATAAATTTATTTCGCAGCTCAGCGAAAAACACCTAAAACAGCAGACAGTAATACAAGACGCAACATTGCAAAAAGCATTTCAATTTTTTGAGAGCCAGAAAATTACTCTCGCGAATTTAGTGGCAGAAATTAAAAGCGATTTTGCACCAGAAAGATGTTTGACGGTTGATGAAGATAAAGATTTAGAGCAAAAACAAATTTTACTTAATTCGTTGGAAGATCAAAGCAATGAAATCCGCGCTATTTTTGCGACAGAAAAATTGAATGAGGGTTGGGATGTTTTGAATCTTTTTGATATTGTCCGGCTCTATAATAG
>CAZSDQ010000002.1:0-73840 GCA_964605725.1 uncultured Candidatus Saccharibacteria bacterium
AATTTATTATATTTTTTTACCGATTTGGGCATGTGGTTTAAAAGTTCGCCGATGCCACATAGGTTATAGCTGTACTATATGTTCCGGCAGGGGTTAATCCCGAAATATTTGCTAAATAAAACGCTGATAATGTTTCAGTAGCAGTAGGACCTGTTTCAGATGCAAAGGATGTTTCTGTGGTTTCAACAAACGAGTAGTTGCTCGATGCCTGTTGATATGCAGATGCAATTGTGGCATTACCGCTTGTTGTAAAGCTAATTGCGAATTGTTCTGAGCCGGGTACTCCGTCTCCGTCTCCTGTTATTGTTGCTACATCGATATCATCTAAACCAGATTCTAATGTCAGACCCTTGTAAGTGATGTCGTAACCCGAGCTTCCGTTTGTGGCAACTGACATAGTGTGTGCGGAAACAGGAGTTGGTCCATCAGCACCATAAGGCTCTGTTCCTGTTGCAAATCTTGCATTTGATAGGCTTAGTACTCCAAATCCAATATCGTAGTCACTTATAGCGAACGTAATTGTTTCGTTTACTTTTGCTGTAATGACAACCACATCATTTGCAATTATACTTACTGAAACATCCCCTGTATCAACACCTGCCTCAAGACCTATCATAAAAGATCCTATTGTGGTTGGGTTTATATACTGAGAGTTAGCGGCGCCTCCTTCAGCGTTTTGTCCTATTTCAATACACACCTCATAACCTGCTGCAACGACTGCCGAAGTCCCTCCTGATGTAATTGTAAGAGTTCTATTATCTGTTCCGCTGAATTCTGCTAACCAATCACTTACTCCTGGTGTTGCTCCTACAATTGTTTGCGCTGTACCATCACATGTTCCATCTGGAACATCGTCAATAAAAAGATCTATATCTGTGTAGTCCAAAGCTCCACTTGGATGAGTTGATCCGTTAAAATCTGATGGGAAATCAATAACAATAGTTTCTCCAGATGCCACACCCGAAGGTGTAACAAACTGAATTGTATGGTCCGATGTTACGTTGGCAGCAGATGAACTTCCAAGTCTGCTCATTGTATCGGATCTATCTTCCAAAGGCTCTGCGAGAGCTTTGTTTGGGTAGATTGAAACTAAAAATAAAACGGCAGTTATAGAAAATATTTTTAAAATGTGTTGGTTTATTTTTTTCATCGTACCTAATAATACAACATTAATGTGTATAGTTGTCAAATACTTTTTGCTTTCATTTAAATTAAAAATTACTGGCTACTATGTAGGTAATACTTGTAGAGTAGTCACTCACCTCCGTGCCTCCTGAAATATTGGATAAATAATATATAGAATACTCCGTTGGAATATCGTCACCATCAGGATCCTCTGCAATAGCGTCAGAGGTTGTTTGAGTTGCGTTGAAAGCATATAAAATGCTGTCATCGTATGGATATAGAGGATTTCCATTACCCCCACTCGAAGACAGTCTTATACCAAACTGCTCATTTCCCGCCCCGGGAATGGTTGGTAGCCCCCCTATTGGGTCTATTGTAAAGTCCGGATTAGAGTTACTTCGTAGAGTATCCCCTTGAACATATATAGTGTATCCGCCGGTACCGTTGGTAGAAGCAGTAATTTTATTTCCATAGATTTCATTTTCTGAACCCTGCCCATTGGTAGTTGCGTATTTAGGATTGTAAGCACTTAAGATTCCAAACCCCAGATTGTTGTTAGAAATACTAAATGTAATTGTTCCTGCAACTAGCCCTGTTGCGCATATTTTTAAAGGGTATGCATCAGCATCGCCTATGTGAGCATTAGTAATAGATGATATAGACCCCAAAATAGTATCGTATCCCTCACAGCTTTCGGCTTTATATCCTATTTCAATAATTCCGTTTTCAGGAACTTGAAGACACGCCTGTTCAGGATAATTATTTTGGGTATTTTCCTCTACATGTGCGTTTGTTGCAGAAGATAATTTTAAAACAGTTTCATAATTTCCTGTACATTGATTTAAAAGTCCCGGCACACCTGTACAACATATAACATAGGGATAGTTTGATTGAGAGGATAATTCTGCGTGTGCGTTTGATACATCTGACATTTTTAAAACTGTAATTCCTGAAGAACAAGATGTGGTTACTTTACATGATAAGGTTCCGTCGACCCGCTCTTTATAGGTAATAATACATTTTCCATCGGCTCCGGAGCCGCCTGTAAACCCGCTCACAGCACTTCCGTTTCCGGCGCCTCCTCCGCCTCCTCCGGGAGCCGATCCCGAAGTTCCGTTTGAATTTGAGTTACCTCCGTTTCCTCCGTTGCCACCGTCGGTTCCTGTACCTCCAATTTGATCTACTGCATTATGTCCATCTTCGTTAGTTCCGGAGCCTTCTCCACCGCCCCCACCTAAAAGAAGTTGTCCGTTAGCTCCGTTACCACCGTTATGTACTGTGTCTCCGGTACTATTATCAGCGCTTCCTCCAAGTCCTGCCAAACCTTGGGAAGTACCTCCTGCTGCTCCTCCCTGTCCTCCCAAAGCCACCACCACGTCAGTATCGAAAGTTGTATCTTTTCCGGAATCACCGTCTAAGTCTGCAGCACCCCCGTTTCCTCCAGTACCTATAATTACTTGATATTTTTCACCAGGAGCTACAAGTATGTTAGTTCCTTTTGAGTAGGCCCCTCCGCCACCACCCCCACCCCCATAAGTAGTGTTAGTTGTGCTACCCCCACCTCCTCCACCACCTCCCCAGCATTCTATATCAGTGGCGTTCACTCCTTCAGGAACTGTCCATGTTCCCGATGTTATAAAAGTTGCTGAAGTTTGTATTTGATCGGTTGTTCCTCTTCCTTCTGAACTTAACGAGGTTTCGTCCCCGTCTTCGTTTCTTGCTTTTACAGAAACTCCATATTCCGTTCCCTGCTGAAGACTTTGAACAGTGATGTTGTCGATTTCACTATCTGTAAGCCACACTTCATAGTCAGATCTATTTCCATTTCCATCTACCCATTTATCTTGCCATGTAGGGTCAGCAGGATTTGCATAAGTTATCTGGGCAGCGTATTTTGTTTCCGGATTTGAAGTGGGGTTTCCATTTGTATCGTTGTCTAAATCAAGTGTGTACAAAGTGGGGTTCGATAAAGTCGGTGTTCCCGGTGTGTTTGCGGATGTATAAACAAAAGATATTGCGGAGGCCGTTCCGGTATTTATTGGGCTGGATGCGTCTCTTGATTGAACGGTGTAACCGTAACATTTATTTACATCTAATCCTGTATCTGAATATGAAGTACTTGTTTGCCAACTGCTGCTTGTTCCTCCTGTACCTGCATAACCGCTTGGACAGCTACTATTATCAAGAGTAAAAATAAATTCAATTGGAGTAGAGTAGTCGTATCCTGTTTCAGCAGACATATCAATTCTTGAATTACTCACATTATAAGGATTTGTTGCAAAATACCATGTCGGTGAATAGTAAGTTTGAAGTATTGAAGGAGCAAATGTATCTGTAAAAGTGACTATACATTGACCTTGTGCTCCGTTAGCACCACTGTAGTCCGTTGTTTTATTTGCCACCGTTGACGCTCCGGCGCCTCCGGCGCCTCCGTATGTACTACCTGGGTTCCCGTTTGATGACGTAGTTAAACCCGCACCTCCGTTTCCTCCTCCTGTTGATGTTCCGGTTCCAGCGGTATTTCCACTGGCATTTCCTCCTGCACCAGAAGAACCGGCACCACCACCTCCAGCGCCTCCTGTGGTTCCCGTTCCTCCAACTGATCCTGAACCTCCTGCGTATACAATATCCCCTGCTCCTCCTGATGTAGTCCCAATTCCAGGTTGGTATCCAGATTCGTAAGATTGTCCACCAGCACCTCCTTTAGCAATTACAACATTTCCATCAAAAGTTGAGTCACCGCCCGCTTGTCCGCTTATAAAAGATCCTGTGCCTCCAGCACCTACCACAATACTATAATAGGATCCTGGTATGCATGAAATTTCAGATCTGGCGGCGTATTGTCCCCCAGCACCACCGCCTCCTCGGCCTCTAGTTCTGTTTGTTGTAATTCCACCTCCAGCACCACCGCCTCCCCAGCATTCCACATCAATAGTGTAAATTCCTGTTGGGGTTAACCACGACCCCGAAGCCGAAAATGTATTTGATGCTGCGTAAATTGGTTGAGGTTTTTTCGGTAATTTAAAATTTCCAAAATAGTTTTTGAAAATGACTGTAAATATAAAGGATAAGAAAAACAAAATAAAAAAAATTCTAAAAAAATTTGATTTTGGGCAAGACATCTTTTTCATACAGCACTCTGATTATATCTGATAATTGAAAAATTGAGCAGGAAAAATTAACTGTAATTACTTTTTATCTTTATTCGTTCCTTTGATATCTTTGATTAAAAAAATCAAAATAATACTTGATATTAAAATTAAAATTACCAAAGTAATAATCAGATAGTTTTCTTTTACAAGATTTAGAAGATTAAATGTTCTTGCTCCTAAAACCAAGTTTTCTTCTGATGTAGTAGCTTCGCTGCTTTCCGGAGTATCTGTTAAACTTGCTAAAATTCTTGCAATCTCATCTTGTGCTTCTTGAATAAAACTTCCAAGATCTGTAATTACACCTTCTGAATCACTGCTTTCACTTAAAACACCTTCTACCTCTTCTGTGCTTTCTGTCGTTTCAATACTTTCATTTACAATGCCTACAAAATCTTTAGATAGTGTTACGGTTTCTTCCTGCAGAATCTCCTCATTATTTTTTAATTCTTCATAACTTGAAGAAAAGGGTTCTTGAATTTCTACAATTGTGAAAATTCCCGGATCGTTTATAAAGCAAGTACCGTAGTCTTTTAAATTATTATTTTCAAAAAGTTCTTCACCAGAAATACTTGCGCACACTTGACCGTTTGTTGGTTCTTCAAAAGGTAAAAATACAGCATAATTTTTAACATTGTCTGTTTCCTCAATATAAACAGGATCTCCAATTTTTATTTCATTTACAGGTAGAACAAAAGCCAATGAAAAATTAGCCAAAGTAGTGAAGGCAAGTGAAAAAATTATTGTTATAATAATTTTTCTCATAGAAAGTCTTACTGTGGACCGATTTCAAATCCCCAGTTAATAATCCCTGAGCAGGTGCCTGTTTCATTATAATGTATTTGAAGACAATCTCCTGCGGAAATACTTACTTCGTTTGAGTTATTAGAACAGTTTCTGTTAGAGCCGTTACCTGTGACTGTACATGTTAAGGCCGTTGCTGTGTAAGCTCCTGTGCAAGAAGCCGAGGACCTAACTGTAAATGCGCATGTGGTTCCCGCCGCAGGGGCTGTTTGTAAATTTCCATAAATGTTTTTAATTACCGCATTGTAGGGTACAGCAAAACCTAACATTGTAGTTTGAGTTGTGTTGCATACTGAGTAACCAAAAGGGTTACAAACCGCATCTGCCGTTATTGAAGTAGAACTTCCTCCTCCAACCACCGCTTTTGATGTCGTTGGTTGCCAGGTTCCATCCCCTCTCCAAAAAGTCGACGAGCTGGCATTTGACCCAGAATCCATATTTGCTACAGGTAAATTTCCTGTCACCCCATTTGAAAGTTCTACTTGCGCCCACGCGGGGTTGTTATCCGTTCCCGTGTTTGATAAATATCTTGTAGCATTGGCGTCTTTTGCAAGTTTTGATAATGTGTCTTCAGCAGATCCGAAAAGAAGGTCCCCCTGAGCTACACTTCCGCTTACTTGAGTAAAATCGTGTCCGGGGTTTGGTTTTGCAGCATAAACCATTTTTATAACGATTACACCAGCAAGAATTATTGAGAGGATGAGAAAGGCGGTTTTTTCACTGGTGTTTTTTCTTTTTTTTGTATTACTCATACTATATATAGAATATATTAAGTTCCTCAAAATTTCCACATAATATTGTACTGGCAACTACACGTCCGGAAAATTGTAACAGTTACTTTTTGAGTTTCTGTTTTTCATATCAATAAGGCTTTAAAACCTTATATTTTCGTGATATATAGTTCTTATCAAAGGATATTCACGCACTTTCTGCCTTTTTGCGGTAATATTAAATAAAAAAATGGAAGATATCGTTACTCAAATAAAACAAAAGTTAGATATTGTGGATGTAATAAATAGTTATGTAAGTGTGAAAAAATCGGGAAGAAATTATAAAGCCGTTTGCCCTTTTCATAATGAAAAAACCCCATCTTTTATGGTTTCTCAGGAATTGCAGATATATAAATGTTTCGGATGTGGTGCGGCAGGAGACATGTTCAATTTTGTTCAGGCTATAGAGGGCGTTGATTTTCCAAGATCTCTAGAGATTCTTGCTGACAGGGCGGGGGTGAAGATTCCAAAATCCGAAGGTTTTGATAATCAAAACCAAATTAAGAAAAAAATATTTCAAATTAATGAAATATCAACAAAATTTTACCAATACGTTCTTCTTAATCAAAAAGCCGGAAAGAAAGCTTTAGATTATTTATTAAAAGAAAGAAAAATAAGTGAAAAATCCATCAAAGATTTTAGATTGGGTTACGCTCCCGATTCATGGGATATTCTTACCAAGTTTTTAAGATCCAAAGGTTTTAAAGATGAAGATTTAATATTATCGGGAGTTGCCGTAAAGAGAAATGTTGGTGAAGGTATTATCGATAAGTTTAGAGGGAGAGTGGTGTTCCCGTTTGTTGGAGTAGATGAAAAAATACTTGGATTTACCGGAAGAACACTTTTTAACAGAGATCCAAAATATTTAAATACTGGTGAGACCCCTGTTTTCCATAAATCTTTCTTTTTGTTCGGTCTTAATAAAAGCAGATTAAATATTAAAAAAGAGGGTGCTGTTTTTGTTGAAGGTCAGACTGATGTTATCAGTGCACATCAAAACGAAGTAGGGAATGTCATATGTGTTTCAGGAACATCCCTTACGGATAATCAATTGGACATACTATCAAGGTATACCCAGGATATCACATTTTGTTTCGATTCCGATTTTGCCGGAATAGAGGCTTCTTACAGAGCGATTGAAATGGCTGGTGATAAGAATTTCAACGTCAAGATTGCGGTAATCCCGGAACCTTATAAAGATCTTGATGAGCTTTTTAGAAATGACCCCGCCAGAGCTAAAAAAATATTAAAAACCCCGATTCCGGTGTATGATTTTTTCCTCGCCATTGCTCTGAAAAGAAATAATAAGGAAACTGCTCTGGGCAAGAAGGCGATCATGGAGGAGCTGGTGCCGGTTTTCTCAAAAATATCTAATCCTGTTGTTTTTGAACACTACGCTAAACAGTTAGCATCCGAGCTTGATATTTCTGAAAATACTGTTTTTAGTATGTTGGAGAAAGGGAAGTCTTCAAAAAGTGAGGAATTCCCGGAGTTTGAAGATTTTGGTCAAAAATTTCCTTTAAAGGATAGGAAAATAGAAGGTTACCTCATATCCTTGCTTTTAAAATCACCGGTTGAGAAAAGTAAGGAGATTATAAAAAAAATAAATAAAGAAGATTTCCTTAACGAGAATCTCTCTGAAATTTTCGAAAAACTAGAAGATTATATAAAGGACAGGAAATCAGATATTAATGTAAAAGCATTTACAAATAAATTCGAAGACGAGCAGAAGAACTTAATATCCGAACTTTATATGTGGGATTCTGAAGAAGACACAGAAAACAACGAATTCCCTAAAAATCTGGAAAAAGAGTTAGAGGAGGTGGCCGAGAGACTTAAAAAGGACTCTATAAGAAAGCAGTTGAAAAAATTGTCAGAAAGTATTAAAATAGCCGAGATTGAAAAGGAGGAGGACGAATTAGAGAGGCTTACTAAAAAGTTCGAAAAATTGTCAAAAAGCCTTTTATAGAGTATAAAATTCCTATATTAAATTCATTTACAATATTCTCTGCGTCTTAACGAGGCGCTGTTTCTATAATAAAAAATTATGCCAAAAATAATAAAGAAAGAAATTTCTAAAAAGTCAGTTCCTGCTAAGGGAAATAATAAGAAAATAGTTTCAGATAAGAAGAAAACATCTGTTAAGAAGGAAGTAAAAAAACCAAAAAATTCCTCAAAAAAGGTTATTATAAAAGCATCTGTAAAAAAGCTAATCAAAACAAATGTAAATCTACCTAAAAAACCCATTCAGAAAAAAGAAGTAATTAAGGTAGTTACTAAAAACGAAAAGGAATCGAAGACGCCTGTTAAAAAAATTGAAAAAGAGGAAAAGAAGGAAAAGAAGATTCAAGAATCTGAGGCAAAAGAAAGTAGATTGAAAATAAATTCTCAGGAATTAGGTATTAAAAAACTTATTAAAAAAGGTAAGAAACAAGGGTATTTAAATCTTGATGACCTACTAACTTTATTTCCGAACGCAGAAGAAGACATTGAAACTTTGGATTTCCTTTACGAGAAATTGATGGAATCGGGTATAGACGTTTTTGATATTGGTTCCGAAAAAGAAGCTGAAAAAGTTGCAAAGCTCGAAGAGATAGATTTATCCAAGATAAAATTAGATAAAACCACCACCTCCGATCCTGTAAGAATGTATCTAAAAGAAATCGGAACATACGATCTTTTAACTAAAGATGAGGAAGTAGTGCTGGCTCAAAAAATTGAAACCTTGAGACTACGGGGTTTGATATCCGAATTACAAAAATCTTTATCAAGGAAACCAACAAACAAAGAACTTGCAAGAGAGATTGAAGCTACTGAAAAAGTTGTTGAAGATATAATATCTAATTTTAAGAAATATACCGATATCGAAGGAGAAAGAGCAAAAGAAATCCTTGCGAGGGCTAACCTAAGACTAGTTGTTTCTATTGCTAAGAAGTATATGGGTAGAGGCCTTCAATTCTTGGATCTTATTCAGGAAGGTAATATCGGTTTGATGAGAGCTGTTGATAAGTTTGACTGGAGAAGAGGTTTTAAATTTTCCACGTATGCTACTTGGTGGATTAGACAAGCTATAACAAGGGCAATAGCCGACCAAGCAAAAGTTATTCGAATTCCCGTGCATATGGTTGAGACTATCAATAAGTATAAAAAGATTGAAAGACAGTTGGAGCAGAAATATGAAAGAGCCCCAACTCCGGAGGAAGTGGCAAAAGTTATGGGTATCGAACCTGAAAAAGCTCACGAGATCATAAAAATATCTCAAAACACTACATCTTTGGAAACTCCTGTAGGTAAGGAAGAAGACACAAGACTTAAGGAATTTATTGAAGATGAGGCTACCTTATCTCCTTTTGAGGCAGCTAGCAGGGAGCTTCTAAAAGATCATATTGGGGATGTTTTGCATACATTAAACGCACGTGAAAAAAGAGTCTTAGAGCTTAGATTTGGCTTGAAAGATGGAAGAACAAGAACTCTTGAAGAAGTTGGTAAGGAGTTCGGAGTTACACGAGAAAGAATCAGGCAGATAGAAGCCAAAGCTCTTAGAAAACTAAGACATCCTTCAAGAAGCAAAAAACTCAGAGACTACCTGTGATAGTGGGTGAGAAAAAGTCCCATAAAAGATGTATAATAACCTATAATTATGCAAGGTACTATCTATTTAAGCAAAATTAAAAAATTTGTTGGTCAGGAAGAAGAACCTACTGAATCTGATAATTTAAAAGAAGACGAACAAGAAGGAAATTCGTCAGATTCAGGTGTGTATGAAGCTGAAGATCTATCCAAAGAAGATGAAAATAAAATGGTTTGGAAACCCGGGTTTCTTCAGCCTAAAGAGAAGTTGGAAGAAGAAGCAGATAAACTATCGGAATATAAAAACTACACAAAACCTCCTGTACAACCCAAACCCTCTTTTGTGGAGGAGGTGTCTGTTGAGGATAATAAAATTCAAGAAGATTTTAACAACATGCCTTCCAATTTTTCAGAACCTTTTAAAAAATACCTTATAGATTTCAAGAAAAGTGTTAAGGAGGAGGATAAAAAATCTTCAAATCCTATATACGTTGACGAGATTGCTTCCAGGGTAGCGAAAGTCTACGAGACGGTGAGAAGAATAATTGATTGGAAAGAAGAACATCTCATCAGAAGGGCGGCAATTGAAAGAGTTCTTAAAAGAAGATTTGTTTCTAAGGTTTACGGTATAAGTATTATCCCTGATGTAAAACCTGCTGAAGCAGCAGAGCCTTTTATCTTGGAATTAATAAGAAGCGGATATTTCCCTAACGGTAAAATTGATAAAGAGAAGACTCCGGAGATTCAAAATTGCTTGGAAAAATATCTCTATATATTGAATAACGCTGTAGTGATAAATGACGAGGAATCTAAAACAAAAAAAGAACAAAAAGCAGGAGTTAAGAAAAAAATTAATTTTTATAACTGGGTAATAGAAATTGCTGCTTGTGAGATAGAAGAGATATTGGACGCTCCTTTGAGAGAATATGCCTTGATGAATTTGATGACAGAATCTTTGATGCAAAGAATAAAAATAATTCCTGAAAATGAAATTTCCGAAGAAGATAAATATATACAAACTTATATATCTGTTCACAGGACTTTATATAATTTAGACAAACCGATTACAATTTTCCACCTGTTGAAATACAGATATCCAGAGTTTTTTACCTCATCAGAATATTTACCTGAATTTACTTCAAAAATATTTGATATTTGGAATGAGATTGAAGATTACTTGAATTATAAAAAAGGTTCAGAATTTTTCAGAGTAGCTGAAAAATATGATGCTGCATACCTACTTATAGGTGATTCAATGAATTCCATGGAGAAGGAAGTGGAAATTATTGAGAAAAAGGTTTCTGATAAAGGAATTTTTATTCAAGCCGTTGAAAATAAATATAACGAAAGATTGGCTACTTTGAAAAAAAGATTATCTAAACTTGCAATATTTTCTACGCTTTCAATCTTTGTTGCCGGTTTAGCTAGTTTACTGCTTTTTGAAATTCCAATTGCAAGCTGGGTTCGGGGTTATTTCAGCCCATGGTCAATAGTAGCTGATCTTGCTATACCTACCGCATTGATGTTTATCCTTGTCTGGATGATTAAGCCACCTTCAGGAAATAATTTAGAATCAGTAAAAGAAGAGGTTTCAAAAGTTGTTTACAAAGTAGATGAGTTAGATATTTACGAAGTTAAGCTTAAGAAAAAAATTAAGAAATTTCTCAATTTTATATTCGCAATAATTTACCTAACAGGAGGCATGATATCTTTGTACGGTATATATTGGGTTTTTAAGATTGCAGATGTTCCATGGACTTCTCTGTACATAAACACCGGAAATGTGGCTATGGTAGTTTTTTCTGCCATGGTAATAAGACAAAGATCAAGAGAGTTAACAATAGTTGAAAAGGAAAATATTATCGAATTTATTCTGGATTTCTTCTCAATACCTCTGGCAAAAATAGGTGGGTGGTTATCAGCTAAATGGAAAGAATACAACATCGTAAGTGTGTTTTTTATAGCTTTGGTTGATTTCCCCTTTTCAAGTTTTGTCGCAATGATAGAAAGCTGGAGAAATTTTATAAAAGAGAAAAGGTCAGAATTAAACTAACCCCTATCCTCAAAATTCATTTTAAATTAAGTTTTTAATTTAGTATGGCTATCGACAGATTAAGAACAGAGGCAAACGATACCCACAAAATATAAGGAATCAAGAGATATGAAGCTTTTCGATCTATTTTCCTAAATAGAATTATTGTATAGAGTATTGCAAACCAGAGTACGATAATCTCGATAAAAGCTAGGGGTGGGTTTTTTAACCCAAAAAATATTATTGACCATAAAGTATTCAATAAAAGTTGCACAAAAAATACCTTGAGAGCTTTAGATCTTCCTTCGTTTTTTTCAGATAACCAAATGATAGAAACCGATATTCCCATCATTACAAAAAGAGTCGTCCACACAGGAGCGAATACCCAGCTTGGTGGGTTTAAAGGAGATTTATTAATAGTTGTGTACCAGCCTTTTACCGCGGGCGCCGTGAATAAAGAACCAATAATTCCAGCCATTTGGCAGACTAATATGAACACAATGTATGTAATTGTTCTTTTATTTTTCATATCTAAATTGTATCATTTTTGGCTATTTTAAAAGGATGCCATATAATAAATTACATGGCTGCCTATTTAATAAAATTTTTCTTCGGGGTAATTATTTTACTTTTAGCCACGCAGTTATTTGTAAAACTTGCGGTTAAACTTTCTGAAGTTTTTAGGTTATCTCCATTAGTAATAGGTATGTTAGTGGTATCTTTTGGCACTACGTTACCCGAACTTTCAGTTTCAATCACGTCTTCAAGCTCGGGAAGTGTCGGTTTAGCCGCCGGAACCATTCTTGGTTCAACGATCGTAAATTTTATATTAGTGTTACCCGCGGCAATTTTATTGGGAAAAGATATAAGAATTGGTACTACAAAGACCCAGAAGAATGCAATGGTGTTAATTATCGCAACGATTTTGTTTGTTTTACTACAGCAGCTGCCTATCCCACCGTTTGTTTCAGGATTAATCTTATTGTTTGGGTTGTTAATTTCAAATTATCTTGAATATAGATGGGGAGCGTTGGGAAGACTTCAGGAAGATAAAACAGTAATAGATTTATTTAAAAAAAGAAAAATTACACCCGACCTGATTTTTGGTTTATTTTTTTCGGTTATTTGCGTTACTGTGGGTGGTCTTTTAGTAGTGAGATCCATGGAAGATTTAGCTGTTATATCAGGATATTCCACCACTGTTTTAGGTTTAACTTTAACAGGAATTGCCACCTCCCTGCCCGATATTTTTACAGCAGTGATGAGTCAGAAAAAGGACGAGGATAAGTTAACCATAGGGCATATCACAGGCGGTAGTCTGTACAATCTTTTATTTATTGGCGGAGTCACTAACGTTTTAGGAGCTGATATGAATTTGGGTATTACTGAGACGCTTTTTTTATTCGGAACAGTATTTTTATTTCTTTTAATAATAAGATTTTATAAGGATAAAAATATACCTAAGTGGGTAGGTCTGGTGTTACTGTTAATTTTCTTTTTGTACATATACACCACTTCTTTTTTAGGTAAAAATTTTTAATTTAAATTTTACCTCGCTCTCGTTTTATGTTTCTGATACCCTGAATTTATTAATCAGGCATTGACGCAGTAATCAAAAATTAATAGACTAAGTTAATGCCCAAAAACCTAAATGTTCTTTTTTCACCAAAATCTATAGCTATTGTCGGAGCTTCAAGATCACCTAAAAAGGTTGGGGCGGTAATTCTTAAAAATCTCATTGAATCAGGATACAAGGGTTTTTTATATCCAATTAATCAGGAAGCCAAGACTATTAGCAAAATTAAATGTTATAAAAGAATTCTAGATCTTCCGGAGACACCTGATTTAGTTATTATTTCAATCCCCTCACCCTTTGTTTCCCAGATATTGAAGGAAGTGGGTGAAAAAGGTTCTAAGAATGTAGTAATTATTTCAGCAGGGTTTAAAGAAACAGGTGCGGAAGGAGAAGCACTTGAAAAAGAAATTATTTCCATTTCAAAAGATTTTGGAATAAACATTTTAGGGCCTAATTGTTTAGGTTTTGTAAATAACGAAAATAATGTTAATGCTACATTTGGAAAAGCTAATTCCCTTAACGGTAACTTAAATTTTATAACCCAGTCGGGGGCTATTGCCACTTCGCTTTTTGACTGGTGTAGTTCGGTAGGAATTGGTTTTTCAAATTTTGTGACTTTGGGAAATAAAGCAGATATTAATGAAAACGATGTTATGGAATATTTATTTGAAAAATATCACGGCTCTTTAACTTCCCTGTCTTATGAAAATGATTCTAGTACTCATCCGTTGGGTTTATATCTGGAATCGATTGTTAATGGAAGGGGGTTTTTGGAAATATGTAAAAAATTTACCAAACACGAACCTGTTTTTATAATCAAGCCGGGTAAAAGCCAGGCCGCCGCAAGTGCAATGCAGTCACATACTGGTGCTATTGCTGGGGCTGATGATGTTTTTGATTCAGCTTTAAAAGAAGCTGGGGTTATAAGATGCAATTCCTTAGAGGATTTTTTCGATTTATCAAAAGCATTTTCATGGGCCAACTTACCTTCGGGATCTAGAGTGGCAATTATTTCTAATGCCGGAGGCCCTGCAGTTATAAGTGCTGACAGCGTTGTAGAAAATGGCTTAGAGATGGTAGATCTCGGGGAAGAAACAAGAAAAAAATTATTAGAAGTACTTCCAAGATCTGCGAGCATTATGAATCCGGTAGATGTCTTGGGTGATGCTTTGGCCCAAAGATATGCTGATGCATCGGAGATAGTTCTTAAAAATGAAAACTGCGATGCTTTGGTAGTGCTTCTAACTCCACAAATAATGACACAGATAAAAAAGACTGCAGAGATGATTGGCGATGTTTCCAAGAAATACCAAAAACCGGTTTTATGTTCATTTATCGGAGGGTCTCTAGTTGGCGATGGTGAGAAAATTCTAAACAATATGCATATCCCATCATTTAGATTTCCCGAAAGAGCGATATACGCTTTAGGTAAAATGCGGGAGTTTAAGAAAAGACAAGAAGAAAACACATCTACCCAGATGGATATTTATCAGGTTTTAAATTTTGATGTTATGCCTGAAAAGGTTAATAAATTGGTAAAAGAAGCTATCGATAAGAAGCAACCTGCCCTTAACAACATTGAATCTGATATTGTGATTTCAGCAATTGGTATAAACACACCCCCAACTTTGGGTGTGGAATCCTTAGAAGATGCCAAAAAATTTGCCATTGTTCAAGGTTATCCCTTGGTTTTAAAACTCTCTTCTCCAGGACTACTACATAAGAAAAATGTGGGCGGGGTTGTTTTGAATATTAAAAATGAGGATGAACTTGAAGAGGCATGGGATATTTTGGAAAGAAAAAAACGTAGTTTATCTCCAGAAATATTAGCTACAACTAACTTTCAAGTACAGAGAGAAGTTCCTTCGGGAACCGAGGTAATTGTGGGAGTAAAAAGTGACCCGACGTTTGGACATTTTATGCTTTTTGGAGCCGGAGGTTCATTAGCTGAGTTAATTTCTGATAAAAATATCGCGCTTCTTCCGATGGATCTTAACAAAGCCAAAAAACTTGTAGAAGGTTCGAAAATTTTTAAATCATTAAAAGATAAAGATGGAAAAACAGATTATGCCTTAGAAAAACTTTATGAACTTATGGTTAAAGTAAGCAAGGTTGTTGAGGGTGAGCCCGGAATTCAGGAGATAGAAATAAATCCTGTGATTATAAATATTAACGATGTGTGGGCAGTAGACACAAAGGTAATTTTAAGAGAAAATAAACAGATGCCCCAGGGCCCGAAGTTTAAAACTGCAAAAGTATTAAAAGCTGAAAACCTAACTCCAAAAATGCACTTTTTGGAATTCGAAACAGAGGAAGAATTTAAAGTAATTCCCGGACAATATTTAAGTGTAAAGGTTTCAGATTCCAGAGTAAATTGCTACTCTGTTGCTGGTTTTAAAAATCCTAATAGATTTAATTTACTCGTAGATTCAACTCCCGGTGGTCCCGGATCAAAGTTTTTTGAAAGTTTAAAGGTTGGGGATAAGATGACGTTTTTAGGGCCTTTTGGAAATTTCACATTAAAACAAGACGAAGATGTTGAAAATATGCTTTTCTTTGCAACAGGTTGTGGTACAGCTCCATTAAAATTTATGTTAGAAAGCGCTTTGAAGGAAGGTAAAAAAGATAGAAAAATAAAACTTTATCTTGGGGTAAATAATTATTGCGATGTTTTTTTTAAAGATTATTTTAGTGATTTGCAAAAAGAATATGAAAATTTTTCTTATGAAATTGCGGTAAATAATCCTGATCCAAAATGGGATGGCCCCACAGGTTTTATAACTGAATTGGTAAAAAAAGATTTCTCAGACGCTTCAAAATGTTCCGCTTATTTGTGCGGGAATAAATTTATGATTGAGGATGTTTCGAAAGTTTTAATAGAAAGAGGTTGCCCGGAGGAAAGGATATATTTCGAAAAATATGGTAAATAAAGATGATGTAGTGTCAGTAAAAATAGGAGGTCCGGCAGGAACAGGTGTTAAATCTGTAGGTTTGATGTTGGCAAAAATAGCAGCAAGGTCGGGTTACCAAATTTGTGATAACACAGAGTATCCGTCTTTAATTAGAGGTGGTCACAATGTGATGCAAGTAAATTTTTCAGAAAGAGAAGTTACATCACCAAGAGTAAAGTCTGATCTTCTAATAGCTTTTGATCAGTTAACAATTGACCTGCATTTTTCAGAAATCGAAAGCGGGGGAGGAATAATTTTTGATTCAAATTCAAAAATGGATGTTTCAAAAGTTTCAAAAGACGTTTCCCTTTACGGTATTCCTTTAAAAAAACTAGCATTTGAAGCCGGTGAAAAAAATATCTTTTTAAATATTGTGGCTTTGTCTTCCGCAATTTGTCTTTTAGGTGGAAATATTGAAACATTTAAAAAATTAATCGAAGAAGAATACGGTGATAAAGGAGAAAAGATTATTGAGGCTGACAAAAAAGCCGCTGATTTAGGATACAACTTTGTTTTGGATAATTTTAAAAATGACCTTCACGATTATATGACTGTGATTGATTCTTTTAGTTCCCCTGCTCCTTATATGGTTATAAGTGGGAATGAGGCGGCCGCTTTAGGTGCTATATCCGCAGGTATGCAGTTTGCCGCAATATACCCAATGTCTCCCATCAACAATATCCTCCATGTCTTGGCCGCCAATCAGCAGAAATTTGGTTACATTTACAAACAACCAGAAGATGAGATATCGGCAATAAACATGTCCATCGGCGCGTCTTTTGCTGGAGTTCGTTCTATGACCGCAACTTCAGGAGGTGGATTTTGTTTGATGACAGAGGCTTATGGACTTGCGGGAATTACCGAAACACCTTTGGTAATAGTTGAGGGGATGAGAGGTGGCCCTGCCACCGGTCTTCCTACTTGGAGTGGGCAAGGTGACCTTCAAATGATTTTGCACTCTCATCAAGACGAATTTCCAAGATTAGTTTTAGCTCCTGGAGATGTTGAAGAAACTTACAATCTCACAGCAAAAGCTTTTGATTTGGCTGACAAATATCAAACTACCGTAGTTGTTTTGTTAGATAAAAATATTTGTGAAAACGACAGAACCGTTTTATTTCCGGATGTTTCAAATATAAAAATTGATAGAGGAAAGTTTACAAAAGAAAAAGTTGAAGATTTCAAAAGATATGAATTTTCAGAAGACGGTGTTTCTACAAGAAGTATTCCAGGAGTTGGAAATTATTTTCTTGCTAACTCTGATGAGCATGATGAATACGGTTATTCCACAGAAGAAATTGAACTTCGAAATAAAATGATGAAAAAAAGAATGCAGAAGCTTATTACATGCGCTCAAAACGACATGCTAGAACCAGAAGTTTTTGGTCCTGAGAATGCTGATATAACGGTACTTTCGTGGGGTAGTAATAAAGGAAGTATTATCGAAGCTGTTAAACGTTTTTCTAATGTAAATTATGTTCACGTTACATGGATGAATCCTTTTCCCGCAGAATTTTTAACAAAGGTTTTATCTAAGGCTAAGCATGTAGTTGATATTGAGTGTAATTATTCCGGCCAACTAGCAGATCTTGTAAGAGAAAAAACAGGAATTGATATAAAAGATAGATATTTAAGATCAGACGGCAGGGTGATTTATCCGGAGGAAATAGTAGAGAAATTAAATTCAGTGGAAGGAGTTAAAAAAATATGACACTAGAAGAATTGAAAACTCCATATACTCCTAACTGGTGTCCTGGATGTGGAAATTTTAATATTTGGGCTGCTTTTAAAAATGCGGCAGTAAAAGAAGGTTGGGATAATACTAATACAGCTTTAGTTGCAGGAATAGGTTGCCACGGACATATTTTAAATTTTGTAAAACTTACATCTTTTGAAGGTTTGCATGGTAGGGCAATTCCTGTGGCTTCCGGTCTAAAAATGGCAAACCACAGACTTAATGTTTTTGCTCATGTTGGCGATGGTGACTGTTTAGGTGAAGGTGGTAATCATTTTGTTCATGCGGCCCGAAGAAATCATAATATTACAGTACTTTTGCACGATAATGCTCTATATGCTTTGACTGCCGGACAGACCTCTCCTGCTACTGGAAAAGGTGTGAAAACTAAATCTACTCCTGCAGGAAACCCCGATGAGCCGATTTATCCTATGGCTTTGGCAATTGCCTCTGGGGCTACGTTTGTTGCTCGGGCTTATTCTGGTGACATGCCAAAACTTACAGAGCTAATTATTGAGGCTAATAAACACAGGGGTTTTGCGTTTATAGACATTCTTCAGCCGTGTGTCACTTTTAATAAAATATGTACACATGCAATGTTTCTACAAAATACTTATTATCTTGGAAAAGACTATGATCCGACAAATAAAAAAGAAGCTTTTGAGAAAGCTCACGAGTTTGGGGAAAAGAAAATTCCCGTTGGTATTTTTTACAGAGAAGAAAAACCAACCGTAGAGGATGGTTACCCACAAATTTCAGAAATTCCGCTGGTTAATCAAAAACCAAAATTAAACAGCCTTACTGATTTATTCAAAAAATATACTTGATAAGGTAGTATTTAATTAGTCAGATAATTTAAAAAGGATTAAAAATGGAAGATAAAGAAGTTCAAATTGGAAAGTATAAAGTAAAAGTTTTAAGAGATGTTTGTATTAGCGCCGCCTCTTGTGTAGCTTTTTCCCCGGCTGTTTTTGAATTAGACGGAGAGTCAAAAGCTGTTATAAAAGATGGGGCGACCGATGAAGAAACAAACATTTTACTTGCAGCTCAATCATGCCCAACAGGTGCTATTGTAATAACTGATGCCGAGACAGGTGAGAGAGTTTGGCCTAAGTAAGAAGTTTTTTTCAAATATAGCATTTTTCGTAAAACAGCTACCTTACTTGTATTCAGTATTGCCAAAATACTTTACCAAATGTAAAAAGAAAGTATGAAGATTTATGTATTCGGAAATGAAGATTTAGATTTTGATAATAAAGCCATCATTGTTTCGAAAAAACTTGAAAAAGCCATAAAAAATTGTGATTTTATTTATGTTAAGCCAAATCAAGACCTTCCATTTGTGGGTGAGGAAGAAGTTGTAATTATGGATACAATTGAAGGGATTGAGGATATAACGGTAATAAATAATGATCAGGTTAAGAATATATCACTTGAAAAAAGAACTACCGCACACGATTTTGATTTAGGCTTCCAACTCAAGTATTTAAAAAAGATAGGGAAGATTGGAAAAGTAACAATAATTGGTCTGCCGATGCAAAAAGACGTAGATTATTTACGAATCCAATCAATCTTAAGGAAGTTAGTTGCGCAGGACATGCAAGGATCGTAGGCTCTGATTATACTTTCTGCATCAACTTTTAATTTTTCTTCGTCTTTATCTAAGTTTTCATTAAAATACTTTTTAAGGTCGTTCTCTATTGCTATTTGATTCTGAGAAGTTGGTACAATCACATCGTAATCAACGACTATACCTTTTTCATCTACTACAGCTTTGTGATACAGTGTGCCTCTAGGAGCTTCTATTACGCCAATCCCAACCCCAGCTTTTAGTGTTTTTTTAATTGGCTTTTCATCAACGATTTTTATGTTTTTCAAAATTTCTATTGCATCATCTACACAATGAAGTATTTCTATAGCTTGTGCCAAATTGTTGTGATAAATATTTTTCGAAGGAAACACATCAAGAAATTCTTTTGTGTTTTCTAAAGTTCTTGGATTTAGCTGGTCTTTATTTAAATTAATTCTTGCTAAAGCGCCTAAAACATAATTTCCGTGATTATCTGAAAAAACGTACCCTTCTGATTGTGAATATGGAACTACCACAACATCAAAATGTTCTAAGAATTTATCAGGAGGTATTTTTCTACCGTCTAAACTAATCAGAGTACCCTCTAGAAAATCAAATTTATTTTCATTTCTTAAAGCTACATAATCTACATCTTGTTCAAGAGAAGCACCGTAATCGTAAAAAGCTTTAATTCCCCTTAATACTTGAGGCCTTATTTTTTCCAATCTTTCCAAAAGTTTCGGGAACCTTGATTCGTCAGGTAGTTTTAAAAATCCTCCGATAGTTGGTATAGGAGCATGTATAGCCGCACCGATAACTACTTCTGATATATCAGTACCGAGTTGTTTTATATCAAAAGAATCATGAAGAAGAGTATGGCCCAAATCACCGTGGTCGTCGGGAATATCCAAAATAGAATCCAATCCTAATAAATCCGGTAGAACAAAAAAATATAAATGAAGGGCATGGTCTCTAATTATTAGAGCGTCATAAGCTAATCTTCTTAAAGTTTTTGTTTGTTCTGTAACTTCAATTCCCTGCGAATTTTCTATTGCTTTGATGGTAGCAAAAAGATGAGCAACAGAGCACGTTCCGCATATTCTTGATAAAAATGACGGAGCAGAGATCAGTGGTTTTTTCTTTACAGCGTCAGTATAAAATCGTCTAGAGTCCTGGATCTTAAATTTCACATCAGTTACCTTTCCGTTTTCAATTGTGACGTCAAGGCCCGCAGAGCCTTCGATTTTAGTGATATTTTCGATTGTGATATTTCCGCTGTGCATTTTTTATATTATATTAAACAACTTTAAATATTTATCCATTACGGATAGGAATTTTGTCACATTCATCGGACACCCCTCTATCTTATCGTCTACTTTTACCACATCTTCGAGTTTTTGTACCTTTTTATTATAGTCAAAATGCTCTAAATACCATCTAATTCTGTCATCAATATCTTTTTCTTCAAAAGCATTTCTGCTGGCCGAGGGCATTCCTGTACAGGCGCATTGTCCTACAGCTACAACATATTTTGCATTATCTCTTATTTTTTTTACTTCATCTTCTTGAGTCTTTGATGAGATAGCTCCTTCTACAAATGCTACATCAAGGTCTTCCGATTCGTTTTTGGTTTTTAAAGGTCTGATGTATTTGAAATCTATGAGTTTCTTCCACTCGTCAAAGTGTTTATTTAAAAGTTCAGTAAAAAGTATAGTGCTGTCCTCACTGCACGTAAAACAAAACCATCCGATTGCTAATTTTTTATTTTTTTGAATTTGGGAGGCTTCCATTTTTTAATTTTTTTAATACCGGAACATTAAATTTGTACTTATCCAGTATTAAATAAACAATCTCAACTATACCCAAGGTGTTGAAGAACAAAATAACTGCAAAAAATATTTTATGATTATTTTTTGATGCTCTCCAAAGGGTGTAGCCTTTCAAACCAACAAGTATAAGCGTTAGTAAAGTAAACAAAGCAGGGTTCATATTTTTTATAAATTCCATAGTTGAATTGTATCAGATTTATTTTTACTTATTTAAGATAAGTTAATGTGTTTGTTTGTAAATATAGATTTTTAGTTTTATCATTTATGTATGAAAAAAACATTCTCAATATCAGAAGCCATTTCGTTCGGTTGGAGAACTTTCAAGTCAAATTGGAAGTTTTGGATTGTTGCATCTTTGATAACCGGTATGGCCACCGGGTCCTCAAGTTTACCAGGTGTCGGTAATTTAAATAGATCAAGTTCTACACAGACTTCTTCTATTACTAAAACGGTAGGTCGGGATTTACCTTACCCAAAGGAACCGATTATTTATGATAAGGTACTTGGAGCTAGTACCGCTGTCCAAAAATTACCTATGTCAGATAAAGGACAATCTTCAAACTCGATGTTTATATTAATTCCTTTTGTAATCATTACAGTCGTCGGATTTGTAGCTGTTGGTGTTATAGGAATATTAGTATCAACAGCACTTAGAATGGGTTATGTAAATCTAACTTTGGATTCTGTCAGAAATAAACAGGTTTATTACAAAACAATATTGAATCAGATGAGTTTAAAAAAAGCATGGAGATTTTTGATAGCGAATTTTCTTGTTACATTAAACATAATAGTTGGCTTAATTCTCTTTATAATCCCAGGAATTTTATATGCTCTAAAATACTATTTTGTTTCGTACTTAATTGTTGATAAAGATATGAAACCAAGAGAGGCTATGAAGGAGAGTGGTAGATTAACAAAAGGTGTGAGGTTTAAACTCGTTTCTTTAACAGTCGTTTATTTTCTAATTGCTATTTTAGGATTTTTAGTTTTTGGGGTTGGCGTAATTCCTGCTTCTATAGTTATTTCAATTGCTAATGCTTATATTTTTAATAAACTTCTTGAACAGAGTGAACCCGCGGTTGTTCCTCCAAGTCCTATAATTCCCGATGTACCTGCTATTGAGACGCCACTTCCTCCATCTATTGAAGTACCTTCGATTAATTCAGGAAATCTTTTGGCTGAAAACCAAACTCTTAATGAGAGTTCATCTATAAAAACAGAAAATTGATAAAAAAATTAGCGACAATCTTTGTTTTATCAAATGATTGTCGCTTCTTTTTTAAAAAGGTTTTGGTAAGCAGCACCCCCGGCCTTTATTATAGCAGTGATAATTTCCGCTTGTTCCTTCACAGCCCGGGCACTCACAATGACACTCCCCCTCTACATATGGCTCTCTATGCGGAGCTGGTATAGTTTTTCCTTGTGGAATCACTATATCGTAATTTAAGGGTAACGGTAACTGAACATCAACTCTCTTTCTCTTTCTCTTCATCTTCTCCTCTTTCTATTTTTTTGGATTATTGCCTGAATTTTATAGCACTCACTACAATATGTCAAAAACTACAGGATATTAAATATTTATAGGTAACTATTGTGTATGAGTTGTGTTGTAGATTAGTCCCAGCCTTTTGAAAGCATTTCTCTGATCTTATTTTTGTACTCACCAATTTTATCTTCTGCATCTTCCTTATCTTCTCTGGCGTCTTCACAGGAATCTTTAAAAAATTCTCTTGCTGATTCAGTATCAGCTTCGCAAGTCATTTCTATTCTGCTTTCGGCCGAATCACGCATCATCCTGTTTTTATCTAACTCAAAGAGATAATCCTCGAGCTTTACCATGTTATCCCATGAATAACATTTATTACTCTTAAACTCATCTTCCTCAATTTCAACTCTGTAACATTTTCTTTCGGTCACAGGCTCTGATTGTACTGTTGTATTAGTATTGTATTGTGTATTAGAGTTCTGATTAGTACTTGGTTGTTGTGGTGTTTGCTGTACTGAAGGTTCAGTTTTGGAAACGGTCTTTTTATTTCTTTCAAGTGAAGTCAGTTCTTTTATTAACTTTTCATTTTCTACATTTCTTTGTTGAAGTAAGCTGTATTCTTTTATTGGGCTTATTAGCTTGTCTTGTATTAAGTTACTTTTTGAGACCTCGTTGATAGTTAATCCAAATAATATTAAGAAAATGACATATGAAATAGTAATAACAATCAAACCTTTGTTAAAAATTTTATTTTCAACTAATTTTTTTTCTTTCATTTCTCTTATAAAGAAGGGTCGAAAAGATCTTCTGACTCAAAACCAAATAATCTCGCAGCTACTAGTCCCGGGAACGTTTGCACTGAGTTGTTATATCCCATTACAGTTCTGTTATATTCTTCCCTATAGGCAGCGATGAGATTTTCAATATTTTTTAAATCTTCGGTAAGAGAAAGGAAATTTTGGTTAGCTTTTAATTCGGGATTACTTTCCACTACCATCATTAATGACCTCAAGGTATTACTAAGCATGTTTTCTGTTTTAGCGGCTTCGGTAGCAGTGCTGGGTGTATTAACAGATGATCTCATTTCAGCTACACCCTTAAAGGTGTCTTTTTCATGAGTAGCGTAGTCTTTTGTTAGGTTGATAAGATTTTCTACAAGATCAGCTTTCTTCCTAATTTGTACGTTGATATCAGAAAGATCTGTTTTAACCTGATTTCTTTTTTTAACGAAATTATTATAAGTAGACCAGAGGTAAAGTAAGGTGAAAAGAACTACTACTAGAGCATACATTAGAATTGGTGATAAATATTCTTGCATAAGATAATTATACAGATGTTGGAAAAATAACAATACGATTTGCGCATTTGATTTGTTTATATTAAGGTCTACTTGGCTCGCCGACCGTAACCTTACTATAAACAAATATTTATCCCAATCTATCAAGGTTTTTGAAGATTTTAAATTGATGGCTGAGACAAGACAGGAGATTGATAAGTTGAACAATGTGGTGAAAATGAGTGAGTTTGCTAATTGATTAGTGAAGTAAACAAAATTTTGAGTCTTTAAGGTTCCATCTATAAAAACGATATGTCTTGAATTTATATCATTGAGCATTTTTTGATATGATTAAAAAGTATTAAATTAAAAGGAGGTTTTATGGGAGATGAAAAGGTTGATAATAACAGTTTGGAAGAGAAATTAACTTCTGAGCAGTTAGAGTCTTTTAATAACAGCGTCAGCAACCTTGGTAGTGTTTTGCATGACGAGTGGAGAAAGACACGTTTAAAGGAAGATGGTACATATGAGCCAAGGATAAAGCATACTAAGGATGAGGGTTGGATTGAATCTCACGGAACAGACGAGATTGACATTGCTAATACAAGTTTTGAAGATTTGCCTTCGGATTGGCAGTACGAAAATAGAGCTTCCGCATATGTGACAATGAGTTTAATATATGAAGCCGGCATGTCGGGAGAAAACTTAGATGATAGTTTTGTCGATAAAGCAAGTTCAAAATTACATGATGCTTGGTTGGACAGGAATGGTTCTTGGGCCCCTGCGGAACAAAAAGTTAGTTTTGACGAATTATCGGAGGAAGAGAAGGATAAAGATAGGGTGATTATTCAAAAGGGATTGGAGATAATAGGTAAGAAAGAGTGATAAATATTTTATAAATCTCTCTAGACATTGGCTGTGAGTAAAACATACATAGTTTTGTGAGATAAGGAATTAGTTTTTATATTAAGGTCTTCTTGGCTCCCCCGCGTGGACTCGAACCACGAACCTGCCGGTTAACAGCCGGACGCTCTACCATTGAGCTACAGGGGATCAAGTTAAAAAACACGAATCTATTTATTTATCAAACTTTCATCTAAAGAATTAACATTTCTTAAGCTCAATCGCAAGGTTCCCGAGCGAAGCGAGATGGTTCTTCCCATTGAGCTCAGCGAACTACTTACAGCGTAGAGATTATAGCAATTCAAATTTAAATCCTCAATTACTCTTTATTTATTTTTTTCAAACCGGTATCTTCTTCCATTCTAAATCTAAAGAACAAAGAAACCGCCAATATAATAAATAAAAGCCAATTTAGAATAAATCCGTAAACAACAGGCGATACTGTAGAAAAAGCTCTTACTATCATAGGTATTGTTGATGCATGTATACATATTTGAAAAGCAGACTTAAAATCAATTTTTTTTCTAGTAGAAATAGATGCAATATATACACCCACTGCTGAAATCAAAATTATAAATATTGAACCACCGACATATTCAAATAAAAAAGTTGGTATAAGCAATGCTAAGGGTAGAAGGTACGGTAGAAACCCGATTACCTTTTTCACCGTTTGCATTTTTTCATTCAAAAGATTCTTATCCAGTTTTCCATTCGGAATATTTTTAAGTGGTTGTGCAACCACACCTTCGGTATCTGTTTTACATAAAATATTTTCTGAATTAATTAAAAACATCGTGTTGTACTCATCAATTTTTTCAATTGTTCCCTCTTTATCAAAAACAAACAAATTCTGAGGTAACTTATTGTCTTTCCCTAAATCTATCTTTTTAATAATTACCGGCTCTTCCTTATTAGAACTCCACGAACCATCCTTAAATTCAATAACAAAATCTTCAGGAAAACCCTCCTCGATACTTTGATAAGAAATTTTTATTTCAGAAATATATTTTGGAAGGTAAATAATTGAGTATCCAATAACTGATATAACGGAGACTAAGAAAGATAAAGCTAAAAAATATTTTATTGAGAAATTAATTTTAGATTTAACGATGTCGTTGTAGTATTTTGGTGAAGATATGCTGTTTTTAAGAACATATACAAAGGTTTTTAGTTTTTTCATAAAGTCATTTTATCAGAAGGGATGGTAAAATGTATTTATGCAATATCAAATAACATCAGATAATATCGAACTGTCTCCAAGCATGGAGGCTTTAACGAAAGAGAAGTTTGAAAGGATAGAAAGCAGGGTGAAACATTTACCCGAGGGTTCGTGTTTTGCAAGAGTAGTTTTAAATTCAGTACCCGAGGAACAATTTGAAGCTAAAGTTAATTTAGATCTTAGCGGCAAAGAATATTTTTCTGATGAAACCGCTTTTACACTTGAAAATGCTTTAGTTGAGGTGGTAGAAGAATTGCTTGAGATGATTGAAAAAGATAGTATAGTCCAGCGCAGAAAGGATTTGAAAAAAGAAGTTGATTTGGAAGAGTTTTTGACAGACCAGGCACAGTAGTATAATACGATTTTTAGGTAATAAGCTTAGCGAAGTTGACCAAGAAAGGGGAGATTTAAGTACTTTAAAAAATTTACTTTGAAATAGGCACGGGTGATTAGCTCCTGTTGGAGTGAAACGACAACCGTTACCAACGTATAGTTGAAAATTAACTTAAAAATAAACGAGCTTTAGCGATTGAGTAAGTGTGAGAAGAAATTGGATTTTAGTTGGTGCGTTGGTAAGATTGGCAGAGCAAGCGTCTTTAGTAAGCGAACGTTAGTGAAGCTGACCAAGACGGGAGTTGAAGTTTGTTAACAACATTTACTTAGGGATTATTTAGGGTGATTAGCTCCTGTTGGAGTGAAACGACAACCGGAGATAATCTAGATAAAGAAACTTAAATTAGATGATTTGAGCGTAAGCGAAAGAGATAAAAGAAGATAGGTAAGGTTAAAACATGGGTGATTAGCTCAATTGGCAGAGCAAGCGTCTTTAGTCAACAAGCGGTAGCGAAGTTGACCAAGAGAGGTGAGGTTTAAGTGCGTTAAAAAGATTTACTTAGAAATCGTTATGGGTGATTAGCTCAATTGGCAGAGCAAGCGTCTTATACACGCTCGGTTCCAGGTTCGAGTCCTGGATCACCCACCAGAAAAGTGGGTATCATCCGCAGGATGGTAACTAACTCTATAGTGATACAGGACGAGAATGTCGGAGCGAACAAAGTGAGCGAGACGGGGTCGAGAGCCAAGAAGCTCTAGGAACGAAGTGACGTAGAGATACTTGGACTAGTGACCGAGTCCTGGATCACCCACCAGAAAAGTGGGTATCATCCGCAGGATGGATACCACAACTAAGATTTTAAATATTTCCTCAAAGCCTTATCCAATGTTTTTATCTTTACATTATAGATATTGGAGTATGTGACTATAAAACAATCAATGATACTTAACTTGGGTTTTCGTCCGTAGATATAAAGGATTTCTTTAAGACTATTCTTATCAGTGAATACGTTATCGTAAGAAATTATTGTAAAAACATAATCGACAATCGTTTCTCTAGATTGTTTATAAAATTTCTCTAGAACAAAAACTGTTTCAAAAAATATTGGCAGTGGGATATGGACCTCGTCGGTATTGGCGATTATTTTTGTAAGTTCCGGGTTTTCATCAATTAGAGCTCTTATCAAAATGTTGGTATCTATAACAACTCCCTTAGACAACCGAACCTTATCATCTAACTTCTCATTAATTGTTTTTCTTTTCATTTACGATATGTCTTTCCGTCCAAGTACTTTCTATCTTTTGTTTACTTAATTTGACATTAGAGTCCTTTAGTAGTCCCCTGAAATCGTCTATGGATTTAAGTTTAGATACTTTGATTGTTTCACCGGATTCATAAAAAACCAACCTGTCACTTGGTTTAAGTTTTAATTTATCTCTTACCTTTATTGGTACTGTTATTTGATTTTGTTTAGTTAATGTTGCGTACTCCATATTAATGATAAAGTATCATATACATTAAAAATGTAAATAATTAATGAAAGAACTTCAGATAAGTTAGTTATGTTATTATATTAGCAGGGGGTGAAATTAATGTTAAAAAATATAATAAAATTCATAGTAAATGGTTTTGCGGTTTATGCTACTGCATATCTTCTTTCAGGAGTAACCGTTTCTTCATTCAAAGTTGCTTTAATTGTTGCCTTAGTTTTAGCAGCCTTAAATATTTTAGTAAAACCAATTCTTTTGATTCTCTCCCTTCCAGTAACTATTATAACTTTAGGTCTATTCACCTTTGTGATAGATGCTTTAATGGTGATTATTGTCTCAAAAATTGTTCTGGGATTTAGTGTAGACAGTTTCTTAACAGCAATTGTGTTTTCAATAGTATTGACAATACTGTCATACATTTTGCACAAACTGATTGATTGAAGTTAGCCTAAAAATTAACCTTTTTAAAAAAGTATTTCGTTACAAAGTCTATTTTAGAGTGTTGTCAACTCTGTCTTATCCATTTTTTCCGGTTTTTTGATGTATTCTAGGTATTTTTCAGTAGTAGATTCTCTTTTATGTCCTGCAACCTTCGCTAAATAAGAGATATTCACACCGTTTTCAAGATGAAAAGCTACAAATGTATGTCTCAAGTCATTTACTTTTGCCTTTTCAATACCTGCAATTCTAAAAAACCTGTCTATAGTCGATCTGATATTTCTAATTAGCAATCCCTTTCCTGTCTTTGTAATAAAAAGATTCGCTGAAGCCCCTGATACATTGGCTCTATCTTTTTCTATATATTTCTTCACTGCTTCTGACGCAGGTTTATTAACCGGAATATTTCTCGATTCTTTGTTGTTTCTTTTAGGAATAAACAAAGAAGCTGTTTCATCCTTTATTTCAAAATCTTTCATTTCAATCCCGGCTAGTTCTGAAATAGTAATTCCTGTTTGAAGTAGAAGTTCAATCATAGCGTAGCTTCTGACATCATTTTTTGCAGAGTCTCTCAAAGCTCTGTACTCCATTTTTGAAAGTATTCTTGGAGCACCTGTTTCAAATTTTGGATGTTTCAATTGGGGTGAAATATCTTCTTTAAGATAACCTTCTTTTGCTAAATATTTAATGAAAGTTCTGGCTGCATTAGTTTTTCTGGAAATTGATTTTGGTGTGTAATTTTTCTCACCTAAATCCTTCATAAATGCAACAATTGGTTCAATTGAAATTTTTTCAACCTCATCAATTTTTTTAGACGACAAAAAAGATAGAAGTTGCTCAATGTCCTTGTTATAGGCAACAACCGTAGCTCCCGACTTTCCCTCGGACTTTAATTCTTCGATAAACTTTTTTTGTGCAATATCTAGTTTCATAATATTATTTTTTTGAGCAGATGTATTTTCTAAGGGGGCTTTTAGACAAAAGAAAATATTAAGTAAATTCTATGGGCTTATCTTACCAAAACCGTTGAAAACTGTCAATTAATTAACTATTATAGGTTTAATGTCCTCAATAAGCAGATTAAAATATATTTTAGGTATCGTATTTTTTACAGTGTTATCGGTAAACACCATCAAATCAGCACTAAATGTTTTAAAAAGTAAGGATAGGTTGGATCAGGTTAAAAATGAAGTAGCCGTGTTGGAAGAAGACAAGAAGAAGATAGAAGAGGAGATAGAGTTTAAAAAAACAGATGAATATATTGAAGAAAAGGCAAGGAACGATTTAAATCTTATTAAGCCGGGGGAGAAGGTCTATGTTGTGAAAACCACTGAAAAGGACACCGCAGGAAATGTTTTATCTGAAACAGACACTGCTGCTTCAGAAAAAGGTTTGGATAAAGGTAATGAGGAAAAAAAGAATGAAAATTGGTATTCCTGGTACAGACTTTTCTTTGATAATTAAGGATTTTGACACTTCTGGGTTTATCTGTTAGATTATCAAAGAATTAAAAAAACATCGCGGGATGGAGGAATGGCACCTCACCGGGCTCATAATCCGGGGGTCCTGGTTCGAGTCCAGGTCCCGCAACCAAGAAAAAAATAACAAGCACTTATAAAAGTGCTTTTTTTATTTGTGTTTAATCTTGTATAATACGGGTGCTATCTATTGAATCTTGCCAATGTAGCTCAGGGGTTAGAGCGGGCGTTTCATAAGCGCTAGGTCGGTGGTTCAAGTCCACCCATTGGCACCAATAAATTGAAGATTTTGAACCCGGTATTTTTATGAAAAAATCCTTCTTTTAATGTATACTCTTAAAGCTATGGCAGAACAAAAAGAAAAAAATCAAAAAGATAATAAAAAACAATCAAAAAACGGCAAAAAAACCCAAAAAATAAAATTGCCTAACAAAATGGTAATTGAGGTAAAAAGACCAAACATTTTCACCAATGTATTTTTCTACATATTTCTACTATTTGCCGCTTACATGATTTTTGGATCAATGAAAGATAGTGTGCTGGTTCAGGAAGAGATTCCAATTGGTCAGGTAGTAAATTTAATAAATGAAGAAAAAGTACAGGACGTCATTGTTACCGGAGATAAAATAGAAGTTCTGGAAAGAAGTGGTACAAAAGTATATTCCAAAAAAGAAACCTCAATAAGTTTTGATCAGATTCTAAGCAACAACAACGTCGACAGGTCAAAAATTTCCGGAAAATTAGAGGTAAAACAACAAGTTAGTATAGGAGAAATTCTCTCTCCCTTACTGATGTTCGGACTTCCTTTCTTGGTTCTTTTTTACTTTTTAAGACAAATGAAAGGTCAGAACGGAGATATTATGTCTTTTGGAAAATCACGAGCAAAGCTTTTTGTTAAAGGTCAACAAAAAATTACATTTAATGATGTCGCAGGTTGTGAGGAAGCCAAAAGAGAAATGGCTGAAATAGTTGATTTTCTTAAATTTCCTACAAAATACAGAAAACTTGGGGCAAGAATTCCAAAAGGAGTTTTACTGGTAGGCCCCTCGGGGGTTGGTAAGACTTTATTAGCCAGAGCAATAGCCGGGGAAGCGGAGGTTCCTTTTTTTAGTGTTGCCGGGAGCGAGTTTATGGAAATGTTAGTCGGTGTAGGATCATCTAGAGTGAGAGATCTTTTTGCAATGGCCAGAGAAAAACAGCCCAGCTTAATTTTTATTGATGAAATTGACGCTATCGGAAGACAAAGAGGAATGGGAATTGGAGGAGGCCACGATGAGAGAGAACAAACCCTAAATCAAATTTTAACCGAAATGGACGGTTTTGATGTTAGAACAAGCGTCATCGTGTTGGCAGCAACAAACAGACCGGATATGCTGGATTCTGCTTTAATCAGACCCGGAAGGTTTGATAGAAGAATTTCAATCCCCCTTCCTGATTTAAAAGACAGAGAAGAGATAATTAAAATTCACATGAGAGGAAAGCCAATAAATCCAGATGTTAGTGTGGAAAAATTGGCTAAAAAGACAGTAGGTTTCAGTGGGGCTGACATTGAAAATATGTTAAACGAAGCTGCAATTCTTACTGCCAGGGAAAACAGAGAATCCATTACCGACAAAGATTTAGATGAGGCATCGTTAAAAGTTACTATTGGTTCAGAGAGAAAAACATTGCAGAGTGACGAGGAAAAAAGAATGACTGCTTATCATGAAGCAGGCCACGCTCTCGTTGCAGTAAATGTAAAAGATATGGATCCGGTTCAGAGAGTTTCTATTGTTGCCAGAGGTCAAACACTTGGTCACACAGATCTTCCCCCTGAAAGAGACAGGTACCAACTAACAAAAACAAGAATCGAATCATTGATAACCACTATGCTCGGGGGAAGAGCCGCAGAAGAAATAGTTTTTGGCGAACTTACTGCGGGAGCGTCTGATGATATAAAAAGATGTACTGAACTCGCCAGAAAAATGGTAACTGAATATGGTATGAGTTCTTTAGGTCCGATCTTCTTTGAAGGACGAAGTGAATTCTCATGGCTTGCCGAAGAATTTGGGGAAGGCTCCTCGATCAGTGAAGAAATGTCCTCTAAGATTGATAAGGAAATTTCTGGTATTGTTGAAAAATCATACCAAGAAGCAAAGAAAATTCTAAAAGAAAATAAGGAAAAATTAGATAAGGTCGTTGCAAAATTATTAGAAGTAGAAACTATCGGAGGGGACGAGTTTAAGGAACTTGTTTCTTAATTAAAATAATAGTCACATGTTTATAGATTCCCATTGTCATCTAACTCACGAGTTCTACGAAAATAATCTTGAAGAGTTGATTAAAGATTCTATCGAATTAGGAATTTCAAATTTTATTACCATAGGTACTTCAGTATTAGAAAATCAAAAAGTAATTCAAGTATCCGAAAATTACGAAAATGTTTTTTGTACTGTTGGTATATATCCGCACGAAAATCAGGAATTAACATTTGATAATTTAAAAAAATCACTGGAGGAAAATATTAACTCAAGTAAAAAAATTGTTGGTATAGGAGAGTGCGGCATAGATATAACAAACAGGGACAGTCAAAGAAAGTTGGAGGATCAAAAGTCTTTATTCGAAATGCAACTTTCTTTAGCAGTAAAATACGGTATTCCCGTTACGGTACACAATAGAAATGGAGACGAAATAATTCTAAATATTTTGAAAAAGTATTCAAGTAATAATCTAAGGGGTGTGATTCATTGTTTCGATTCAAACTGGTCTTTTGCAAAAAACGTGCTGGATCTCGGTTTTTATATTTCTTTTTCAAATATGGTTACTTATCCTAAAAAAGATGCACTTTTAGAAGTTGTTAAAAATGTACCTAAAGATAGATTTTTAATCGAAACTGACTCCCCGTATCTTCCACCCCAATCTATGCGTGGTGAGATAAATTATCCTAAGTATGTTAAAATCGTTGCAGAGAAAGTCGCACAGATAAAGCAAAAAACATTTAATGAAGTCTCGGAGCTTTCTTTTAAGAATACCTGCTCTCTTTTTAATATATGTTGTCAAAATTTGTAGAAAAACACGATCGACTGGTTAGTAGAATATTGGAGATAATGCTGGGTATTTTAACCTGGAGCCTGCTTCTATCACCTGTATGGCTAGGGATATTATTTCCTCAAGCAGTTGTTTACGTTTTGACATTGCTTACAGTTTATTGGAGTTATATGGCTTTCACCCATACCTTCGGTTTATTTATGGGGTATAAACAATATAGGGAGGAAATGGCTACAGATTGGTACCTAAAATGTCAAAAGTTAGATTTTTCCAGTCTTCCAGAACCAGAAACACGTCCTAAATATTTATCTGATATCAGACATATGATTTTAATTCCCGTTGTAAATGAGCCCGAGGCTGTTTTAAGAGATTCTATATTTAGTATTTTTAATCAGACTCTTCCTACATCTCAAATTTGTATGGTTTTTACTGTAGAGCAAAAATATTCTGAAGAAGTTATAGAGCGAATTAAAAATATTATTGGTGATAAGGATAAAGATCTACATAGTTTAATGTTTTTTATCCATCCTGCAGGAATACCGGGTGAAGCCATTGGCGACGGTGGTGCTAACCGTGCTTGGGGTTCTTCTCACGCGGTAGAGGAGTTGAAAAAAAGAGGTGATAATTTAAGGAATTTTATTTTTAGTAATATAGACTCGGATCACGTTTTAGATAAACAATATCTTTCGAGGCTGACATATCTTTATTTGACTACAGACAGGAGAGACAACCATTTTTATTCTTCTGCCGTTCCTTTATTTGATAACAATCTTTGGAGAGTTCCCCTTATGATGAGGTTAGAAGCTAATTCGGTTACTTTAGGCGTCATCTCAGACTGGGCAGTTTCAAAAGGAAAAATAAGAAAGTGTTTTTCAGCTTTTTCAGTTTCTTTGCAAACTCTAATAGATGCCAATTTTTTTGATGTGGCGTTAGGGGCAGACGATACTATATTTTATTGGAGAGCTTTTTTTGCACGAAACGGAGATTTTGACGGTGTGGGTCATTTTATACCTTACTCAGCTGATGCCGTTGAGGGTAAGAACTTTAGAGACTCTCACAGGAGCTTATACAAACAACTTTTAAGATGGGGTTGGGGAGCCGTTGACTTTCCTTTATCAATTAAAACATTTTTGAAAGACCACAACATTGAGTTTGCAAAAAAATTCAGATGGGTGATAAGACACATAAAAGAGAGGGTTATTTTGACAAACATAGTTTTTCTAATCACTTTTGGTTTTGCCATTGTTACACTGGTGAACCCATATGTAAAACAATCAAATTTTGCCTACAGTCTCCCTAAAATTATGAGTTTCATACTAACATTAACAATGTCGTTTATGATTCCCGGCGTATATTTCAGAAAAAAGTTTTCAGTTGCCCCTCCAAAAGAATGGAACCGATTTAGAAAATTTTTAACTTATTTTGAAGCACCGTTAATTACTATTAATCTTTTGACTTATTCTTTCTTTCCGACACTTCATGCTCAAACCATGTTGATTTTCGGGAAGAGATTTAAGGATTTGTACCATACACAAAAGATTAGGTAGATATGAAATTAAATAAGAGGATTGAGAAAACAACTGAATATATTTTAGTGAAGCTTAAAGATAAAAATCTCTCAAATTTTCTTGTTAATACCATCATAGATATTTTTCTATTTATATACATTCGTTCAAGGTTTCAGTATTTAAATAACGATATACCGTTGTGGTACACAAAGATTTGGGGCGATGCTCAACTAGCTCCAAAATTTAACCTTTATCTAATACCTTTGGTGGCAATGGCAGTCAATGTTGTAGCTCTAATATTTACACTTCTTAATAGATACTACCTTAGATATTTGGAGGATGTTCTTTGGTATTGCGTATTATTCTTTAACATTTTTATAGTGGGTTCTGTTTTAAGAATAATCAGAATATCCTCAATACCTTTTAGCTCTTTTATAAATCCACTATATGTAAAATTGCTCGTTCCTATGTCATTTTCATTAATTTTTATGCTTATAACGATGCCCTACTTTATAGATTTCGCAAAAAAGAAAAAGTTAATAACAAACCCGCAAGTGCATTCGCATCCCGGCATGATATTAAGAGCACCTTCTGCAAGGGGCGGGGGTCTCCTTTACTCAATAATTTTAATGATTTCAGCAATCATATTTATAGGATTCAGTAAACAATTTTCAGGTTTATACATATCTCTAATAATGATTTCTGTTTTAAGTTTTGTAGATGATTATCAAAACACACATCCTAAATCTAGCTATAGATTTCTTGAAAACCCAGTTCTTAGGCTATTTCTGTTATTTTTAAGTGTAATCCCTGTCGTTTTTTCAGGAGTTATGATTCATACAGTAAGTAATCCTTTTGGTAGTTTTGTTAAATTAGATGTTATTGAAATAAATATTTTAAATAATTCCATTCCCCTCATATCTCTTCTAGTTACTTCTCTTTGGATAGTTTGGCTAATGAATGTTCTTTCTTGGTCAAACGGTGTTGACGGCCAGTTTCCAGGTATAGTAGGAATAGCGTCTCTCTTAGTTGCCTTGTTGGCACTGAGATTTGAGGAACTTACAGATTCTCATTATCAAATTGCTGTTTTTTCAGCAATTAGTGCAGGCGCAGCTTTTGGCTCGGTAAGATACAATTGGCACCCCTCAAAAATTATGTGGGGCTTTGGAGCAATGTCAGCTGGTTTGGTGATAGCAAGTTTGGCAATATTGGCCCAGGCTAAAATTGCTGTATCCGTATTAATACTACTAATACCTTTTTTGGATGCGTTATTCACTGTTAGTAGGAGGATTCTTCATGGTAAAAACCCGTTCAAAGGAGATAGGGGACACTTACATCATTTACTGTTAGATAAGGGTTGGAGTGTTAGCAAGGTGGCAATTTTCTACTGGTTAGCAACTGCTTTATTTGGTCTAGTTGGTTTGTTTTCTCCTGAAAGAATAGTTTTAAAACTCACTTTTTTAATAATGGGCGTGGTTGCTTTCGGTCTCATAGTTTTAAATATCAGTTTAAACACAAGAAAGAAAGAGACTCCTCCCACAGTCTTGTAATAGTTAGTTACTCATACGTCTTCTAAATATTTAATTTTCATTTAATGTTCGTTGGAAAGAATATTGAAAGTGTGCCAAAACAAAAAATGAGGATACTTTTGGTTTCAAGTGACAATAAATTAATTGAAAAATTAAACCTCAATTTGAGGGGTTGTTACATTGTCGATACAGCTCGAGGGGCTTCGCAAGCTGTCAGTCTGTCTGAAACTAATTATTACGATTCTATTGTTGTTGATACTTATTTAGATGATATAGAAGGCTTGGAGTTATGTAAAATGATAAGAGATTACGATGTTGATTCTCCTACCGCGTATTTATCAAATAAAGAAGATCGTTCCGATAGAGTTATGTGCTTAGATGCAGGTATTGATGTGATAATACCAAGATACGCAGGTGTGGAGGAAATACTTGGACAGATTCACGCACTAGCGAGGAGAAACGGCAATCACAAAAATGGTAGAAATGTTTTGAAGATCAGGAACATCTCACTCGATATGAAAAATAGAATTTTTTATATAGATGGAAGGTGCCTTCATTTGAGAAGGAAGGAGTTTGATCTTATGGAGTACCTTATGATAAATAAAGGAAGAGCTGTTTCAAAAGAAGAATTACTGGAGCATGTTTGGGAGAAAGGATTGGATGTTATGAGCAATACTGTTGAGGTACATATTAGAAGTCTTCGGAAAAATTTTGAATCTATGTTAGGTGAAAAAATAATTAGAACTAACAGAGGCTTCGGATATGAAATTGAGACTTGAGAAAAAGTTATAAAACCCCTATTATCAACATAATGATGAGAAAAATTTACCACATATTAAGAACAGCCCGACCAAGGCAGTGGCTAAAGAATGCCAGCGTTTTTGCAGCTCCATTCTTCGCTGGAACATTGTTGGATGGTGAGGTTTTTTCATGGTCTTTGAAAGCTTTTGTGGCATTTTGCGCAATATCTTCCGGGGCGTATTTTCTTAACGATTTAGTTGATGCTCCAAGGGACAGACTACACCCTGTAAAGAAAAACAGAGCCATAGCTTCGGGAGAAATATCTCCTTTATTAGCGATAATTATTTCTTTAGCTTTAATTTCTTTCTCAATAATATATTCCATCATTTACCTGGATGATTATTTCGTAGCTATGCTTTTTATCTATATAGCTATGCAATTTGCTTACTCTTTTTATCTTAGAAATGTAATCATCCTTGACTCTTTAATTGTAGCTTCCGGATTCATAATTAGGGTGTTTTCGGGAGGTTTTGTTTCCAGAACCTCAATTTCATCTTGGTTAATACTTACAACCATAGGCATATCTATGTTGTTAGCCTTTGGAAAAAGGAGATCTGAAAAAACCATTTTAGCAAAATATTCTGTGGCAAACGATGATATAAAAACCAGAGAAACCTTGAGACGTTATCCTGATACCTTGCTTGATAGTATGATATCAATGTCCGCATCTTATACTATACTTACATATTCACTTTTTACTTTTATGGTTTCTCCGGGTGAGGTAGGGGATAGAATATCCAGTTTTCTACCCACAGTGTTAAAGAGCCCGAAATTGATGATGCTTACAATTCCTTTGGTTATTTACGGAATAGCAAGGTATCTTTATGTAATTTATGAAAAAGAGGAGGGAGAATCTCCTGAGAGAGTTTTATTATCGGACAAGCCCTTACTACTTACAGTATTAATCTGGGGTTTGGTAGCATCAGTGATAATATTTTACTTGCCGATTCTTAGTTAGTTTTTTTCTGATACATTAGAATTTTCTTCTACTGTTTCTTCTTTATTCTCTGTAGTTTGTTCATTTAATTTTTCAATTTCATCTGTCCTATTAATATCCCCAAAAAATTTATCTTGTTGTTCTTGATAATATTCTCTTTCCATTTTTAATATCATTTCTTTAACATCTAAAGGAACTTCAGGGTTATCAATTGATTTTATTGAGGATTCTTCATAAATTGAATCTTGTGCGGAAAGAACATTTGAATTTTCCTCAAAGCTCATTAATCCCATAAACCCAGCTGGAAGTACAAGCATTCCTAAAAACATTGTTAATAAAACCGTATTAAAACCAATTTTAAATACTGTTTTCATTAAAGATCTCCCGGTAATTCAATTAAACTTTTATCTGTATCATATTCAACATCTTTATCCTTTTTTATCTTCATTTCCTCTTCTACGTCAAATACAAACAATAATGTTGTTAATAGAGTAACACCAGTAATTATGTAGAACACCCATTTATACATAAGATTGGACATGGCCATTATCCCTGAAACTAAAAGAAGCATATATGAGTAGGACACCCAGACCGCTCCCTGAGTATATATTTCATATGAATTTTGAATTAACGATTCCGCTTTAATTGAGAATAGCTTGGCTGTTATGGTTGGTTTTATGTGAGAATCGTGGAAGAACAATGATTTTATTAATACATAAAATAATCCTATAACCAACATAGTGGTCATAAATAATACCGAATAGGAGTTTACCTTTATGTAATCATAGGAATTTTGGACAATAAGTCCGCGATCGGTTATTTTAAAAGCTACTCCTAAATATTTGGACACAAGTACTATTGAAATCAGTCTGGATGCTATAAGCAACACTGCTGGAATTATGGCTTTATCTATTAATCTTGCTAGTATTTTGGACAGGGTCATTTTAATTTACCCTAAACATGATTTTTCAAGCAAACATTGATCAGGGCTGATATTATATTACTACTATGAGAACAATACAGTCAATCGAGGATATTCTAAAAAAGCCATATTTTTTGCTTTTTTCAATTTTATTGTTTTTTACACCCTTAGTTTTTAGTCAGAATACCAACGAGCTGTTTGAGTTTCCAAAAATGTTCTTTGTTTTTGTTATAGGGCTTTTCATAATTCTCTTTTTTGCGATAGACACAATAGTAAAATCCAAAAAAATTATCAGTCCCGGTGTTTTGGTTGTTTTATTTTTGTTATTTACTTCCATCTCAACATTTTTTTCTACTCACAAATACACATCTTTGGTTGGGTATTACTCAAGATTTAACGATTCTTTATTTTCATATTTTATATACTTTTTTCTTTATCTTATATGTATAAACAGAATTACCAAAGAAGATTACGAAAAGTTAATAAGATTGATTTTGATATCAATAATTCCAGTTAGTCTCTACGGAATTGCCCAAAGCATCAGTGGTGTAACCAGAGTCTACTCCACCTTCGGTCAACCTAATTGGTTATCGCAGTATTTAGGAATGCTACTCCCAATGACTGCTTACTATTTTTTTACTGAAAAGGGCGAAAGATTTAAATTGTGGGGATTGATGTATATTTTTGGCTTCTATTGTTTATGGGTAACCTTTTCAGTTTCAGGTTTATTAGGTTTCTTTGCTGGTGTATTCTATCTGATTGTAAAATATTTTAGAAAAATTTTTGAAAATAAAGTATATAAAACGAAGTTGATTTTTCTCATTTCGATAACAGCCTTGATAGCGTTGCTTAATATCGGGTTATATAAAGAAAAATTTTATGATTTTTATTTAGATGTTCAAAAGCAATTTGTTTTAATAAAAAAGGCCTGTGCTTCAGAAAATATTAATAAGTTATCTGACCCGGGGTTTATTAGATTAGAGTTATGGAAAAGTACATTCGATTTAATAACTTCTTCTCCAAAGGTTTTTCTATTTGGTACGGGTCCGGAGACATTTCCTTATGTATTTCAAAATTATCGTAACGGGAAACTAAATTATTCTTCGGAATGGGATTTTGTTTTTAATAAACCCCACAATTATTATTTAGAGATTTGGTCTGAATCCGGAATTTTAACCTTGGTAATTTTTATTGCCTTAATTTACACATGTGTTAAAAAATTACCTAATCACATGGCTTCGGCAATTGTAGTTTTTTCTGTAACAAATATTTTTGGGTGGCCGGTTGTTCCTACAAGTTTACTGTTTTGGTTATTTCTTAGCGGATTAGAAATTAATGATGTTAAATTAAAACCTTTTGAAACTGAGACAGCTAACAAATTAAAACTCAATAAAGTACGGTTACTTTATAAGACTTTATTAATAACACTGATCGTTGGTGTTTATTTATATTTAAATTTTTATATTTTCAAATTTTATAATGCCGATATTTATTATAAAAAAGGACAGGAATATATTAAAAAAGGTGAAGAGAAAAAAGCTTTATATTTTGCAGACAAGGCAGTGATAGCTAACCCACTTGAGCCAAATTATTATCGTGGGAGAGCGAAAGTGAATACAGTTTTACTAGTCTCATCACAGGATAAACAAAAAATAAAACAGAAAATATTTGAAGATCTTACAAAATCATTTGAACTAAATAAAAATAATTTAGTCACCATTAGAAATTCCATTCCAATATACTATTTTCTGGCTGTGGGAGATATTTATAAAGCTCCCAGCAATAATAATTACGACGAAAGATATATAGGTTATGTTAAAGAGTTTTATAATGAAACAAAAAATAACTATCCAAATGATGCGGGAGTGATATTAGGTGTAGCAAAGTATGAAAAAAAACTAGGTTTGGAGGAGTCATACCAAAATAGTGTAGAAAGAATAAAATTTCTTAGACCAGACTTATTAGATTGGAACGAGCTATTCAGATAATTCGATATAAGCGTCGGAGACCCAACCTTCAACTGTTTCGGAAACTTTTATCTTAATCCAACCTGTTTCTTTATCCAGAACATCATAACTTTCTCCGGTATTCACCTTTGTTATTTCAGCTCCGTTGAGGCTCGGTGTTTCTCTTACTCTTAACCAACCTAATGGGGTAGGTTTAACCTTGGCAATTTCCTTTTTTACAGTTTCAACTCCAACTGACGATAAACTTTCCAAAGCGCTCTTCGCCTCTTGCGAAATTCTCCCGCCCGAGCTTTTTAACCCTAAATACGCACCTCTTTTTAGATCCTTAAGTTTTGCAAAATCCTCTTGTTTTGTAATCGGGTTGCCGTTTGCATCAAATAATCCGCCTTTATAATCAATAAAATAATCAAATAACTTATCTTTATTAATTCCTACATTGTCTATGTTTATACCCCTTGTAGTATTCCAGTAAACTACCCCTTTTGCCCACGAAACGGTATCAGAAGTAATGTCCGGATTATCAGAGGATATGTTGTAAAGATTTGGAGAGTCTTTAAACATTTCTACTATTGGGTCGACGGGGAAGGGGAAAAGTTTAACCGAAACGTTTAAGGTATAACCTTTCTGTATATTTATGTTTGTTTCATTTGATTCATACCCGGCAAGCGCGACTTTTAAGTTATAGTCACCGCTTGTTATAGCTGCGGAAGAAAAAGGAGTAGTTCCTATCTTTGACCCATCAACATAGACATCAGCTCCGGAAGGTTCAGAAACAATTCTAAGGGTATTATCAGAACCGTCTTTATCAAACCAAAGTTCTCTTCCTGATGAGAATAAATCTGATATTCCCAAATCTCTTTCTATTCCCACAGTATATATGGTGTCTTTTTTGGAAGGTAAAAATTTTATTTCAGTCTGATATTGTCTTGTGTCGCTTCTAATTGCTATTACATTTGTTCCGGGCTTTATGTCCTTAGATTCAAAAGGAGTGTTTCCTACAACCTCGTTATTTATAAGTACTTGGGCCTCACCGCTTGCTACTCTTACTTCTAACGCAGATCTATTTCCTATTCCGGTAAGATTTCTAATTAATTCACCACCAAAAAATACTACTAAAGCCACACCTACAATTCCTAAAAAATACAGTAGGGCGGTTGAAAGTGGTTTCTCGTCATTGCTTATTGTAGATACTGCCATATGTACCTAAATTATCACGATGGTGGTAAAATATCAACATCGAGATTTCCTTTTAAAAGGCTTAAAAATGACTACAAATGAACTAAAACAAAAATTTATAAAGTTTTTTCAGGAAAGGAATCACGCTTTAATCCCTTCTGCTTCACTTATCCCTGAAAACGACCCAACGGTGCTTTTTACTACTGCCGGTATGCACCCTTTGGTTCCTTATCTTTTAGGAGAAAATCACCCTTTAGGAAATAGACTTGTGAATGTTCAAAAGTGTTTAAGAACAGATGATATTGATGAGGTTGGAGACGACACCCATGTTACGTTTTTTGAAATGCTCGGTAATTGGTCACTCGGTGATTACTGGAAAAAAGAATCGATTTCTTGGAGTTTTGATTTTTTAACTAAAGAACTTGGGATACCTGTTGAAAAGCTCGCGGTGACCTGTTTTGCAGGAGATGATAATGCGCCAAGGGACGAAGAGTCTGCAGAAATTTGGAGATCCGTTGGCATACCCGAAAATAGAATATTCTTTCTAGGAAAAATAGATAATTGGTGGGGACCGGTAGGTAGCTCGGGGCCTTGTGGTCCGGATACGGAAATTTTCTACTGGACTGGAGATGGCGAGCCTGAAAATCTTGATTCAGCTGAAGGCTCTAGTGATTGGGTAGAAATATGGAATAACGTATTTATGCAATATGAAAAGACATCTGACGGTAAATTTTTACCCTTAAAACAAAAAAATGTGGATACAGGTATGGGTGTAGAAAGAACTACAGCAGTTTTAAACAATAGAAAAAGTGTTTACGAAACGGATGCTTTTTTAGAAATTTATAAAAAAGTTAGTGAACTTTCGGATTCTTCAGATGAGATTGCTAAAAGAATAATATGTGATCATGTTAGAGCTTCTACATTTTTATTAGGAGATCAGCGATGTATTACACCTTCAAATGTTGATCAGGGATATGTTTTAAGAAAGCTTATAAGAAGAGCGATAAGAAAAGCCAAAAAAATAGGAATTAACGAACCTTTTCTTCTATCTTTGTCAAAAATTATTATTAATCAATATTCTAAAGATTATTCTGAACTCAAAGAAAACCAGAATTTTATAGAAAAATACTTAGGCCTTGAGGAAGAAAAATTTAATAAAATACTAAACGAAGGTCAGAAAGAATCCTTTAAAGAAATTGAAAAAATATCGGATGTAAATGAAATTGTTAATGTAGCAGGTATTGAAGTTTTAAGAGCTGCAAAAATATCATTTGATCTGTATCAATCCCAAGGTTATCCAATGGAGATGTTTGTTGAAGATATGAAAGAAAAAAAGAATATCGAAGGAAGTATGTCTGAGAAAATTTGTGGAGACGTCGGAAGGTTAATTTCAACCCACCAAAATGTTTCTAGAAAAGGTGCTGAAAGAAAGTTTAAAGGAGGTCTTTCTGATGATAGTGAAGAAGTTGTTAGATATCACACCGCCACTCACCTTTTAAATAAGGCTTTAAAAGAAGTTTTAGGAGACCATGTCAGACAAATTGGAAGCAATATCACTCCCGAAAGATTAAGGTTTGACTTTCCGAATAGTTCAAAATTAACACAAGAAGAAATCGAAAGAGTTCAAAATATTGTGAATGATGTAGTAGATAAAGAACTTCCTGTAAATTTTCTTGTTTGCTCGCACGAAGATGCCGTAAGTTGCGGAGCAACTCATCTTGAAGGTGAAAAATATCCCGATCAAGTTAAGGTTTATTTTATCGGTGATAGTTTAGAATCTAGTTTTAGCAAAGAGTTTTGTGGAGGTCCCCATGTTAAAAATACTAAGGATATTGGGAAAATTGAGATTTATAAACAAGATAAAATAGGCGAGGGAAAGATGAGAGTTTACGCAAGATTTAAGAGTTAATATCGGGGGTTGAATTAACCCACTTGAAAGTGTTATATATTTGTTTGATTTACTAACTTACATAATTCATATTTAAAACAGGAGGTATTTTTATGACCAGTATAGAAAAAATAAAGCCTTTGTCAGATTATTTACTTATAGAGCCTCTTGAAAAAGAGACGGTTCTTCCTTCGGGAATTGTTGTTCCTGATACTGCTAAAGACAAACCTTCCGAAGGTAAGGTTTTGGCCGTAGGTGCTGGAAAAAAGGATGAAAAGGGAAACCTCATACCAGTACAAGTTTCAGTCGGTTCTGTTGTTATGTACAAAAAATGGGGCGGTACTGAAATAAAAGCAGAAGGAAAAGAACTTCTCTTAGTAAAAGAAGAGGATGTTATAGCAATAATTGAAGGTTAATTAATTTAAAGGAGAAATTATTATGTCAGCAAAAGATATTATTTACGGAGAGAATGCTAGAGAAAAATTAAAAAAAGGTGTTGAAAAACTTGCCAAAGCTGTAGTAACAACCTTGGGTCCGAAGGGTGGTAATGTAGCCCTAGATAAAAGCTGGGGGACACCTCAAGTTGTAAATGACGGAGTGACAATTGCCAAAGAAATTGACCTAGAAGATAAGTTCGAAAATATGGGTGCACAGATTGTAAAGGAAGCTGCATCTAAAACTAATGATTTAGCAGGAGATGGAACCACAACAGCCGTAGTGCTTGCCAGAGCCGTTGTTAATGAAGGTTTGAAAAATATTTCAGCAGGTACTAATGCTATGGTATTAAGAGGTGGTTTGGAAAAAGCTACCAAGGCTTTAGTAGAAGAAATTGCTAAATTTGCCAAAAAGATTTCCAGCAAAGAAGAAAAAATCCAAGTTGCTACTATTTCAGCCCAAAACAAAGAAGTTGGAGAATTAATTGCCGAAGCCATGGAAAAAGTCGGTGAAGCAGGAGTTATTACGGTAGATGAATCAAAAGGTTCCAACATCGAATTGGAATACAAAGAAGGAATGCAGTTCGATAAAGGATATCTTTCACCCTATTTTGTTACTAATCCTGAAAAAATGGAATCTGTTTTGGAAAATCCTTACATTTTATTAACTGATGCCAAAATTTCCAATATGCAGGATATGCTGCCTTTGTTAGAAAGTTTGATGAAAGTGTCTAAAGATTTGGTAATCATATCTGATGATGTTGATGGGGAAGCTTTAGCTACATTGGTGGTCAATAAATTAAGAGGTGTATTAAATGTTTTGGCTATTAAAGCACCCGGTTTTGGAGATAACAGAAAAGCTTTACTTGAGGATATTTCAATTCTTACCGGAGCTACTTTGATAAGCGAAGAAATGGGCAAAAAGATTAGTGGAGCTACTGTAGAAGATTTGGGAAGAGCTGACCGAGTTATATCAGACAAGGATAGCACCACTGTAGTTGGAGGTAAGGGCAACGAAGCAGAAATAAAAGATAGAGTAAAGATGATTCAAACCCAAATTGAAAATGAAACATCAACTTACGAAAAAGAAAAACTTCAGGAAAGATTAGCTAAACTTAGTGGCGGGGTGGCAGTAGTTAAGGTCGGAGCCGCTACAGAAGCTGAGTTAAAAGAACTAAAACTTAGAGTTGAGGATGCAGTTAACGCTACCAAAGCAGCTGTGGAAGAAGGTATAGTGCCAGGAGGCGGGATAGCCTTTTTAAGAGCAAGAAAAGTCTTAAAAGATTTACATTTTGAAGGTGACGAACAAGTGGGAGTAAGTATTCTTGAAAAAGCATTGGAGCAACCAATAAGAATGATTGTTAAAAATACCGGAGGAGATGACGGGAAAGTCATGGCTGAAATTGAAAGAAGGGCAAAAGAAGAAAACAATGAAAACATTGGTTACGACGTGTTAAAAATGGATTATGTCGATATGGTTGAATCAGGAATTATTGATCCCGCTAAGGTCACCAGAAGTGCCTTACAGAATGCAGTATCTGCGGCAACTATGATAATAACAACAGAATGCCTGGTTACAGAGTTGCCTAAAAAAGATGAAAAAGCCCCGATGCAAATGCCCGAGGATTACTAGAAATTTCGTAATTATCAAAAAAGCAAAAAAAGGGGGAGGGGGCGAAGCCCCCTCCCCCTTTTTCCCATTTATTTATTTTTCCCCCTTTGATTCTGTTTGTTTAATTTGTTTTGTTATTTTTTTGGTATCTTTCCTTTTTCTGGTAATATCTTTACTTCCAACTTCAATTTGCGGATTTTTGATTTTATCTCTTTTTTCCAAATCCTTTTCTAATTTTTTTAATGTGTCTTTGTATATTTTTTTATATCCAGACAAAATCCTCTTACTTGAATCATTTTTATTAAAATGTATTAACTTCTTGTTTACAGTTTCAGTGGTAATATCTTTTTTCATGTGCAGTATTTGTACTTTCATTGCCAAAGATTCGATGAAATTCATAATAAAATTTTTCCTCAACTTTTTCTTTTTAACATCTTTTGAAAAATCGATTATAAAATTTGGGTAATATTTACCTACCCACCTATTTGCATTGATGAAATTTAAATATATCTCGTCTCTCCATAAATAAGGTTTCATCGATATTATGTTTTGAGCTACATAAAGATTTCTTTTCTTTTTAGGCCAGCCCATATTACCTTCTTCTATGAAAATGTTGGGGCAGATATCTCTTTTACTCTTGTCTGAAGGAAGTTGCCCAACTATTTTAAGAACTATAAAAACCAACCCTCTACATATCCATAATCTATTACTTTCGGTAATAAACAACAAATCTATGTCTGCCTTTTTATCACTGTTTTGGTTAGCAACAGATCCTGTCAGAGCAATCATTTTTATCCATGGGATTCTAGACAATATTTTCAAATAAGATTTATTTTTTTCAATAATTTCAGAAGTATTTTTTAACCTTTTTTCTCGATCTATATTTTTAACTCCGGAAATTATGTATCTTCCTTTTGTTTTTCTTACAATCTTTGCATTTACAAGTTCTTCTAAGTTTTTTTTAATTAATTTATCTGAAAAATTATTTTGCGAAATTAAATTTTTGATAATCTCATCGATACTTAAAGGAAATCCGAAAAAACTACTGTACGAGAGAGTTTTAATTACGGAAATCTTACAAGGATTAATGCTGTTTTTCTTCATTTTAATTTAAATTGTATCAAGTACTTCGTTCACTATTTTGTCGGCTATATAATTCTTCTCTCTAGGTACGTGGTTATATTTAACTGATTCAAAATCTTTCTCGATCATTTTTGCTTCGTTAAAGAAGGTTTTCATTCGGGGTTCTTTTACTTTGAATTTTCCATTAAGCTGACTGACCACCAGCAGGCTGTCTATATAAAAAACAATCTCACTTCCTTTTAAATCTTTTGCCGCTTTCAATCCTTCTATGACAGCCTTATATTCAGCCTCATTATTTGTTGATTTACCAATAAATTTTCCAATCTCTTTGATAACTTTCTTTTTTTCATCCAACACCACTACTCCAATAGCTCCGGGACCGGGGTTACCTCTTGCTCCTCCGTCTGTGTGAATAAATAGTTTCATATAATTAGTCCTTAAAATATTCTTTGAGGCTGATTATGAAAATACCCAAAGAAAAACCAACAAGAATTCCCGCAACACTTGTAATCAAGAGTGGTTTGTAAAATTGTTTAATAAAAGGTTCTTCAGAGATTTTTACTACCGTAAGTTTCCCATCTCCATCTCTATTTATTTCCTTAGAGGTTTTAATCAGTATGTCTGCTATATTTTCCCAAATTGTTTTAGCCCTGTTTAAATCTTTGTCTTTAAGAGCAATATTAATTATTTGAGGGCCGGTTTTCTTTACAGACATCGATTTACTAATTTTTCTTATATTGTAACCGTCCTCTGGTAAATCTAATTTATTTAAAACTTGCTTTTTAACATCTTCGCTTTCTGCTAGGGCCACTACTGAGTTAGTATACGTTGACGCTGTCTGTTGAGAGTAGTAACCCTCATATGTAAAAAATGACTCAGAATTATCTTCTTTTCTCGTTATATAAAAAGAACCTGAAGCAGTGTAATTAGAGGGTAGGAAATGAATAAGAACACCTGTTATTAACCCGATTAAAGCACATAAAGATAGTACTTGTCGGTTTTTCCTTATTTTTTTAAATATTTCTCTAAATTCCATAAGTCTAATTATACCAGCAAAAAGGTTAATAAAATAAGCGATAAACCGCAAAAAAGTGATGAAGTTAAGTATTAAATTATGTATACTTTAGTAAATTTATTAAAATTTAAAACATTACTGCCCAGATGCCAAAACAACAAACTATAACTAAATCTTCTCTCATTCCCACGGTGTTGATATCCGGAGGTGCAGGTTTTATTGGATCTCACTTAGCAGAATATCTTCTTCAAAACAAGTCCAGGGTAGTTGTTTTAGATAATTTTAAAACCGGTAAGGATATACACGTAAAGCATTTGTTATCAGATAAAAATTTTGCTCTTTATGATGTTGATATAAATGAAGGTATTCCTTCGGAGATTCAAAGTGTTGACTATATTTTTCATTTGGCCGGATTGGAGGAATACTTTTATAGTAAGGATTATTTAAATCTGGAATCTCTTTTTACCAATTCTTTAGGAACAAAAAATCTTCTAGATCTAGCAAAAAAATCTTCTGCTAAATTTTTACTTGCTTCCACGATAGATATTTATCAAGGAAGGTTGTCCCAAGTCGATCTTGGAAAATATTTCGGTTCTTCCGGCGGTGAGGAAAATAGGTTTAGTTTGCTCGAGGCAAAAAGATTTGCTGAAGCCGTAGTTTGGGAGTATTTCAAAAGACATAATTTAGATGCCCGTATTGTAAGACTACCGGAAGTTTACGGTCCAAGAATGGACCTTTCTTCGAGTGGTTTTTTAGGTGGTTATATTAAAAATGTATTAGATGGCTCCTCAATTGATATTTACGGTGAAGGCGAGGAAAAAGAATTTTATTTGTATATCTCTGATGTGATTTCAGGGTTAGTTAAGGCTCAGTTTAGCGAGGGTACTTCAGGAGATATTTACTCGCTTGTACCTGAAAACCCCGTTTCATCTTTGGAAACCGCCTATCTAGTAAGAAGCCTGGCGGATTCTAAGCTTTCAATACAATTTAAAAAGGGTTTGTCTGAAATAAGAGAGCCGTTGAGTATACCCGAGAGTTTTAATGTTAAATCTATTGGATGGAAGCCTAAGGTTCAACTAAAAGAGGGTGTAATGAAAACACTGGAGTTTTTTGACTATTCTCCGAATACAAATGCTTTTAAGCCGGCAAAATATTTAGAGCAAAAACTTAAAAAAGTTGAGTCAGTGCCTGAAAGCATAGTTTCTTTACAGGGAGTTAAAATATCAAACCTTCCTAAAAATGATGAGTCCGAAAGATTTTTTAATAATACTTTTAAAGAGACTGCCGAAAATCAAATTGAACCAAACAATGCTTTGCCTGAGAAAAAAATAAAAAATAAATTTAAATTTTCTTTATTTAATAAGTCTTCAAAAAAATCAAATATAAAGGATTTTAGTAATAAGGTTAGAACCGACCTAGGTTATTTTAACGCTATATTGGGTATTGTAATCTCGGCGCTTTTGGTTTTTATCGGAGTTCCCTCTTTGAGCACTTATATTAATATCAAAAAAGGTTACTCCTCTTTAAATAAAGTAAAACAAAATATTATGTCTCTGGACTCTGCTAATTTAAGCTCAGATACCCTCTCTGCATATAACGGTTTTAAGAACGGAAAATCCTCACTAAAGAGAATTAGATGGGTATTTAAGATTATCGGTAAGGATGAAAATTATGTAACTTATGACAAGCTTTTAAGTTCGTTAATGTTTTTTTCAAAAGCAGGTAATCTCGGTTCAGATGCTTTGAAACCTGTTGAATCTATGTTGGAGACGTTGAAGCCGGGAAGTACATTGACTTTGGACGCTACTCTGTTTGATAGGGCAAAGATTGGGATTGTCGGAGCTAGAGATTATATTAGGATGGCTGAAGCTGATTTAGTTGGTATTGATAACTCTCTAATTCCTGAAAAATACAAAAATTATCTTGATGAGTATCGAGGAGTACTCAGCCAGTCTCAAGAATTTGCAGATTCCGCATCTGTTGTTATGAGCGGGCTTCCACAACTTTTAGGTATGGAAGGTGAAAAAAAATACATTATTTGGTTTCAGAATTCCAACGAAATAAGACCAACCGGTGGATTTATCGGTTCTTACGCTACAGTGAGTATTGATTCGGGAAAGATTAAAAATATACTTATTGATGATATATATAACCCCGATGGTCAGATTGATGTTAGAAATATTAAAACTACCCCTCCAGAACCTATTAAAAAATTTCTTAATGAGGAAGTATTATATCTAAGAAATTCCAATTGGGATCCCGACTTTACCAAATCAGCCAAGGTTTTTGATGATATTTACTTTAAAATAACAGGTGAAAGTGTAGATGGTTACATAGCTCTTGATTTGAAATTTGTTGAGAGTCTTCTTAGAGTAACAGGGCCGGTATTTTTAGCCTCGTATAACGAAGATATTAATTCAGAAAATCTTGACGAAAGAGCTCAATATTATAGTGGGTTTGATTATAAAGAGGGTTCGACAGATAAAAAATCCTTTTTGACAATTCTTGGAGGGAAGCTTCTTGAAAAAATATTTTCTTTGAAAAAAGAGGATTTTCCTAAACTTGTAACAGAGCTGGGGAGGTCGCTTGAAGAGAGACACCTTCAGATTTCTCTTAATAATAATCAAATAAATTCTCTGTTGTCTGAAAATAAGTGGGATGGTAGTTTAGTCGATACCGAAGGGGATTATCTATATGTGGTTAATGCGAACCTCGGTGGTACCAAATCTAATTATTACGTCGAAAATAAAATGACCTACGAAATTAATTCTATGACCAGAGATGGTTTATTAAGAGCAAATTTGTATTTGGATTATAAAAATAATGCTGAAAACGATGCTTGGCCCGGCGGTCCTTATACTGATTATGTTAGAGTTTTAGTAAAAGACGGTTCTAAGCTGACTGGGGCTAAAATAATTAATAATACAGGTGAGGAAACGGACATATTTAAGGATGTAGTAGTTTCGAAGGTTGGTGTTTACTCTTCTTTTGAAACTAGTTTCAAGTTGCTTCCAAAAGAATCAATTAGGTTGGTTATTAGTTACGATCTTCCCCAGAAAGCATCGATGACTAAAGAGGGTAGTTCATACAGCTTGTATTGGCAAAAACAGCCCGGAACCAGTAAGGACAATTATTCTTTTATTTTTAACCCTCCTTTTGGTTCAGTCACTCAAAACTTATCAAATAATTTACAAGTTGATGGTACATCAATAAAATCCTCGGGAATTCTGATAAAAGATATGGAGTACTACATAAGTTTTAAATAAATTTTTATTGCTTAATGTTTTGTTGAGCAATATAATTACCTTAATGGCTTCAGCTTACATGCCCCAATCCAATAGACAACATCCGGTTCCTCAGAATATTATGGATGTTGAGTTTAAACTTATAGGTGAGTTGACGATGCGTCAGTTTTCTTATCTATTAGTATTTGGTTTAGCTTCTTACCTAAGTCTGAAAGGAATACCGGGCCTATTTAGAGTACCCACAGCCTTGTTTTTTGGTTTACTTGCTTTGGGTTTAGCTTTTGTTCCTGTTGGGGAAAGGGGTTTGGACGAGTGGATAGTAAATTTTTTTAAATCAATTAATTCTCCTACTCAAAGAAAATGGTTGAAAGAGCCTCAATTACCCACGGCGTTTTTGTATGATAACTTGGCTATTGTTCAGCACGAGATGATTACACTTGCTCCTACTTCCAGTCGTAGAAAACTTGAAGAGTATTTAAAATTTAAATCTTATGAGAGTGACGAGGATCCCCTCGATATTCCTGAAAAATCCTATGTTATGAAACTAAAACAAATTTATCAGGATACTTACAGCCCCGAACTAACTGGCGGTGTTGGAGTACTTGTGGATGAGCCCGAAGTATCGGTAGGTCCAGAAATCCCAAATATCCCGGGTGTTCCTGTTATTCCGGAGGATGCAGAACCCAAATATAATTTAGAAAATGAAGAACCTAATAAAGAAACAGATAAGTTAACTTCGGAATATAAAGCATTTTCTAGTACTGAAGATTTTGGTAAGGAAGTTTTAAAAGAAGCTAAGGTAAGCGAAGAGTTTAAAACCGAGCAAACACCGCCGGTTCCCCCGATTTTACAAAAATCAAAATTTGTTGATACCGGTGTTAACAGACAAAGGATGAGAAGGGGGAGTGTTTCCGCAAAAACTAGTATGCGAAATATTTCTCAACCACCAAGCGAATTGGATATGTATTCATACAGTTCAGTTACACCTGATATGCATTCAGGAAGAAAGTTTACTAATTTGGTACCTTCAGAAGGTGAGATAGTGTTGCCAATCAGGGGTGAGAGAGTGTTGAGTACTTCCGTAGAGCAGTCAATCGATAGCGATATTCAGGAAAAAGCCAGAAAACTCGAGGAACTTTTACAAAAAATTAGTCAGGAGGAGGGCGTGGTAATTAAAAAACCCCCTGTCCAAAAACCTGTTGCAACTCCAGTAGATAGGATAGCGGAGGAAATGGCAGAGAAACTTAAAAAACAAAATGAAGAGCTAAACATTGAAATTAAGAGATTAAAAGATCAAATACAGAAAGGGAAATCTTCTTCAGTAGAAACCAGTGAGCAGGAAAATCTTCTTCAAAAACTTGAATCTCAAAAAGGCGATATATCATCCAGTTATTCCGAATTAAGAAAGCAAGTTCAGGATTTACAAATGAAGTTGGATGAAAAAGTTAAAGTTTCTACGGGCGAGGAGTTTTTAAATAAGGTAAAAAAACAACTTCCTGTTTTGACTGACACACCTAATGTTCTGACAGGTGTGGTAAGGGATGCAGAAGGAAAAAATTTAGGTGACACACTTCTGATAGTAAAGAACAGCAGAGGAGATACTATTAGAGCATTGAAAACAAATTCTTTGGGTCAATTTGTTGTATCTACACCTCTTCAGAACGGAACCTATACTGTAGAAGTAAGTCCGGTTAACAAAACTAATTTAACATTTGCTATAATTCCTATTGAAGTAAAAGGAGAAGTAATACCTACATTAGATGTGATAGGAAAATAAATATGTCTGCCCAAGAGATTATATCTACAACTCAAGATCATTTAGACATCTTTGATATTAAGGATAATTTCGCTGTATTAAAAAACGGAACAGTTTGTGCAGTCATACAAACTACTGCAGTAAATTTTGACCTGCTTTCAGAAATTGAACAGGACGCGATAATTGCGGCTTTTTCAATGCTATTAAATTCCATTACATTTCCATTACAAGTAGTCATCAGATCAAGAAAATTGGATATATCAAAATACGTAGAAAAAGTTAGAAAAGTAGAATCCAAAATAATAGACCCCCTCCTAAAACATCAGGCTGAGTCATACAGAAAATTTGTTCAAGATGTAATTAAGGTTAATGAAGTTTTAGATAAGAAATTTTATGTTGTAGTTTCGACAACTAACGTAGTTGTAACTCAAAAAGGAGGCGGTGCTTTTGATTGGATGTTAAAGCTATCTGGGATGCAAAATAAAAGAGTTGGTGTTGTTAATGTTGAAAAAATATTGCAGGACGGACGTACCCAACTTAGCCCTAGAATTGACCATGTAATTAGAGAATTTGGAAGAATAGGAATTAAATGCAAACAACTAACCACACAAGAATTAGTGGAACTTTATTTTGATATCTATAACCCAAGTAATATTCACGGTCAGAGAATAAGAACCAATTTAGATGATTATAAGACTGCCATTGTAAACCCGGCAATCATAGAGGAATAGAATATGGCGTTAAATATTTTTGATTTATTTAAAAAAAGTACAAAAAAAACTGTAAGTAACACGGGCGACACGGCTGAGGTGGAGAAAACTCCACCTGAAATATTGGCTGAAGGAATGATGAATGTTAGAGATATAATCGCTCCTTCGGCTATTGAAGTTGACTTCAACGATATAAGAATCGGCGATATGTATTACAGAACTTTTTTTGTTTCCGGATACCCGAGATTTGTCGGTGCAAACTGGCTCTCTCCGGTTATAAATTTTGATCACACTCTTTTGATTTCAATGTTTTATTATCCGGTAAAATCAAAAGTAATTTTAGATGATTTAAGAAAAAAAATAACTGAATTGGAAGCAACAACAATGACTAACAGGGAGAAGGGAAAAATTTCTGACCCTGTGGTAGAGGCGGCGCTTGAGGATGCAACTGCCTTACAAGAACAGTTAGTCAAGGGAGTTGAAAAGTATTTTCAATTTTCTTTTTACATTACTATTCCGGCATACGAGAAAGAAGAGTTAGATAATGTTAGTTCTAAGCTCGAATCTCTTCTTGCATCTTTATTGTTGATATCAAAAACTTCTGCCTTGCAAATGGAGGATGCATTTAGATCTTGTATACCTACTGGGATAGACAGATTGATGGTTACAAGAAATATGGATACGACAAGTTTAGCAACTACGTTTCCTTTTACGTCATCTGATTTAACTATGGAAGAAGGGATAATGTATGGAATAAATAAACATAATGGATCACTAGTAATATTTGACCGTTTCTCGATGGAAAACGCTAATTCAGTTGTATTTGCTAAATCCGGTGCTGGAAAATCTTACTTCGTGAAATTGGAGGCTTTAAGACACTTAGTATTTGGTGCGCACGTGATGATAATTGATCCGGAAGAAGAGTACTATAATCTTTGCGAAGTTGTTGGCGGAAATTATATTGGTTTTTCGGCTAATTCTAAACATAAAATAAACCCATTTGATCTTTCCGGAATTGCTACTGAAGGGGAGAACGAATTGGGTCAGAAACTTATTTCCTTGGTAACTTTACTAAAATTAATGATGGGTCAGCTAAATTCAACCGAGGAGGCGATTCTCGACCGAGCTTTAATTGAGACTTACAGAATGAAGGGTATCACCACAGATCCTGATACACAAAGTAGTAAAGAACCACCTGTAATGGAGGATTTATACAAGGTTTTATTGGGTGGTAGTGAGCCTGAATCTAAAACTATGGCTGATAGATTAGAGAAATTCATTAAAGGTTCAATGGCAGGGATTTTTGATTCGCAGTCAAATATAAATCTGGAAAGTAGTATGACGGTGTTTTCAACTAAGAACCTTGAGGATGCATTAAGACCAATTGCTTTTTATATGATATTGGATTTCGTCTGGACTACTATTAGGAGGGATTTAAGGAAAAGAATATTGATAGTAGAGGAGGCTTGGTATTTAATGCAAAATCCCGATAGTGCAAGATTTATATACGGTATAGCTAAAAGAGCCAGAAAATATTATTTAGGTTTGACTACTATATCTCAGGATGTAGATGACTTTTTGACATCCGAATATGGGAAAGCTGTAGTTACAAACTCATCTATTCAGATGTTATTTAAACAGCATCCCGCAGCCATAGATAAAGTTGTTGAAACATTCTATCTTTCTGAAGGAGAGAAAAGATTTTTACTATCAGCGGGTGTTGGGGAGGGTCTGTTTTTCGCTGGATCCAATCACGTAGCTATAAAGGTTATGGCTTCGGAATCAGAACATAAGCTTATAACTACAAATCCCGAGGAAGTTTTAAAATTAAAAGAAGAAAGACGACTTGAAGAGAAAAAAGGACAGTTGGATTTGGCAAGGAAAGAGGAACTTAGAATGGAGTATAAACCTTATAAAGCTCCTGAACCGATGGACAAGTACACAACATTTGATGAATTAGGGGAAACTAAACAGGAATTTAAATCTATCAAAAATTATGAGAATGAAAATATAAATTCTGAAGTTAATAAAACGGTACCAATTGAAACTAAACCTGTACTGGAGCCAAAAAGTGATTTAACAATAAAATCCAAAATTGTTGACAAAGTTGTTCCGGAGCCTCAGAAAACTGTTCAGAAACCTATGAACGAGACTAATCTTCAAAAAGATCAGAAGCCTATTGTTATAGATTTGAATAAAAAAAATCAGACTTTTGATGCTGGAATAACTAACAATCCCGCACCTACTTTTAAATCTGCACCTGCTCCTGAAAATGTCTCTGTTTCTAAGCCTACTCCAGCGCCCACACTTACACCTTCACCTGTTCCTACACCTACGCAGGTTATTAATCAAAATAATCAACAGTCTCAACCATCTGCACAAAAACCTAAAAATATCCTCGACAATAAAGTCATTGAGTTAAGGAAAAGGATGTTACAGGACGAGGATAGTTTCTTAGATAACGCTCCATCTGCAAATGAGATTATGGACTCTGTAGAGGAGATGAAAAGAAACAAACCAATGATTAATAACCAGCCGCCGATTCAGAATAACCCAACAATCCAACAATAAAGACTAGATTTGCATCGGCATAATAATATGGATGAAGTCTTTAATCCCGTCCGGTACAAATGTACAGGGTGATAAGTTGCCGTTAGATTTAAATTCAATATTTTCTGATTTCACATTTCCCAAGAAATCTAAAAGATACTTCGAGTTGAATGCAATTTCTACAAGCTCCCCTTCAACTTCAGCATTTAGATTGCTTTCGTGCTGGCCAGTCTCTTCTGAAAGTGATGTGATTTTAATTTTTCCTTCAGGATCAAATCTAACTTTGATAGTACTGTTCCCCTCCTTTGCAAAGATGTCAGTTAACCTAACCGCCTCTGTAAATTCCAAAGTTGAAAAATTTGCTTTGACTACGTGTTCAGTCGGTATTATCTTTTTATAATCAGGATAGTCTCCATCAAGCACTCTAGTGGCAATTAAAGTATCTTCCGCTCTAAACAACCCTAAGTTTTCATCTTGGTTTAATGTAAACTCAATTGGTTCCGAAGAAGTTGAAAATATTTTAGCTACCTCAAGGAGTGTTTTGGCCGGTATTACAACCTTAAAGTCGCTAATCTCACCTTTAATTTTAATATTTTTTTCCGATAGTCTAAAACCATCCGTTGATGTTATTGTTAGCTTCTCTTTCGAGTAGTCCATATAAATTCCTGTAAATATTGGTCTGCTGGTATCTACTCCGGAGGCAAAAGCTACAACCCCAACCACACTGTTTAATAATCCGGGATCTATAGATAAACCTTTAGCATTTTTAGGAAAAGACGGTAATTCAGGAAAATCTTTTGCACTGCTTCCGTTAAATTTGGATTTTGTAGATTTTGAATTTACAACGAGTATCTCATCTTTGACAGTTGCGTTAATGGTACCGGGCGACAGATTAGATATAAAATCTTTTAATAATCTTGCCGGAACTGTAATAGAACCTTCCTCTTCAATGGATGCACCTACATATGTAGTTATAGCGGTTTCCAAATTTGTCGCCGACAGTTTTATTCTTCCCTTATCGGTTTCTATTAAAACATTTGATAAAATAGGCAAAGAACTTTTAGCCGGTATGGCGTGCATTATGGTCTGTAGACCTTTAGAAAGATTTTCCTGCAGGAAAGAAAATTTCATTTTTTATATTTATTCCTTTTTACCTTTATTTAATTTTTTTGGTTTTAATACAACTCTTCTATCCTCTCCTTCGCCCGTGCTTTCCGATTCTATATCATCGTATTCAGAAACTAGAACATGAATTTGTCTTCTCTCCCAGGGACTCATTCTTGGCATCTCCACATCTTTTTGAAAAAACCTGACTTTGTCAATGAAGGTTTTGGCCATGTCCTGAATTTTTTCGGTTTTTCTACTTTTGTAATCATTGATATCTAAAGTAATTAAAGGTTGTATTTGAGTTTCTCTGTATATCATTAACCTTAAAATATTTTGTAATCCATCTAAAGATTGTCCCCTAAAGCCAATTAAAAAATTTAAATCATCCCCTGAAACAGTAACATTAAAATTATTTTCCTCAATTTCTTCGACGGAAAGTTCAGGCTTAATGCCAATATACTGAAAAATTTTATTCATTTTTTTCTTAATTAGTTCTTTTGTATCCATATTAATTAGTAATTAAGGTAAGTTAGCAGAATAACTACGAACTCTTTTTACCAGATTTCAACTTATTAATAAAGGGTTTTAAACCACCCCAGCCTGAGAAGAAATAAGTTTGTCCAATCTGAAACACTGTTGATATGAAGATATAGAGCATAACTCCCGACGGCAAAGTGATACCGAATATGAAAAACATTAAGGGCATGATGTATTGGTTTTGCTTCTGCATCGCTTGCATCATATCGTCTGCCTGTCCGGGTGTTTGTTTTACAGCTTTATTTGAAACTTTTGTGAAAGGAGACATCATTTTTGTGGCAACAAATTGAGCCACTACAGTAAGGATTGTCAGTATCAAATAAGGATCAGGTTTTGTTAAATTTAAATGTAAAAATTTTGTAGCAAGTGCTTCATCGTGTGCAAATTTAAAAGAATCTATATAAATTCTACTGTTTAGAGCCACTAGATCGCTCGCAGTTGTCAAAGTCGTCAAAGACCTGTAAATAGCAATCATTAGAACAAATGTAATTAAGGTTGTTATACAGCCCGCACCGGGGTTAATTCCGTGTTTCTTGAAAAGATCCATCTGAAGCTCGGCTTGTTTTTTCTTATCATATTTGAATTTTTGTTTTATTTTCTCTAATTCAGGTTGAATGTCCCTTTGCTTTTTTGCCATCTTTATAGAAGGCATTGTAGCTGGGATTAGGGCAGCCTTAGCAATTATTGTGAACAAGATTATTGAAACACCGAGGTTGCCGAATATCCTGTACAAAACTATGAGTAGATTAAATATCGGATTTATTAATATTGTATTCCACATAATTATTTAAATATCTTTCTAATTTACTTCACAGGATCGTGCCCACCCTTAGAAAAAGGATTGCATCTTAGTATTCTACCAAATCCCATCAAGCTTCCTTTTAAAACTCCGTATTTTTCAATCGCTTGATAAGTATATTCAGAGCAGGTTGGGGTGTACCTGCACACTTTAAACCCTTTGTTATCAAGAGAAAGATGCTTCTTGTAAAATTTTATTAAATTCAGAGCTAATTTCTTCATATTCGACATTAGTACAGGCAGTTTTGGGATGAATAACTACCCATAAACCTTTATCACTAACTGATTCAAAATTTTTTCTAATTATATCCCTAAATATTCTTTTTATTCTATTTCTTACAACAGCTCTTTTATCAAATTTATTGGAAACCACCACCCCGGCTTTTGTTGGTCCCTCGTAATTTTTTGGCTTAAGAAAATAAATATGAAAATATTTACCTTTGTAATACTTACCGTATTTTCTGGTAACGTTAAATTCAAAATTAGAAGATAGTCTATTTTCCTTTTTAAGCATTAGAAGGTTTAAAGAGCGGTTTATCTTTTATGGTCTACTTTACTTCTCTTCGAGACAACAAGTTTTTTTCTTCCTTTAGCCATTCTTCTTTTAATAACATTTTTACCGCCCGGTGTGGACATTCTTTCCATAAATCCGTGCTTTTTTATTCTTTTTCTTTTTTTAGGCTGCCATGTTCTTTTTGTTTTCGGCATAATTATTACTCCTTAATTACAGGTGGAGTTTATAAGATAATTGCGGTATAGTCAACAATATGAACGAACAAAAACCGTTAATAAAATTTGATGATTTTTCAAAAGTGGACATGAGAATTGGTTATGTAGAGAGTGCCGAGGAAATTGAAGGTTCCGATAAGCTAATAAAAATGCAGGTAGATTTTGGGGATATGGGTAAAAGACAAATACTGGCGGGAATTAAATCTAATTACACTCCTGCAGATTTGGTCGGAAAAAAACTTCCGTTTGTGGTTAATATTGAACCCAGGAAAATTATGGGAAATGAGTCTCAAGGAATGATTTTAGCTGCAGATTTTGAAGATAAGCCTGTAATATTCCATTTAGAAAAAGATGTAAGCAACGGTACTCTAATTAGATAATTAAAATGGTTCTCCGACTTCGAAAATCAAAGAAATATTATACAAAAACATTTGGCTGTTATGCTAATGAAGTTGACTCCGATTATATTGCGGGATTACTTGAGGATTTGGGTTTTTCTGAACTAAAAAAGAAAGGACGTAATGAGACCGAAGAGATTGAATACGCTTTGAAAAATGCCGATATCTTGGTTATAAACTCTTGTTCCGTCAGACAAAAAAGTGAGGATAAAGTTTACGGAATCGGGAAGATGATAAAAAATAATCCTAAAGCCCGGGCTAAAGTGGTGTTAACCGGATGTATGGTCGGAAGTGTCACCGGAGATAGAAAAAGGTTTTCCGAAAAACAATTAAAAATGAAAACAAAGGATTTTGATGGTTATTTCCCTCCATCAGATATTAAAAGTTTTTTAACTGTACTTAGGGAATTAAATTTAATATCAAAAGATTTAGTTTTTGATAAAAAAGGTTTGAAAAGACGACAGAGAGACAAGAACCATGCCTACGTAAATGTTTCCTATGGATGTGATAATTTTTGTTCTTATTGTGTTGTACCTTACTCGCGAGGTTGTGAGATTTCCAGAAGTAAAAAAGAAATACTTGAAGAAATAAAGTGCCTTGTAGAAAAAGGTGTTTGTGATTTTACTTTTTGCGGTCAGAACGTTAATTCTTGGGGGTTGAGTATGGAGGAGAAGTTTAAAGTCAGGTCCGCGGGACGCAAAGATACAGATAATAAAAAACAAAGTAAGCTACCTTTTGCTCAATTATTGAGAGAAATTCATAATATCAAAGAAATAAATAATATTGATTTTATTTCATCCAATCCTTTTGATTTCACACAAGATTTAGTTGATGTTTTAAAACTTCCTAAGATTTCCAATTATGTTCACATAGCTGTTCAATCAGGGAACAATAAGATTTTAAAGGCGATGAATAGAAGACATACTTCTGAAGAGTTTGTAAATTTAGTTGAACGGATTAGGAAGGTAAGACCCGGTATTGAAATAGGTACGGATATTATTGTCGGTTTTCCTGGAGAAACCAGAGAGCAATTTATGGATACTGTTAAATTGATTGAAAAAGTAAAGTTTTCTGTCGCTTTTATTTCGATGTATTCTTCAAGAAAAGGTACCTTTGCAGAGATAAACTTAAAAGATGATGTTCCCTTAAAGGAGAAGAAATGGAGACATATGTATCTAACGAAAGCATGGCGAAAAAACAAACCAAAAGTAAAAAGTAATTATTCACATTCTCGATGGGTCAGTTCTGAATAAAAAAGTATGAGCAAAAATTCAAAAATTTTTATTATCTTAGGTCCTACATCTTCGGGTAAAACATCTATAGCACTTGATTTATGCAAAATATTTGACGGGGAAATTATCTCCGCAGATTCCAGACAGGTGTGTAAGTTTATGGATATTGGTACGGGAAAAGTACCTGTAAAATCAGATATAAATCTTAAAAAATATACAGATCATTGGGAACTTAACGATGTAAAGGTTTGGGGATACGACCTTGTGAGTCCAGATGATTTTTTTTCAGGATATGATTTTGCTGATTACTCTTTAAAAAAGGCTAAGGAAATATTAGAAAAAGGAAAAACAGTATTTTTAGTTGGCGGTACGGGTTTTTACGTTGACCTTTTTACCGGAAAGATGAAACCTTCGAAAGTTTTGCCTGATTTAAATCTTAGAGATTCCTTAGAAAAATTAAGTTTGTCCGATTTACAAACCAAGTTGAAAGCGCTTAATGAAAAAGCTTTCCAAAACATTGATCAAAAAAATAAAGTTAGGTTAATTAGGGCAATCGAAAAAGAATTATCTATAGATGTTAGAAACGAACAACTTCCCTATCTTGATGATGCAAAATTTACCTATATAGGTTTAACAGGAGATAGAGACTATTTATATAAAAGAGTTGATAATTGGGTAGATGAAATTTGGGATGGTGGTTTGATAGATGAGGTAAAATCACTAGTGGAAATGGGTTACGGAGACAGCTCTAAGATTAAAGGTATAGTTTACAAAGAGGTTTTTGATTACATAGAGGGAAATTTAAAAAAATCGGAAGCTATACAGAAAACCAAATTCAACCTACATTCCTATATAAGAAGGCAACAGACTTGGTTTAAGAAAAATAACTTAATAGAGTGGTTTGATATTACTAAGGACGATTTTAAAGAAATAATATACAATAGAATAAAGGAGAACTTATAAATGGATAAACAAATAGTAATATCAATTAAAACTATAATTCTTTTTCTGCTGACAATCTTAGGTCTTTTTGTAATTTACAGATTAGGGCCAATCATAGGAATACTTTTATTATCAACATTGCTGGTTATATCTATGGAACAACCTGTGAGGTATTTCATGAGAGGTTTTCTATTCAATAAAAGAATATCCAGAGGACTTGCGGTCTTAATTTCTTATTCTCTGTTTGTTTTAATAATATTAGGAGTTCTCACATTTGTTGTTCCTCCTTTAATTACAGAGCTTCAAAAAATGATTGTTAGCATCCCTTACATGCTTCAAAATGTTAAAATTCCGCAGGAGTGGCAGTCATCCGTTCCGAATATGATTCCCGATACGTCTAAAATATCTACTGGAGTAATAAATGCAACATTTTCAATTTTTTCAAATTTTGCCACTTTCTTGAGTGTTCTTGTCATATCAATTTACATGTCATTGGATTGGGAAAATATCAAAAAGGGTTTTATTTCTCTTTTTCCTAAGAATAATGAGGATATAGTACAAGAGACTATAGAAGATATCGAAAAAAATGTCGGGGCTTGGATAAAAGGTCAATTACTTTTAATGCTGGTAATTGGAGTAGCAAGTTTTATTGGTCTTTCTATTTTAGGAGTTAGATATTCTGTTGGTTTGGGTTTATTGTCAGGTATTTTTGAAGCTATTCCGAACGTTGGTCCTGTTCTATCTGCTATAGTAGCCGGTTTAATAGGTTTTACAGACAGTCCTATAAAAGGTATCGGAGTAGTGTCTCTTTTTGTGATAATTCAGCAGTTGGAAAACAACTTACTTGTTCCAAAGATTATGGGTAAGGTTTCCGGATTTAGACCCCTTGTTATTTTGCTTGCTTTACTTGTAGGGGCAAATTTTTTTGGAATAATTGGGGCTGTGTGCGCTGTTCCGGTAACAATGATAGCCTCAACTATCTTGAAGAAATTTTTCGGGACAAACAATTAATATAAATAGGCACGGGAAGCCTATAAGCCAGATTCTGTATTATCCGATCATCTATCTACGCCCCATCTTTGTACCTTGCCGAGCCGACTCAAAGCGGTACGTTCGTGGGTTTCTGCAGGGTGGGATTGCCCGTTTCATATCTTTTCCGTGCTTAAGCTTACGGAAAAAGCTCGTCTCTGTTGCTCTCGGAAGATGTTAATTCACCATCCGTTTCCATTAATTTTCATTAATGAAACACCAGCGATTACGCGTCGGAGGTTACCCTCCGTCCCCTTGCTCTGTGCAGTCTGGACTTTCCTCTTCTAATCCGGGTTCACACCTTTCATAAAAGCGATCAGTCAGCTTCCCGTGCCGTTATTATAACATTTTCTACCTTTTTTTGTTTTGTTAAAACTGTGATAGAATGCTAGAAAAATCTTAGAAAGGATAGAATAAATGGTAAACCTTCTTTTTAAAAGAAAAAAACGTAATCAAGAAAATGTTTTTAGACCTACCGAGGAACTTATTCTCGAAGAGTGTCTGCGGACATCCTTAGCTTTGAAGGGGTTAATACTGGGCAAGGAGTATCAGGATAGTTTTAAAATTTTAACCTACTCGATTACCAAGCCTGGTTTTCTTCGCTTTCTGTCTATTGGATCAATAATTATTCGCAACCAGCTTCAAGAAGTGGATCTTTGGGTTTACAGGTTGGGTAATTATTGGGTTGATGATCTGAAGAATACTTTGTCTGCTTTACAAAATGAAATTGGACACAGTATTAAAATTGAAGTTTTCGAAAGCTTTTAATAGATTTTCATGATAGGCGTCCGGTTTTAGATTTTTCTCCGGACGCTTTTTGTATGCTAAAATACTTGCATGGCTGAAGATTTGGATCCGGAAAAATATCACGTGTTAACACCTAAAAAGAAAAAATTAGTAGTGTTTTTTCTATTATTTTTATTCCTTTTCTTTATACCTCTGATGTCTCTCATTTATTATAAGAGCGCTGTTCACAGACCTTCCCAAACAGCAAAAGAAGCTAATTTTGAAATAGGATCGGGAGATGATGTTTTTGAAATAGCCCAAATGCTTTATGAAAAAGAGGCGATAAATTCTGAATTTCTCTTTATTTTTTATGTCTTTTTGAATAGGTCCGATACAAACATTCAAGCTGGTACATACAAAATTCCAGCGGGTACCTCGTTGGTAACTTTAGTTGATATGTTAAAAAATGGGAGAAACGACATATCTTTGACATTTTTAGAAGGTTGGAGATTGGAACAATTCGCAATCTATGCTTCACAAAAACTTAAGAATTTTAACTACCAGGATTTTATGGAAATTGCCAAACCATATGAAGGTTATCTTTTCCCCGATACCTATTTTTTTAATTTAGATGCAGAAGAGGAGGAAGTTTTTAATAAGCTAAGAGATACTTTTGATAAGAAGACTGCAAGTATCCTTAAAGGTGAAGATTTGGATAAAGTCGGTTTATCAAAACAAGAAGCAGTAATTTTCGCTTCTATGGTTGAAAGAGAGGTATCTAACCCCGAAGATGCTCCTGTTGTTGCTGGTATTTTAATAAAAAGATGGAGAGAAGGTATGAAGCTAGATGTTGATGCTACAACTCAATATAGTGTTGTTTATAAAAGACTTTGCGGTGGAGATGGAAGTGACACACCCTGCATTCCCACCTTAGAAGATGTGTACGATGTTGACTGGTGGCCTCATAATCTAACCCGTGAGGAATTAGACACAGAAAATCCTTATAACACCCGAGCTGTAGTTGGTCTCCCCCCGACTCCCATCTCAAGTTTTAGTTTATCGTCACTATCTGCAGTTATAAATTATGAGAAAACTCCTTATTACTACTATTTAACCGGAAAAGACGGAGTAATGAGATACGCTGTTAGCCTAAGAGAACACGAACAAAATATTTCAAACTATCTGTCAAATTAATTCTAATTAATCCGAATCTTTAAGACTTTTAATTATTAAATCTTTAGTAATTTTTATTCCATAATTTTCCAATATTTTATCTTTGACAAAGATTGGAATAGCTGTCTCTTTTGAGATTTCTAACGCATCTTTTATTCCAATATTAAAGTCAAATTCCCTGCCGTCTTTTCTCAATGTAAGATAAGCGTAATAATTACTACAATAGCAGTGATAAATTTTTATATGAGCTATATCAATTCCGCACCCGTGTAAAATTCTCTTAACACTGTTGTAGATGGAGGGAGCTGTGGACTTAGTGTTAAATACAATTTCTATCGGTAGTAGAGTTTTTAAGGATTTACAAAATAAATATAGTGTAGAAAAATCTGTGTAAGGGACTTCAGTTATAAATTTTACTGGCTTATACATATTTTTTTAAATGTAATATATAATTGTTATAAATATGTCTAACTTGCTCAAAAATACTTACGACAAAATGGAAGCTATTAAGGGCAAAAGGCTCGTTTATATGCTTTTGGCCATTTTTGTCTCTTTTACCATAGTAGGTCTTTCAATTGGATATCTTATGTCACCAAAATTAAATCAAGATGAAGCACCTGTGAAGACATATTCAGGAAACTTACCAAAACCTGAAAAAACAGAAGCTTCGGGAAAAATTACTTATGTAAATCCTGAAATGTACCCAATAGACGAAATATCGTATTCTCTTACTGATGGTTCTGGTAAAGATATTTACTTATTATCTGCAAAGGATAATAAATTAGAAATTTCCGAAGGTTTGTACGTTAAAGTAATTGGTACTTTAAGTACACTGAAGGATGGGAAAACTCCCGTTCTTTTGGTTGAGGAGGTAATAATAAACAATGTCTCAAATTGAATTTAAAAATGTTACTAAAGAATATATTTCTGGAAATAAAGTTTTGGATGATGTGTCTTTTTCAATTGAAAAAGGAGAGTTTATTTTTATAATCGGGCCTTCGGGAGCGGGGAAATCAACAATTATTAAACTACTGACTCGAGAGGAAAAACCTGAAGAGGGTCAAGTTGTTTTTAATAACCAAGATATCTCAAACATTAAACCCGAAGAGATGCCCGATTACAGAAGAAAAATAGGTGTGGTTTATCAGGATTATAAACTTCTCAATTCTAAGACGGTTTATGATAATGTTGCTGTTTCATTAGAAGTGGTGGATTCAGACGAACAGGAAATTAAAAGCGTCGTTCCAAATGTTTTAAGTCTGGTAGGTCTTTTAGACCATTCTTCATACTACCCTCAAGAATTATCGGGAGGTGAAAAACAAAGAGTTGCAATCGCCCGAGCTTTAGCTCACGAGCCCGATGTTTTAATTGCTGATGAAGCTACCGGAATGATTGATCCTGATGTCTCAGACGAGATAGTGGAGTTATTAGAAAAAATTAACTCCTTGGGAACCACTGTTATTATGGCAACACACGATCAAAGAATTGTTGATAAATTGACTAAAAGAGTTATAAAAATTCAAAAGGGTAAGCTAGTATCTGATAAAAAGGGAGGTAAATATCGTGCCTAAAGTTTGGAACATATTAAAAAACTATATACAGAAAGAAAGATTAATGACGATCTCTAATATTTTAGTTATGGGAGTGACCTTCCTGCTCCTTGGGATTTTTATTGAGGTGGTAGTGTTGTCACAAACAATGTTGAAATATTTAGAAGATCAAGCCCAGATTACCGTATTTTTTAAAGATGAGTTCGGAGAAGATAAGATAATTCCTTTTAAAGATAGTTTACTTTCAGACGAAAGAATATCTGAAGTAACCTATATCTCTAAAGAGGAAGCTCTGAAGATTTTCAAAGATATAAATCAAGATCAACCGGTTTTATTGGAATCAATTTCTGCAAGTGTACTGCCAGCCAGCTTGGAGATTAAGACAAAGAAAATTACCGATCTCGATGGACTTACAAATGAACTTCAGTCAAAGGACGGTGTCGAGGAGGTCAGGTTCTATAAAGATGTTATCCAAAAATTTAAATCGGTTAGTAACACTGTGTATATAGTTGGTTTTATATTAGTGGTCGTGTTTTTCCTAATTTCATATTCGGTAATTATTTCTTCTTTAAGGACAGCAATAAACTCACGTGGCCAGGAACTTGAGGTAATGAGATTAGTTGGAGCTAAGGATTCTTACATAACCAAACCGTTTATGTATCAAGGTGTGTTTTTTAGTACAATATCAGCCTTTTTAGCGTCGATTATAGTCTTTATTTTGGGTTTTGTTGAAAGTAAGTTAGGTGTATTTTCCAGGGGTTTGTCCTTTGGTTTTCTACCTAAAGTGTTCATGAATCCTGTTATATTTTCCTTGATTTTAGCCTTTATTCTCATCCTGTCCGGATTTGTTTTGGGATACTTCGGAAGCAAGGCTGCGGTCAAGAAATATTTAAAATATTAAAAGGCCTATGAAAATCAAAAAACATTTTTTCTTAGTAATAGCTGTAATTTTTGCTTTTTTGCTACCTTTCAATATTCCTTCTTTTGCTCAAGAGGAAATTTCTGACGAGGATGAGGAAGAGATTCAAGATATTCAGGAAAAAATCGAAAAATATGAGAAAAAGATTAGTGATTTACGTGGAAAGGCTAATACTTTACAAAATGAGATTGATTATATGGACAGTCAGATTGGTCTTACTCAATTAAAAATACAAAGCTCCATTGCCAACATTGTAAAAACGGAAGATAGGATTAAAGAACTATCAGAGGGCATAGAAAACCTTGGTATAAGAATAGACAAGCTAGTTAAATCAATTGAATATCAAGAAATGATTTTAGGTTCAAGAATGAGAGAAAGATACAAGGATAGAGGAAACAGTATGTTGATGCTTTTATTTGGAAGTAATACTTTAAACTCTTTAGTAAAAAAGACAGAGTACTTAAGAGCTTTAGAGGAAAATGATAATAAATTAATCGACCAGATGGCGGAAACAAGAACGAGTTTTGAGCAGCAGAAGGATATTTTTCAAAATAAAAAGATAGAGCAGGAAGAGCTAAAAAACAAGCTTCAGATTGAAAAGGCGAATTTGGATAGTTATCAAAGAAGCCTCGATAGTCAAAAAGAAGCAAAAGAGAAGTTATTGGCCGATACTCAAAACGACGAAGCAAAATATCAGGAATTGTTGGCTGAAGCAGAGAAGGAGCTTGCTTCTTTTGCAGGATTCGTTCAGAGCGCTGGAGGAGGAATCATCGGAAGTAACGAATTTGGTTCGGGAAAGGAAGGTTGGTATTTGTCCCAAAGGGATGCAAGATGGGCTAATCAAAAAATAGGAAATTCAAACTATACAGTTTTTGAGGTGGGGTGTTTGATTACAAGCGTCGCTATGTATAACAGATATTATGGAAATAACATTTCTCCGGGTGACATAGCAAAAGATGATAGCAGGTTTTTTTCAAATACTGCAATGATGCTTATACCTTGGAAAGCACCTCCCGGAAAGAGTTACAAAGCTATTACCGCATCTTCCATAAGTGATGAGTTAGAGAAACGGCCTGTTATTGTAGGTGTTTACGCAGGTCCTTATGGTACACATTTTGTTGTACTTTCTAAAAAATCAGGTAGCGATTATATTATGTATGATCCTTGGTACGGGCCTGATCTGAAGTTTTCGGATTATTATCAAAAATCATCTATCTACAGTGCTGTTGTTTTTAAATAGAATATCCTACTAAAAATAGAAATTTGCATCTTTTGATCTTTATTTTTTATCCTAGAATCAATTTGTGAGGAAGATGATATTTATTGCTCTAATAGTATTCTACAGAATATTGTGTATTGCTGAAAATAACTACTTTGACTTTTCATTAAATAGATATCTTATAGATGAAAATAAAGAAACGGTGGTCAATTTTAAGTATAAGCTGGAAGGTTACGATGAAAAATTATTTTTGGTTAAACCTTTTATAGAAAATGGAATTATAGAAGTATTTAATCCGGAAAATAATTTGTGGGTTTCGTCTTTTTCATTAGTGTCTGACCTTCCTGATATACAAAAAGAAATGTTAATAAGAATAAAAGGTTTTGGGACAGAGAAAACCGAACTATATTTTGAAATATTAAATTTATCTAATGGTCAGGTTTACATAACTCCTAAAAAGTATGTTTGGTCCAAAAAAGTGTATGAAAAATATCTGGAGGATTTAAATAAAAAAATTAAGGGGGATTTAGTATTAAAAAACGAAGGTGAGGGCGTCCAAGAAGAAACTTTAGATGGTGTATTTTTAAAAGATTCTAGTAGAGAAAGTATTTATAAAAAATTATATGAAAAAATCACGGAAGATTATTTTTATCTTTTAGTATTTTTTGAATTTTTAATTTTCTTTAATTTAGGTTTCAGGAAGAGTAAAAACAGTGTTAAAAGAATTGATATTGAGTCCCGAACTTATGGTGTAAATGGTAAAATACCATAGTGAAAAAAATTATTAACTGGCTCCCGGCTTTAGTGGTGATGACTATAATTTTTATACTTTCTTCCCAGCCTGGGGAGGTGGTTAATTCCACTGTGGCAAATACAGAGTCTGTACAAAAAATTGGTCATGTAATAATGTTTATGATTCTCTGTGTTTCCTATTTTAAAGCTACAAAAAACATACCTCTTTCTATATTGCTTTCGCTTCTGTATGCAATTTTTGATGAGTATCATCAGTCATTTACCGTCGATAGATCTTCCAGTATTAGTGATGTATTTATTGATGTTCTGGGGGCATCAGTTTCGGGAATATTTTTATGGAAAGTATTACCAAATCTACCGAAGAAACTAAAAGACTTGCTATTGAATTAGCTGGTAAAGTACATAAGGGATCTGTTTTAGCTTTGTATGGAAATCTTGGAAGTGGTAAAACAACTTTTACCAGATACTTTGTTGAAGCATTGGGTTTAAATAATAGGGTTCAAAGCCCAACCTTTGTGGTAGCTCGAAAATACGGTTATGTAAATCACGTAGATCTTTACAGACTAACTAGTGAAAACGAAGCCAAGGATATTGGGATTGAAGAGATGTTAACAGATTCGGATTCTTTAACTTTGATAGAATGGCCAGAAATAATTGAAAATATATTGCCTAAAAATTCGGTAAAAATTTATTTTGAGTATATAGATGAAAATACAAGAAAAATCACAATTGAAAATTTACATTGATTCGTCTCAAAGAGACATGAAAAAAGTTAGTCTTTTGGAGTGTGTTGGAGATACAGAAAAGAAGTTAGATTTAGTTGAAGGTAGTATAGATGTTGTTGGGGCCATAAAAGATTTGTTGAAAAGAAATAACTTTGATTTAAAAGATATTTCGGAGTTTGTACCAATGCTGGGGCCTGGTTCCTTTACAGGTTTAAAGGTTGGGGTAACAGTTGCTAATGTTTTTAACTGGCTTACAGCTAAGAAAAATTTAAACGATATGTATTATCCTGAGTATGGTAAAGAACCTAATATAAGCGAGCCAAAAAGAAAAGAACCCATCGGGCATTAATGGGTTCTTTGTTTTTTTTATTTTTTTTCTTTTGTGTGTTGTTTTGGACGATAATCTTTAAAGATACATTCGATTCCAAAAATATCATTTATTAAAGCATTGATATCTTTTCTCATTTCCCACGGTAAAGAGTAAAAATTGTTGGTTTCAATTGTACCCAGGTTGTGTAGGATCTCGACCAACCCTTTGACGAACAACCTAACATTGTCTGCAAGATTTTCATTGCGAAGAATTTCATCTTCTGCTATTCCTTCTACAAGAGTGTTTAGATTATCCAATAGTTTTTGGACTTCATTGCTACGGATTCCTACGTTTAGGGTTTTTAACTCAACCAAAATCTTTTTAATATCCTCAAAGCTTCTCTGATTAGAATAACGTTCTGTCATTTTTACCTCTTTTCTTTGGTGTTATTTTCTTCGTCAGCTTCTAAAAAACTCAGTATGAGTTTCATAAAAATATTAACCCGATATTTTGATTTCCAAGACAATGTGGGATATGTATAATCTTTAATTAACCCTAGGCTCCAGAGTAATAACAGCACCTCTGTTAGAGATCTCATTTGTTCATTATAAAGATTATAGTAACCTAATTTGCCCTCCCTCTGTTTAGTTCTTTCAATTATCGAAGATACTTCTTGCTCTAGTTTTTTAGCTCGTCTAACTTCTGCAGTACTCGCTGAGTTATTTTCGCGTGCCATTATTTTTCTCTTCCTTTCTCTAGTTTTTTAAGATTCTATCACCAAGTTAAATAAAAAGCCAAGAGATGTATAATATATAAATATGAAAATTCTTGTTACCGGTGCTGCCGGATTTATAGGTTCTCATCTCTCCGAAAGATTAGTTGATTTAGGACACGAAGTTGTCGGAATTGATAATTTTACTCCTTATTATTCCGTAGAGTTAAAAAGACTTAATGCATCGGACCTTGAAAAAAAAGGTGTGAAAATTCATGAACTTGATATTTCTGAAGATGTAATAGACCCAGTTTTTGAAGGTGTAGAAGCCGTTTTTCACTTTGCGGCACAACCAGGTATTTCAGCATCAACTCCTTTTTCTACATTTATGAAAAATAACCTTGTAGCTACTGAAAACATGTATCAAGCTACAAAGAATCTTCCTAACTTTAAAATATTTGTAAATATATCAACCTCTTCTGTTTACGGTAAAAATGCCACTGATGATGAAAACACACCTCCTAAGCCAACTTCTCATTACGGGGTTACAAAACTGGCTGCCGAACAGCTTTTATTGGCATACCAAAGAGATGTTGGATTTCCTGCTTGCTCAACAAGACTTTTTTCAATTTATGGGGAAAGAGAAAGACCTGATAAGTTATATCCCAAAGTCATAGACTCAATTCTTAATGACAGACCTTTTCCGTTTTATGAGGGAAGCGAGAAGCATCTAAGAAGTTTCACTTATGTTGGGGATATCGTTGATGGTTTTGTATCAATTTTAAATAATTATGAAAAATGTGTGGGAGAAATTTTCAATTTAGGTTTTGACGATGCGATTACAGTTGGGGAGGGTTTGAAAATTGTTGAAGATTATCTTGGGAAAAAAGCAATATATGATATAAAACCACCTAGACTTGGGGATCAGCTTGAGACTAGGGCTACAATAAAAAAAGCGAGGGAAGTTTTAGGGTATAATCCGACTACCACACCCGAAGAGGGGTTAAAAAAAGAAGTAGATTGGTTTAAAGATAAAATATGGAAAAAAATAAGTCTTTATTAGTAAATATAGATTCGAATTCGCCGGAAACGGGTAAGAAACTGGTTTCTATTGTAATTCCTTGTTACAACGAAGAAGGAAATATAGGGAAAACCTTAGATGGTCTTATTGATTTGGCTAAAAACCACAAATATAACCTTGAAATTATTGCAGTAAATGATGGGAGTAAAGACGGGACTTGGGAAGTTATCAAAAAATATGCAAAAGAGCACGATGAAGTTAAAGGCATAAATCTAATGGGAAACTTTGGTCAAAGCTGTGCTTATATGGCAGGTTTTGATATGGCAAAAGGAGATTATGTTATTACTGTCTCTGCTGATCTTGAAACCCCCTTGGAAAATATTAACAAGGTAATTGATTTTTTGGACGAAGGGTATGATTTTGTAAATACCAACAGAGCGCAAAGATGGGGTGCAGGAAAAAGTGGTCGAGCGAAGCAAAGTGGGTTGGCAAATATGATTATAGGGAAGATTTCAAAGGTTGATATGATGGATAGAGGCTCGGGGATGAAGGGTTTTAAAAAAGATATTGCTAAAAATTTAAAGCTCTACGGCGAAATGCATCGTTTTATACCTGACTACGTAAGTATCTACGCACCAAGAATGGTAGAGTTTGATGTTGATTTTAAAGATAGAGAATATGGGGAATCTTACTATAAAGGGCACAAAAGGACATTGAAGGTAATATTGGATCTTTTAACCCTTTATTTCATGCTCTACTTTGCAAGAAAACCATTTAAGGCTATGCCCGGAAGACTTTTTGGTTTTACAGGTTTGATATTGTCAGGAATTGGAGGAGTTTTCGCTTTTTATTTGTTTATCTTAAAGATATTAGGTCAAAGTATTGGTAACAGGCCGCTTTTAACACTTTCCGTGTTGTTGATAATAGTTGGAATACAGTCAGTGATGTTTGGAATGCTTGGTGAACTTATGATGAGAACATACTTTGAATCATCAGATAAAAAGACTTATATGATAAGAGAAACCATTGATTGATGGTGTTGATTTAGAAATGTTATTAAGGTAGTATTTCCTCTATAAATTTTAAAAGGAGTAATTATGGAAAACAAAAAATTCAGCCCTACGCAGATATTAATACTGTTAGGTTTAGTCGGTTTAGGTTTTTATATAGGTTTTTCGGGCGTGGGTAGAGATAATAATAAAAAAGATGAGAAGCAGAATGATCAAAAAACTCAGGAAGCTGTTAAAGCACCTGTAGTAGATATTGAGTTAGTAAAGAAGTCATTCTCTGATTCAGTAATAAAATTTGGAGATACATCAAAAAAAGTAATATTTCTAGAGGTTTCAGATCCTAGTTGTCCTTATTGCCAGATTGCAGAAGGATACAACAACGAATTAAATAACGGTGCAGGAGATAGATTTAAAATGGTTGAAGACGGAGGAAATTATCTTGCTCCAGGAAAAGAGATGAAAAAATTGGTAGAAAGTGGTGATGCTGCATTTGCTATGATTTACAGAAACGGTCATGGAAACGGTGAGGTAGCTATGAAAGCCTTGTACTGTGCTTTTAAGGAAGGAAAATTTTGGGAAGCAAAGGAACTTTTATTTAGTAGCAAAGGATACTCTCTGATAAATGATACAGTTAAAAACGATATGACAAAAACAGGTTTAATGGCAGACTTCTTAGCTTCAGCGGTTAACTCTAAAACAATGAAATCTTGTCTTGATGGAAACGAATTCAAGGATCAACTTACAAAAGATACCGATATTTCTACAACTTTAGGTGTTAGTGGTACTCCTGGATTTTTTGTTAACGATAAAATGTATAGTGGTGCTTACAGCTTTGCGGATATGAAGCCGGTGGTTGATTCTGCTCTGCAGAATTAATTAAGATTTTTGGTTGGGATTGATAATGCTTAAAATCTAAATTTCTAGCGGGATTTAGATTATAGAAAATAAATTTAACAGGGAGGGGGCCGCCGAGCTGGGAGGCCCACCCAAAAAATAAACAACCCAAAAGGTATTGAAAAAAGATTTGTCTAGATCTTTCCCGCTTTCAGTTTTAG
>CAZSDQ010000003.1:0-46264 GCA_964605725.1 uncultured Candidatus Saccharibacteria bacterium
TTTTTCTAAATATGTAATTATGGGTGCAATTAAGCTGGTCATACAACCCATAAATTCTACATCACAGAGGGTATCTACACAAATTATTTAAGAATTTTAAAGAGGGTGTTTTTTCCCAAGACTCAATAATTTTAATTTTTATATCTTCTAACTATTCCTGTTACAACTCCCTGAATTTTAACCTGATTTGCTTCAACAATAATTGGCTCCATTTCATCATTTGCAGGTTGAAGCCTTATTTTATCGTCTTTTTCTTTGTAGAATTTCTTTAGGGTAGCAAAACCTTCGTCTATCAACGCAACTACAATTTGACCGTTTTCAGCTGTTTCTTGTTGTTTTAAAACGACGTAATCCCCATCCATAATACCTTCGTCTATCATAGATGATCCTTTTACCTGAAGAACAAAACATCTCTTGCTTTTTGAAACCATATCGGGGGAAACCATTACTGTGGTAATTTCGTTTTCAATAGCTTCTATAGGCTCTCCTGCTGCAATATAACCAATTAAAGGAAGTTCTATAGCCGAGAGACTTGCATTTACCGAATTATCTACTACCTCTATGCCTCTTACTGCCCCATCGTATCTTTTTATAATATTTTTCTTTTCTAAAGCTTGAAGATGTTCATGAACCGTAGCTAACGATGACAATCCCATGGCATCCGCAATTTCCTGGAGAGTGGGGGAATAGCCATTAACTTGAATATACTGTGAGATAAAATCTAAAATTTGTTTCTGCTTTTTATAAATAGTTACGGGACTCATTTTAATCCTTTTAAAAAATAACTACGGTTTTTCTTCGTATTTTTATAATACCGAATAATAACCGAAGATGTCAAGTGCTTTTTATGATATTATCATTCTATGTTTAAACTCGTATCTCCGTTTAAACCTACGGGCGACCAACCCCAGGCGATAGAAAAATTAACTGAAAATATTCAATCTGGTACTAAGGATCAGGTATTGTTGGGAGTAACCGGTTCCGGGAAGACGTTTGTAATGGCAAATGTTATAAAGAATTTGAATAAACCTGCTTTGATAATTTCCCACAATAAAACCCTAGCCGCCCAGCTTTATCAAGAATTTAGAGACTTTTTTCCTGAAAATGCAGTTGAATATTTTGTTAGCTACTATGATTACTATCAGCCCGAAAGTTATATTCCTTCCACAGATACTTACATAGAAAAGGATTCTGCAATAAATGAAAAAATCGATAAACTTCGACTTTCTGCGACCACTTCTTTAATGACCAGGAAAGATGTTATCGTTGTTTCTTCAGTTTCATGTATTTATAACTTAGGTTCTCCTGTTGAATACGGAAAAGTTGCTATTGAATTAAGGCTTGGGATGAAAATTAGGAAAACAGATCTTTTAAAAAGATTGGGTCAAACCTATTATGAGCGTTCTGATTATGATTTTAAAAGAGGTACTTATAGGGTAGTCGGTGAGGTAATAGATGTTTATCCTGCTTATCAGGATTTCGGGTTAAGGTTAGAAATTTTTAACGATATTTTAGTTAAAATTACACATTTTGATCCATTGACAGGAGATTCTATTAAAAAAGATGAAACTCCTTATGAGAAGTACGGTACCGGATCTAATACTCCAAAAGAAAACGTAGAAAAATATGTTAAAGAAAGAGATTTAAGAGAGGATTTTGCCGTTATTTTTCCAGCAAAACACTATGTGACTACAGAAGAAACAAGGGAACAAGCATTTGCACAAATTGAGAGCGACTTAGATAAACGTCTCTTTGAGTTAAGAAAGGAGAACAAAATAGTTCAAGCTTACAGACTTGAACAGCGAACCAGATACGACTTGGAGATGATGAGGGAGATAGGTTATTGTAAAGGAATTGAAAACTATTCCAGATATTTTGATGGGAGAAATCCTGGTGACGCACCTTATTCTTTAATGGAGTACTTTCCGAAAGATTTTATTACCATTATTGATGAGTCACACATGAGTGTTCCGCAAATACGAGGGATGTTCAACGGAGACAGATCAAGAAAACAAACTTTAATAGATTATGGTTTTAGGCTCCCTTCATCTTTAGACAACCGACCTCTTAATTTTGATGAATTTATGAAAAGAAGAGGGAGCACCGTTTATGTAAGTGCAACACCCGACAGCTGGGAGCTTGATCAATCTAAAAAAACTGTAGTAGAACTTTTGTTAAGACCTACAGGTATCACGGACCCGGAAATTACTATTGTTCCCACAAAGGGGCAGGTAAACGATTTACTTTTGAGAATTCAGAAAAAGGTATCTGAAGGTCAGCGAGTTTTAGTTACTACATTAACAAAAAGAATGGCGGAAGACCTATCCTCATTTTTTGCTGAGAAAAAAGTGAAGGTGACTTATTTGCATTCTGATGTTGATACTTTGGAAAGAACCGATATTTTGGATGATCTTAGAAAAGGTGAGTACGATGTTTTAGTGGGAATAAATTTACTTAGGGAAGGTTTGGATTTACCTGAAGTTGGTTTAGTAGCAATTTTAGATGCTGACAAGGAGGGCTTTTTACGATCTGAAACTTCTTTGATACAAACTATGGGGAGGGCGGCAAGGCACGTTCAAGGAGAGGTTGTGATGTATGCTGATAATATCACTGGCAGTATGAAGAGAGCAATTTTAGAAGTTGAAAGGAGACGAAACATTCAAATTGAATACAATAGAGAGCACAATATCTCTCCTAAACAGATTGTAAAACCATTTAGAGAAAAACTTATAGATGAGATTATTGAAGAACAGATTGGTGGAAAGAAGGAAGATTGGCAGGAAATAGATTATAAACAACTACCTCCCACAGAGTTGAAAAAAGAAATTAAGAAGCTTGAAGATATGATGAGGTACGAGGCCGAAGTATTGAATTTTGAAAAGGCTGCGTCTCTTCGAGATAAGATAAGGGAAATTAAGAAATCTATTTGATTTTAAGTCTTATAGGTAGAGAAAATTCGAATTATTATTCACATATTTGCTAACGTCGGTTATATATTATTGACTGCCTATATTTTTAATAATATATTGGCATTAACTCCACCCGTATAAATAATTATGCAATACCTGAATAAATTTTTAGAATTTGTTGAATTTACAGGAAATTCTATACTTTATGTTTTAAAATTACTTTTAGCACTATTAAAAAATATTTTTTCCTCTTTATTTATTAGAAGTAAAAAAGTTCCAAAAGAATATCAGGATAAACATAAAAAACCTCGGCTCTTTACATTTTTTGTTTTTATAAAAGACACAATAATATCGGTAATCTTTTGGATATTCAGATTGATTAAAGATATAGTCCTTTTTCCAAAAAAAATATTTACCTACCTTTTTTTAAGAAAGTCTTTTCTGTCTGGAATTTTATTTGCAATTTTTTTTATTTTCTTACCAATTACCATTATTAGATGGTTTAAAGAATTACCCTCTCCGGAATCTTTGGTAATTGAGGCAAACAAAAAATCGACTGTAATTTTGGATAGAAATGGAAAACTAATGTACGAGATTTACGTTGATAAAAATTATCACCCTGTAAATTTTGAAGAGATTCCTGAGTATGTTAAAAACGCTACATTAGCAGTTGAAGATGATAAATTTTACAGCCATTTTGGTATACGTTTTGATAGTGTAATCAGGGCAATTAAAAATAATTTATCAAAAGAGAATGGTTTACAAGGTGGTTCTACGATAACCCAACAGTTAGTGAAAAATGTACTTCTCACTCCTGAAAGAACTTTTTCCAGAAAGATTAAGGAGGCCGTTTTGGCTGTTTTGGTTGAAGCAAGATATTCAAAAAAAGATATATTTGAAATGTATTTGAACAACATTCCTTACGGCGGAACAGCGTGGGGAGTACAAACCGCCTCCAAAAAATATTTTAATAAAGATGTGTGGGAATTATCCTTAGCAGAAGCTTCTTTGCTCGCAGGACTTCCTACCGCACCCACAAGTTACTCACCTGCCACAGACCTTGAAACTGCAAAATCAAGACAGAGGTTTGTTTTGGAGAGAATGCTTAATTTAGGATACATAAATAAAGAAGAGTTTAACAAAGCTATCTCCGAAGAACTAGTTTTTGCTGATACCGATGGATATATCCGGGCACCCCATTTTGTTGATTATATTAGAAAAGATTTAGAAAAAAGATATGGAAGAAGATATGTAGAGTTCGGCGGTCTTACTGTGACCACTACTTTGGATCTCGATATTCAAGATAAAGTTCAGTCGATAGTAACTGAAGAAGTAAATAAAAATTCATATTTAGGATTCTCTAACGGTGCTTCCGTAGTTATGGATGTTAAAAATGCGGAGGTTTTGGCGTATGTTGGTTCTATAGATTATTTTAAAGAAGGTTGGGGAGCTTATGATGTAGTTACTGCAATGAGACAACCAGGTTCTTCAATAAAACCTGTAACTTACGGATTAGCTTTATCAGGTAGTTTTACTCCAGCTTCAATTATCGATGACTCTCCAGTTACATATAAATTTAAAGGATCTAAAGATTACACTCCGGTTAATTATGATGGACAGTATCACGGAAAAGTTACGTTAAGACAAGCTTTAGCAAATTCATACAATATTCCTGCTGTAAAAGTAGCCAATGTTGTTGGGGTTGATAATATTGTTTTAAAAGGAAGGGAGATGGGTCTTACCAATTGGGAGGTAGACGGATCTTACGGACTTTCGATAACGCTCGGGGGAAAGGAAGTGAGATTGTTAGACCATACGAATGTTTATGCAACTTTAGCTCGTCAAGGTGTTTATAAAGAACCGGAGGTCTACATAAGTATAAAAGATTCTAATGGATATGATATCTACGAAAATGAAAATACTAAAAAAACAGTATTATCTCCCGAAGTTTCTTATTTATTGTGGGATATTTTATCTGATCAAAACGCCCGACTCCCGGCTTTCGGTGTTAATAATTTCCTTTCAATTCCCGGACATAAGATTGCTGTAAAAACAGGCACAACCAATAACATTAAAGATAACTGGACATTAGGTTACACCCCGTCTTATGTAGTGGGAGTTTGGGTAGGTAATAATGACGGTACTCCGATGAGGCAAGGTTTGGCCTCCGGTCTTTCAGGAGCTGCTCCGATTTGGAATAAGATAATGACAGAAATGTTAAAAGAAAAGCCAAATGAATTATATGAAAGACCTGCTAATGTGTTTGTAAAAAAAGATGACAGGTGTGGAATTTCGGAAGTATTTATTAAAGGGACTATGATTCCTAGCAGTCTCTGTCCGGAGAAAGAGAAGGAGAAAGAGAAGGAAAATGATAAGGATGGAGGAAAGAATAAGAAAGATAGAGATCGGGACTAAACTGATTTTCAAGTATTTTAAAATTATATTAGTAAATTTTTAAACCCAAATAAAACCCGTAGACATAAACTACCTTTATCTTGTACAATGTTTACGTTATGAAAGATTCAATTTCACACATTCTAGTTAGAGGTGCCCGTCAACATAATCTAAAAAATGTTGATTTAGATATCCCTAAAAATAAAATGGTTATTTTTACAGGTGTTTCCGGATCAGGAAAATCCTCTTTGGCAATGGATACTATTTACGCTGAAGGTCAGAGAAGATATGTGGAGAGTCTGTCCGCGTATGCCAGACAGTTTTTAGGAGTTATGGATAAACCTGATGTAGATAAAATTGAAGGTTTATCTCCCGCTATTGCCATAGATCAAAAAACAACAAGTAAAAATCCCAGATCTACTGTTGGAACCATAACCGAGGTTTACGATTTTTTAAGACTTTTATACGCAAGAGTGGGACACCCACACTGTCCGGAATGCGGAAGAGAAATAGAACGCCAATCTTCTCAAGAAATTGTTCAAAATATATTTGAAATTATTAAAAACGAACCTGAATTTAAAAGTGAAAGAGGAGTTCGTTTCATAATATTTTCACCTGTGGTAAAAGACAGGAAAGGAGAGTTTTCATCTTTATTTGAAAATCTAAAGAAACAGGCAGTTCTAAGAGCAAGAGTCGATGGAACAATCAGAGAACTTTCTGACGATTTTAATTTAATAAAAACTAATAAACACAGTATAGACGCACTTATATCCAGACACACTATTAATCAGAAAAAGATTAGAAATGAAGAAGATAGGAAAGAAATTGAATCCGAAATATATCAGTCTGTAGAAACTGCCTTAAGAATTAGTTCAGGAAATGCTGTTTTAACAATAGTAAAAGATGAATCTTTTGATTTTTCTCAAAACCCAAAGAAATTTGAGGACCATCTATTTTCTGAAAATTTCGCTTGTCCTGTTTGTAATATATCATTACCGGAGCTAGAGCCTAGAACTTTTTCATTTAACACTCCTTACGGAGCTTGTCCTGCCTGCGACGGTATAGGGAGTCAATTAAAAGTTGATCCTGATTTAGTTATAAACCCAAGATTGTCAATATCAGAAGGTGGTGTTCTACCTTGGACGAGACTTTTTGAACACATTTCCTGGACATCAAAAGTTGTTAAATCAGTAGCAGATTACTACGATTTTTCAGTTGATACACCTATTGGGGAGTTAAGTAAGGAAGCGAGAGATATATTATTTTACGGCGCAGATGGTAAGAAATTTAAAGTAACTTACAGCAGTCAGGAAGGTTCAAAGAGAACATTTGACGCAAATTACGAGGGAATTATTCCTAATTTATCAAGAAGATACAGAGAATCGGAGTCAGATTTTGTAAAGAACGAAATTGAAAAATACATGGTTAAAGAAAAATGCCCAGTTTGTTTAGGAGCAAGATTAAGAAAAGAGTCCTTATCAGTTACTTTAGGGAAGAAAAATATTGACGAGATAGTACAAATGCCGGTGAATAAACTTCAGGATTGGTTTAAAGACTTATCGGATAAACTAAATTCCCGAGAAAAAGATATTTCATCGACGATATTAAAAGAAATTAACTACAGATTAAAATTTTTAGTTGATGTCGGGCTCGGGTATTTAACTTTAGGAAGAGCGTCGGCAGAATTATCGGGAGGCGAAGCACAAAGAATAAGATTAGCTTCACAGATAGGTTCGGGCCTAAGTGGTGTTCTCTATGTTTTAGACGAACCTTCCTTAGGATTACATCAAGTTGACCAGGGAAAGTTAATTAAAACCCTTAAACAGTTAAGAGATCTTGGAAATACAGTACTTGTTGTTGAGCACGATGCAGAGACAATTTTGGAAAGTGATTATGTTTTTGACTTTGGTCCCGGAGCGGGGGAACACGGTGGCAAGGTAGTTTCAGAGGGAACACCGGATCAAATTAAAAAAGATAAAAATTCACTTACTGGAAGGTACCTATCAGGAGATTTAATTGTTGGTAAGAATCCTATTAAAGGTAAAAGAACGTTTGAGGATATTTTGGAAGAAGAATCAAGAAGCAAATTAAATAAAAAAGTTGAGGGTAAGAGTTTAATGTTAAAAGGAGCGAAAGGAAGAAATCTTAAAAATATTGATTTAAATATTCCACTCGGTAAGTTTATATGCGTAACCGGAGTTTCAGGTTCTGGTAAGTCTACTTTGATAATGGACACTTTGTATCAAGGATTACGACAAGAATTTGGTTTGAAAATTGAAGAAAAGCCGGAGCCCTTTGAGTATATAAAAGGTGTTGAAAATATTTCTAATGTTATTGCTATAGACCAGAGTCCAATTGGGAGAACCCCAAAATCCAATCCGGCCACGTATACAAAAGTTTTTGATCATATTAGAGATTTGTATGCCCAAACTCAGGAAGCAAAAATCAGAGGATACAATCAGGGAAGATTTAGTTTTAATGTTAAAGGCGGGAGGTGTGAAGCCTGTGGAGGTGAGGGACAGATAAAAATTGAAATGCAGTTTATGCCTGACGTCTACGTTAGATGCGACGTTTGTAAGGGCAAGAGATACAATTCCGAGGCTTTAGAGATAGAATATAAAGGGAAAAATATATCAGATGTTTTGAATATGACCGTTGAAGAGGCAGTGTCATTTTTTGAAAATTTACCGCAAATCAGACGTAAGTTAGAAACTCTGTATGACGTGGGTCTTGGATATATTAAACTTGGACAGCCCGCAACTACGTTGTCAGGAGGGGAAGCGCAGAGAGTTAAACTTGCACTTGAGTTATCAAAACGTTCCACCGGAAGCACGCTATATATTTTAGATGAGCCAACCACCGGGCTTCATTTTGCTGACCTTGAGAATCTCATTTCCATATGTAAACGTTTAACCGCCCGAGGTAACACCGTTCTTATGATTGAACATAATTTAGATATGATAAAAAACTGTGATTGGGTTATAGACTTAGGTCCGGAAGGAGGAGATAGTGGGGGAGAGATACTGTTCGAGGGAAACCTCGAGGGCATTAAGAAATGTAAAAAATCTTATACCGCTGACTCACTCAGATTGATTGATAAGTATTACAAATCGAATTAGTTTACTTTTCAATTTCAGTTTCAAATTCGTTTCCTATGAAATCTTTGAAGACTACCCTATCGTTTTCTTTTTTAATGTTGGTATATCTCTTTTCTCGGGGAAGAATATTTAAACCGTTTATGTCATATGCAGTTACTTTTCCAGTATTTTCTAGCTTTATTCTACTTTTCCCAGATAATATTACGAGTGGGTTAAGATTAAGAACCTTATTAGCTTTTACTGATGGCTTAAAATTTTCATCAGAGCTTGTCTGAGATAAGGCCGTTTCTATTAACTTTTCATTGTCAGAATATCTATATGTACCTGCTGAGAATGGGTGTTCAGAACTTATTCCTTTTCTAACAAAAGCAAAATGATTAGTATCTAATTTTGAAAAATAATCTAGTCCCGATGTAGTACCCCATGTAGGATCAACTTGAACCCAGCCATTGTATGGATCGTAGAATTCAGCCCATGAGTGCAATGTATCCCCACTTTCCAAACTGATTGAGATCGGTTTATTAGATTCTTCGGATGTGAAAGCATACCCATTAATTTCTCTGGCGGGTATTCCCATTGCTCTTGTCACAGCTATAAAAAGATCAGTAAACTCCATACAGGTCCATGAATTTTTTTGGGATGCCGCTGCTTCGGCACCTTTTCTTTCAACCATACCTTTACTCTGTGCATCAAAATCATACTTTAAATTATTTTTTATAAATTCATATACCATTTTTGCGTTATAAACTACAGTTTGATCATCTTTTTTAAGTTCCCTTGCAATTTTTAAAATATAAGGTGATTTGGTTTCCCAATATTTTTGCTGTCTTGTGTAATTTTTTATAAGGACTTTAGGAATTTCAGATATTATTCCTCCCGAGTTTACATTAATCTGTTTACTTAAAATTCTTGATGTTCCTTGTACCTCAATTTCTGTTTTTTGCTTTGGTTTTAGTATGTAATAAGCAACAAAATTATTATCTTCATCGTATTCTATTTTAAAAGGTCTTGGACTTATTTTATCGTAGCTGACGTTTTGGTAGTGCTCGATATCAGAAGGTATAGCTATTTTCTTAATCGCCGGAAGTATTGAGTCATTTTGAATTTGGTATTTTATTTTAAAGTTAACAGGCTGAAAACCTCCGAAGGCGGCACTGATGCCGGTTGATTCGAAGGTATTTTTAGTAAAATAAAATATGTTCTTACCATCCTCTTTTTTTTCGATTGTCGGTTCTGGAGTCAAAAATACTTTCGGTCCAAAAGATTCCGGAACTGACAATTTAACATCGTAAGCTGTCGTCTCATCAGGTATTTGAATTTTTGGAATGTAGATATTCCAAATACTGCCTGATTTTACTGCTACACTTTTTGATTTATATTTTATGGTAATTGTATTCTGTCTTCCTTCTCCGATTGAGTAATCTTTAATGGTTACAGTTATGTCAGTGTTATTTTTATTATTATTTAATTTAGGCTCTGTTTCTTTCCCATTGGTTTCAGCGGATACTTCGTATATATTTGAATCCATTGCTGATAATGAGTAATTCATTGGTATGACATCGTTTTGTAAGTTTGTTATTGTCGCGTTATGGATAATATTTGCTTCCCCTGACTCATCAATAATATACTCAGATTTATAGTCAATCATAAACTGACTTGCTTCGACTTTAAAAATTACACCGGATGTAATAAAAATGTTGGTGAGTATAAAAACCGAAACTAGTGTTCTAACTATGTTTTTAAAACAAGTATTCATCCTCCAAATGCTACAATAACTATGTGAAAACCTCAAATATTAGTCAAAAAGTTGAAAGTTTACCCCAAACGCCCGGTTCATATATTTTTAAAGATGCCGGTGGAAAGGTTATCTATGTTGGGAAAGCAAAAAATCTCAAGTCCCGTGTTAAATCATATTTTTCCGTAAGTATTCCTTCGGATTTTAAAACGGCGGAGTTAGTTAGTAAGATTAACGACCTCGAATTTATAAAAGTAGGTTCTGAATTTGAAGCCTTAATATTAGAAGCAGAATTGATAAAAAAATACAGGCCTAAGTACAACATTGTTTTAAAAGATGATAAATCAAGAATTTATATAGTTATCAGGGATGATATTATTTCAATTTTGGGAAAAAAATATAAATTACCTAAGGTAATTACCGCACGTAAACCTGATTTAAGAGATTCTGACATAGTATTTGGGCCTTATCCTAACAATGTAGTTGTCAGAAAAATTCTTACAACATCAAGAAAAATATTTCCTTTTAGAGATTGTAACTACACTAAATTTGCCAAATACAGAAAGATTGGCTCTCCTTGTTTATATGGTCATATGGGAATTTGTCCTTCTCCTTGTTTAGTAAGCGAACCATCGGATTTGTCTAGTTACAAAAAGAACATTTTCGGTTTGAAAAAAATTTTATCCGGTAACGCGACCGGTCTAATAAAAAATATAAAAAGGAAAATGCAGATATATTCCCAAAATGAAAAATTTGAAGAAGCAGCAGTTTATAGAGATTTACTGGATAAATTTTATTTTGTACAAAAAACATTTAGAGAAGCGGAAGAGTATATTAACAATCCTTATTTAATTGATGATATAAATAAAAAGTCTTTGGAGGAAATTAAAGATTTTTTGCCGTTTTTAAAAAATTTACCTCGAAGAATAGAGTGTTACGATATTTCAAATATATCCGGTAAAGAGGCCGTTGGTTCTATGGTAGTTTCAATAAACGGAAGTATTGATAAATCAGAGTACAAAAGATTTAAAATAAAATTTAAAAAAACACCCGATGATTTCGGTATGATGTACGAGGTTTTATATAGAAGATTAAAAAGAGAGTTGCCGGGAAGTGACGTAAAAAGCTGGGGGCTTCCCGACCTCATTGTTGTAGACGGAGGTAAACCGCAGGTCTCCTCTGCTTCTGATGTTTTAAGAGATTTAGAGATATTAGTTCCGGTTGTAGGTATTGCAAAAAAATACGAGACTTTAGTTTATAAAGAAGGTAAGGATTTTATAGAAAAAACATTTCCTAAAGACAGTTTAGGAATGAAATTAATTATAAAATTAAGAGACGAATCCCACAGATTTGCTCAAAGTTATCACCACCTACTAAGAAAAAGATCACTACTATAGTGATTTTTTTCTTTTGCTTTTGTACTCTCAATAGATTTATAATCTAATCAATATGAGAAGTATTTTAAGAGCGTTAGTTTATACATTTATTTCTTTATATTTCACAAATTTGACCGTGGGATCGTTTTCTTATACTAACGGTAAGACCGCGTATTTAGTTGTTTTTGCAATCTCTCTTTTATACTTACTGTTAAGACCAGTTTTGTCAGTTGTTTCCTTACCGACTAAGGGAAGTGTTTTTTTATTAATTACAGTCATAACAACTTCTATTATTTTTTATGCTTTGCAAAGTGTGCTTCCGGATTTTTCATTTGTACCCGTTACACTGCGTAGTTTGAATATTTTTGGGCGTGTGCTACCATCTAAAGGCTTGGATAGCCTTTGGGCTATGATATTTTCTGCCCTTATGACAAGTACGATTTATTTATTTTTAGAAAGTCTTTGTAAAAGAAGGTAATTATGCTTGCATTCACAAAAACATTACAATTAATAATTTCCGGCCTTTTAATAGTTCTGGTTTTGATACAGTCGAAATCTTCAGGTTTGTCATCTACATTGAAAAGTTCCTTTAACATGTATAGATCACTAAGAGGTTTTGAAAAGATAATTTTTGTCCTTACGGTTATATTAGGAGTTTTACTAGTAGTAAATTCTTTGGCTATTGTTTTGTTAAGCTAATATGCCGGGAATTTTTATTGAGGGTGGTACCCCTTTAATGGGTACCGTTTCAGTTTCAGGGGCTAAAAACTCAGCTTCTAAGCTTATTTACGCCTCCATGTTTTCGAACGAGGAGGTAATTTTAAATAATGTTCCAAAAATAAAAACAATAATGGATGATATCGAAGTTATTCAAAGTGTTGGGGGAAGGGCGGAATGGGTTGGTACAAATTCGCTGTCTCTTAATGGGTCTCAAATAAATACTTATGAGATACCTGTTGAAGTTGGCTCAAAATTCCGAACTTCCACTTTATTAGCTGGGCCTCTTTTATATAGGTTCGGGAAGGCTTTTATTCCAAAATATAAATCACCCGACGAGAGTATTAGGCCGATTAACAGATTTATAGATACTTGGAATTCTTTGGGTTTTCAAGTTCAGGATGATGAGGAATTCATAAAAATATTTAATGATGGTTCTGCAAAAGGATGTAGTATAAATTTTAAGGTTACCAGCCACACTGCGACTGACAACGCTATCATCTCTTCGGTATTTGTTCCGGGGGAGACCGTTATATCCAGAGCATCTGATGAACCTGAAGTAGAGGATTTGATTAATTTTTTAAATGGGATAGGAGGCTCTGTAGAGAAGCTTGAATCTGGGAAAATAAAAATTACCGGTAATTGTATTTTTAAAGAGACCTCCTTTGATGTTTGTTCAGATAAATCTGAAATAGCCACATTTGCCGCATTGGCAGTTTTAACTAAAGGTAATATCTCAATTAAAAACGTTAAGCGAGATTTAATATTGCAGTTTATTAACTTTTTAAATAAGATAGGGGCGAGATTTGAGTTTTCAGATGACGAGCTAAGAGTTTGGAGACACAGTGAGGAATTAAGTCCGCAAAATTTAGAAATATCTCCGACACCTGGTTTTTTACCGGAGTGGCAATCACTTGCAGTTTTGTTGTTAACACAAGCTGTGGGGGAAAGTATTATTCATGATACCGTGTATGTTGATAGGTATGGGTATTGTGTTGACTTGAATAGAATGGGTGCAAAAATCGACATAGTTACTCCTTCGGAGGTTGGTTTGGCCACTGTGGTTAGTGATGACTCCTACGACATTGAAAAAGAAGGAGAGCCTAAAACAGTAGCAAAGGTATCAGGGCCAACAAAATTAAAGGGAGAGAGGCTAACCTTGGAAAATTTTAAATACGGTGCTGTTTTAATTTTAGCAGCACTTTGCGCTGAAGGTAAAAGTGAGATAATTGGATTGGATATAGTTGATTGTTTTTTTGAGGGATTTGTTGATAAACTTATTTCATTAGGAGCAAAAATATGGGAACAGTCGGATTAATGCTTGATTTATTGTTATTGTTTTTGGCTTGTTTAATTGCTATTGTCTTGTACCCGCTTTGGATAGATTTTGTATATAAGTTCCAGATGGGTGAAAGTATCAGGGGTGACGGTCCGGAAAGTCACAAAAGAAAAGAAGGCACCCCGACGATGGGTGGTATGGTTTTTGTTTTTACCGTAGCCGTAGTTAGTTTAGTCTTCAATCGATCCAGAACACAGACTCTCTTCCCTCTTTTTATTGCTACATTGGCTGGTTTGTTGGGTATGTTGGAAGATTTTACTAAAGTATATAAAAAGTCCGGTCTACCTGGTTTTTTTCATTATCACTTAGGCAGGTTTTTTAGAAAAAGATCTGAAGGTTTTTTAAAATTTAGTATTTTTGGAAAAATTTGGTCAATATTTAAAGAGGCTTCGAGATTGGTAGGAAGTTCGGATGACAGTGGAATACAAACCTATAAGAAATTTATTATTCAGGGTTTAATAGCAGGATTTATTTCTTATTGGACGTATTTTAAATTAGGATGGGATTATATTTGGTTTCCACTTTTGGGTAATGTTCATATAGGATTTGGTTATCCAGTAGTAATATTTTTCTTATTCATAGGGATTTTAAACGCAGTTGCTTTTACAGATGGACTTGATGGTTTAGCCGGAAGCCTTGCTTTAATTTCGTTCATTTCATTTTGGATATTATCTAAAATTCTTGGATATAATTCTTTAGCTGGTTTTTGTGCAACATTTGTAGGGGCTATGATTCCTTTCTTATATTTTAATATCTTTCCCGCAAGGATATTTATGGGTAACGTGGGTTCATATGTTCTGGGAGCTGTTATGGCTATGCTTGCCGTTGTCATGCATAGAGAAGTAGCATTTATATTCATAGGTATGATGTTTTTTATCGACGGAATATCCAGCCCTCTCCAGCAAATTGTATATAAAATTACACATAAGAGATTATTTAGAATGGCTCCTATACACCATCATTTTGAAGTTTTGGGCTGGCCTGAGACAAAGATTACCTTAAGATTTGTTCTTTTTGGTGTGTTTTTTGCATTTGTTGGGATATTCGTGGCAATTCTATAAAATATCGCGCATTAAATGAAAAAAAGAAATTCAAGAAAAACAGATATTTCCGGAAGAAAATTTTTTATTGCTGTTACATCCTTTTTATTATTTGGTTTGTTGATGATTGCCGATTCTACTTCTGTTTCATCCAAAAATCTTTATGGCGATCCTTATAGATTTGTTATTTTACAAGCTACTTGGGCCGTAGCCGGGTTGATAGCTTTTTACTTTTTCTATCGAATCGATTATAGAAGTTTGGTTAAGATATCTAGATCATTATTTTTATTTAATTTACTTGCTCTTATAGTTCTAGCTATAGTTGGGTTAATGCCGTGTTCCACGTCTATACCTTTTTCTCCCTGCGTTAATGGTGCAAACAGATGGTTATATTTAAATCCCGCTCCTCTTCCGGCTATTCCTTTCCTGGGAGTATTGGGATTTCAACCCGGTGAGTTGGCAAAATTATCAGTGATAGTTTATTTAGCTTCTCAATTAAGTTTGATATCTCAAAAAGACAAATCTGCAAAAAATAAAAAACCATTCGAAGTGTACTTAAAAATCACTGTGTTAATGGCAGGATTAATAATACTTCAACCAAATATGTCTACAGCCGCGATGGTTTTTATCTTAGGAACGATAATTTATTTTGTTTCAGGAGCTCCTTTAAAACCAATTTTTATCACTATTCCTATTTTTTTACTTTTAGCAATTTTGGTTATATTGTCGTCACCTTACAGGATGGCCAGACTAAAGGCTATGATATCGGGAGAAGACAGCAGTGAGTCTAGTTATCATGTTAAACAAGCTTTAGTAGCTTTAGGTTCCGGAGGCTTTTCTGGTGTTGGTTTTGGACAATCCAAACAAAAGTATCAATATCTTCCTGAAGTGGCTTCCGATTCTATTTTTGCAATCATCGGAGAAGAATTTGGTTTTATCGGAACGGTGGTTGTAGTTTTAGCCTATGGTCTTTTTATTTTTAAAGGTTTTAGAATTGCTAAAAAGTCTCAAGATATGTTTGGAAAATTAGTTTCCATCGGGATTAGTTCTTGGCTGGGAATTCAATTTTTTATTAATGTCGCTTCAATGACAAAGTTAATACCTATGACCGGTGTGCCGATTCCACTCATATCCTACGGTGGGTCCTCATTGGTTTTTTCGTTAATAGGCTTAGGTATTTTAGCCAATGTTCAAAAGAACTCATCGTTGGATTAAATTTCTTATTTAGAATAGAATAATCATATGAAAATTGTAATGACTGGCGGACACCACAGCTCCGCATTACCGGTAATCAAAAAACTTAAAGAAAAAATTCCCGGCGTCGAAGTATTATGGATGGGTCATAAACATTCAATGCAGAGAGATAAGAACCCAACTCTGGAATACATTGAAATTACTTCCTTAGGTATCCCTTTTTATGATTTGAAAGCAGGAAAAGTATATAAAACTTATAATATTGGTAGGTTGCTTAAGGTTCCTCTGGGATTTTTTCAAGCTTTTTGGTTTTTATTAAAAAACAGACCTGATGCGATAATGTCTTTTGGAGGATATTTAGCCGTTCCGGTGGTAATTGCAGGTTATATACTTGGTATACCCTCTCTTACCCATGAGCAGACTGTGGTCACAGGATATTCTAATAAACTTATTTCCAGATTTACTAAAAAAGTATTAGTATCATGGAAAGAAAGTGAAAAATATTTCCCTAAAGACAAGGTTTTATATGTAGGAATTCCTCTAAGGAAGGAAATATTCCATATCTCATCAGATTCTTTTAATTTTGATAACGATTTACTTACAATCTACATATCTGCAGGAAAAACCGGCTCTCATATAATTAATCAAAATGTTTGCTATTCTCTAGAAAAGCTACTTACGTTTTGTAATATCATTCATCAGTCGGGAGACCACTCTTTGTACAAGGATTTTGAAAAATTAGAGAGTAAGTACACGGAGATTAGAAATACAGTTAGAGGAAAGTACTATTTAAGGAAATTTGTTTTGGAGGATGAGATAGGGGAAGCTTACATGAAAGCGGATTTAGTAGTTTCAAGATCGGGTGCACACACTATGTCGGAGATTATAGCATTACAAAAACCTTCCTTGTTAATACCTATTCCTTGGGTATCTCACAACGAGCAATATGAAAATGCGAAAATGGTAAAGGATTTAGGTTTAGCTTGTATATTAAATGAAAAAGATCTTAATCCTGAAAGTCTTATTGAGAATATAAAGTTTTGTTTATCCGATATTAATTCGATGAAAGTCAAGGATGAGTCAGCGTTGGATTTCTTAAAAAACGACCCTACGGAATTAATAACTAATGAAATTATTCAAATCTCAAAAAAAATCTAAGAATATAATTCCTATAGTTAACAAAACTAGTTTGAGAAATTCTTCTCAAACTCGTTCCTACTCAAATCATTCCAGAGAGAGTCAGATATTGCTTAATAATATTAATGATCGAAAAAGAAAAGTGATAAACTCCAGAGTAGTTTTGAGAAAAAAACATGGTATTTTTCTAAAGATTTTATTTTTACTTATAGTAGTTGGAGTAGTTATTTATTTATTTTTTAAATTTGATGTACCCGGTTATTTTAAGATTTCAAAAGTTGCAATAACCGGTACAGAGAGATTTGTAAGCACGGAAGATGTCCGAAATATCGCTGAAAGAAATGCTTTTGGTAAATATATATTTTCAATCGAAGAAGATAGTTTGTCCAAAATAATATCTAAAAGTTTTTTAGGTGCAAAAAATGTTTTTGTTAAAAAAGATTACCCAAATTCTTTAAATATTTATATAGAAGAACGTGTCCCCGTGGCTTTTGTATTTAATAGTGAAGGGGAGTTCTATCTTATTGATTCTGAAGGTTTCGTATTAGGAATGGTTACCGAGAGTCTTCAGGACTTACCAAGAATAAATTACGAAGGATCGGTGGTGGTAGGGACATTTTTAGATAAAGATATCATTCCTATAAGTATTGAGATATTAAAATTTGCAGATAGGGAAGATCTAAGCATCAGTAGTATGAGTTTTACTTCAAACTATGCTAAATTATATCTTAATATCGGACCGGAAATTTTTATGGGTTACAGTAAAGATATTGAAAAATCATTGAGAACAATTAAAGCTTTGTTGAGCAATCAAAATAATAATGAAGAGGTTATAAAAAAAATTGATTTACGGTATGATAAAGTAATAGTATTATATGATTAAATTAAAACTCTATGTCTAGGGAGAAAATAATTACAGGAATTGATATTGGATCTACCAAAATTACAACTGTTGTTGCATCTGTGTCAGATAACAAGGTTTCAGTAATAGGTGTTTCCGGGAACATACCGTCAAAAGGTATAAACAAAGGTAATGTTGTTGACATCGACAGCTCGGTTGAGGCCATATCACAAAGCATAGAAAAAGCTGAAAGAATGGCGGGGGTATCGATTTCAAATGCTTTTGTAACTTTGAATGGAAGTCACATTGAAAATCTAAATTCACACGGTGTTGTTGCAGTTTCCCCAAATGAAACTTCAGAAATAACTAAAGAAGATGTTTCTAGAGTAATTGAAGCTGCCCAGGCAGTATCTTTGCCATCCACAAGAGAAATAGTTCATGTTATCCCAAGAGATTTCGTAGTTAACTCACAGGAAGGTATAAAGGATCCTGTCGGAATGTCAGGCGTTAGGCTCGAGGTTGAGACAAATGTAATACACGGTTCTGCAACTGCAATGAAAAATATTGCTAAGTGTGTAAATAAGGTTGCGATTGATGTTGACGAACTTGTCTATACTGGTTTAGCATCCGCAGAAGCCGTATTAACAGATACTGAAAAAGAGTTAGGTACTTTATTAGTGGACATTGGTGGTGGTACAACGTCGGTGGTCGCATTTTTGGACGGAAGTCCCATTCATTCGGCGGTTCTGCCGATAGGTGGGAAATTAATCACTAGTGATTTGGCAATAGGTTTGAGGTCAAGACTTGAAGACGCTGAAAAAATAAAAATAAGACTTAGCAACGAGGCTTTAATTTCCAAAACAGATATTCATGATGATGGCGAGGATTTTGACGTGTCAGAATTTGATTTAGAGGTCGAAAGAATTCCAAGAATAATGCTTTATAAGATTGTAAACGCGAGATTAGAAGAAATATTCAGACTCATTGCTTTAGAAGTAACAAGATCGGGGTTAAGCGGTAAACTCCCAGCGGGAGTGGTGATAACCGGCGGAGCCGCTATGACCGCAGGTACAGAAAAGAGTGCAAAAGTAAATTTAAAAATGCCTGTTAGAATAGGTGTTCCTAAGGGAGTAACCGGTTTAATAGATGAGATAAAAGGACCCGATTCTTCTGCCGCTGTCGGAGCTGTGTTGTACGGTGCTAAACTCTTTAGAGGCAGTAATCTATTGTCATTTGATAATAAAAACGGTAGTATAAGGAAAGGCGCTTCTAAGATACTATCAAAACTTAAATCGCTTCTGCCCTAGAAGTATTTTTTTAAAATTAATTAATCTGCCCAAAAAATAAATAATGCAAGTAAAGCCTGAAGTTGAAAATTTCGCAAAAATAAAAGTTTTAGGTATTGGCGGGGCTGGAGGAAACGTAATAAATTCAATGATTGAATCCGGCCAGATTACCGGTGTTGAATTTATTGCGATTAATACCGATGCCCAAGATTTATCAGTTAACAAGGCGGTGGTTAAAGTACCTATTGGTCAGGAAATAACAAATGGTTTAGGTTCTGGAGCAAACCCGGAAATTGGCAGGAAAGCAGCTGAGGAATCTGTTGATTTAATAAAAGAGCATCTTGACGGAGCCGACATGATATTTATTACAGCAGGTATGGGGGGCGGTACAGGTACCGGTGCCTCACCGGTTGTAGCAAGAGTTGCTAAAGAGATGGGTGCCCTTACAATTGGTGTAGTTACAAAGCCGTTTCCTTTTGAGGGTGCTTTGAGAATGAAAAATGCAGAAATAGGTATATCTGAACTTAGGGATGAGGTTGATGCTTTAATTACTATTCCCAATCAAAGGTTATTGGAAGTTGCAGATGAAAATATGTCTATTATTGAAGCGTTCAAACTTTCTGATAGCGTTTTGAATCAGGGAGTTCAGGGTATTTCAGATTTAATAGTTATGCCGGGATTAATAAATGTGGATTTTGCGGATGTTAAAACTATTATGAAAGATGCCGGTACAGCACTTATGGGCATAGGTATAGGTACCGGGGAGAATAGAGCGGAACTTGCTGCAAAAGCCGCAATTTCATCACCTTTATTAGAACAATCAGTCGAAGACGCAAAAGGTATTTTATTCAATGTTATCGGTGGTTCTGACTTAACAATGAAAGAGGTTGATAAGGCCGCTAATATTATTAGAAATATTGCCAATGACGAAGCGAATATTATATTTGGAACAACTATTGATCCAAGAATTTCCGGTCAGGTTAAAATTACAGTTATTGCAACTGGTTTTGATGTAAAACAGGAAGATTTGGGGTACGGATTTGTGGAAAGAAATTTGCCTAAGCCTGCTCCTGCGGAAGAACAATATATTAAAAAAGAGGAGCCGAAATCAATTCCGGAAAAGCCAAAAGATATGTTCAAGCCCGAAGATTTTGAAGGTGAGTTTGAAAGTAAATACGACATACCGGCATTTTTAAGAGGTAAATAGAAATCCTACTTATAAAAAATACGTTTCAAGTCTTAATTACACTAAATATTATCAAATTGTCTAATATTCACTGCTTGGATTTTTAATAAAATTTTGGTTATATTAACGATAGGCAGTAAAAATTCCTTTTGAAGATAAAAGTATAAAATTTCTTGTGAGTTGTTGGCCTTTGTGTATTTAGGGCAGCAGAGGTTTTTAACTCACTAAATAATAATAAAAATGAATTCGTATCTTTATTTTAATGATGAGTCGGATTTACAGAAAAATGAAAAAATAGACTTTTCAGAAAACGGAAGAACTATTTTAGAAAAAAGATATTTAAGGAGAAATAAATTAGGTGAGATCGAAGAAACCCCCGAGGATATGTTTCAAAGAGTGGCAAACGCGATTGCCGAACCGGATGAGCCTTATAGAAATCCTGAGAAAACCTCCATTGAGTTTTATAATCTAATTTCCACCAAAAAATTTTTTCCTAACTCTCCTACATTTACTGGAGCGGGAACTCCCATCGGACAATTGGCTGCTTGTTTTGTATTGCCGGTGGAAGACGACCTTGGAAAAAGCAGAGATGGAATTTTTCAGACATTAAGAAACGCAGCACTGATTCAGCAATCCGGTGGCGGAAATGGCTTTTCATTTTCAAGATTAAGAGCCAAGGGGTCGAGAATTTCAACGAGCAACGGTTTGTCCACTGGGCCTGTGGGATTTATGGAGGCATATAACGGTGCTTTTGGTGTAATAGCTCAAGGCGGGGTAAGAAAAGGCGCAAATATGGGAATATTGAGAGTAGATCATCCGGATATAAGAGAGTTTATTACAGCTAAAACTACTGAAGGAAAACTATCAAATTTTAATATATCCGTTGCTTTAACAGATAAATTTTTAGAAGCTGTTGAAAAAGATGAAACATATGAAATTTTTGATCCTCATACAAAAGAGATTGTGGAAACTCCGAAAGCCAGAGAGATATTTGATCTAATAGTTGAAAATGCATATAAAAACGGAGAACCCGGAGTTCTATTTATTGATACGGCTAATAAAGATAACCCTGTTCCCAGCCTTTATGAATTGGAAGCTACAAATCCATGCGGGGAGCAGTGGCTTGGCCCTTATGAAAACTGTTGCTTGGGATCAATAAATTTATCTGAGCATATTACAAGTGATAATAAAATAGATTGGGAAGAATTAAGAAAAACTGTAATACTATCCACAAGGTTTTTAGATAACGTAGTAAGTGCAAATAAATATGTTCCGGCAGTACCTCAATTAAAAGAGGCAGCCCATCAAAATAGAAGAATCGGTTTAGGAATTATGGGTTTGGCTGATTTATTTTATGTTTTGGGAGTAAGGTACGGTAGCGAGGAGGCACAGGATTTGGCAGGGCAGGTAATGGAATTTATTCGCTTCCACGCTATGAAAGCGTCTATAGAGTTGGCAAAAGAGAGAGGGCCTTTCCCAGCTATCAAAGACAGTATCTTCAATCCATCTAATTTAGTTTGGACTCCTCCCACTCCACTAAAGAGTTTTTCGTTTGGCTGGGAAAGGCCCGCCATCGATTGGAGTGAAATAACGAACGGAATAAGACTGTATGGTTTAAGAAATGCTGCTGTTACAACGGTAGCCCCAACAGGTACCATTTCTACTGTTGCTGGAGTAGAGGGTTATGGGTGTGAGCCAGTTTTTGCACTTGCTTATCTTAGAAATGTCTACCAAGCAGCAGGTGACTTGGAGAAAATGACTCTGACCTATGTCAGCCCGTCATTTCAAAAAGCGTTAGACGATATAGACATGAGTGATGTTAAGAGAAGAGAGATTATTGATGAGATAATTCGAGTAGGTTCGTGTCAAAGTATAAAAGATTTACCCGATGATCTACGACATACATTTGTGGTATCAGGTGATATTACGCCAGAAGAACATATTTATATGCAAGCTTCTTTGCAGAGATTTGTAGATAACTCAATTTCTAAGACATGTAATTTACCCCCAACAGCAGTTCCCGAGGATGTCGAAAAAGTATATATGATGGGTTGGAAATTGGGTTGTAAAGGTTTAACAGTATATGTTTCGGGCAGTAGACAAGAAGAGGTATTAGTTACACAAGAAAAAAAAGAATCAACAACCGAAGGTGGTAAATCCGATGGTGAAAAACCGGTGGAAGAAGGAAAAATTGATGCCAATAAAGATGTATCAAAAGAAATTACAAATAATGAAGAAAAATTAATCGTAGAAAAACCCTCTGATGTTAAATTAGAACGTGAGTATAGATTAAATGGTTCAACTTACTGTGTAAAAACACCTCAAGGAAAAGCTTTTATTACAATAAATAAGGATTCTAACGGCAGGCCTTTTGAGGTATTTATTAATGTTGGAAAGGCAGGTACTGATGTTTCTGCATTATCTGAAGGTTTAGGTAGATTAGTTAGTGGTTGGCTTAGAGTTCCCGGGGCATCAGAAAATGCTGTAACTGAGATTATTTCTCAATTAGGAGGTATCGGCGGTAGTAGATCGGTAGGTTTTGGAAAAAATAAAGTTAGTTCCATTCCTGATGCTGTGGCAAAAGTATTGTCTGAAGAACTTGGGTATTCTTTGTTAAAAAATCAGTCAAATGGAAACGGGGATAATTTTATAAGTACAAAAATAAACACAGAATCCTTAAACATACGTAGTGATGCCAGCGGGGTAAGTTTAAATCCTGTAACCGGAAATATCGATGTGTGTCCTGATTGCGGAAATTATTCCTTCATCAAAGAAGAGGGTTGTGCTAAATGCTACCTTTGTGGATACTCTGTTTGTTAGTTCTTAATATACTTGGTTAATTAGAATATTCTGATTGACTGTAACCTATTTTAGGGTATATTGATGCCATTCTGTCCTATTTCATATGTATAAAATATATACAAAAGAAGGGGATTTAGGATTTACCTCCTTATCAAATATGTTTAAAAAAATTTCTAAAACCGAATTTATTTTTGATGTTTTGGGAACTTTCGATGAGTTAGAAGTTTCCTTGGGCTTTCTTCACTCAGCCAGATTAGATGATGTGAGGAAAGTTGCAAAAGAAGTTCAGAAAGACTTATTTTCATTAGGATCCGTTATTTCATCAAATGAAAGAATATCAAAAGAGTCTGTTGAAAAGTGGGAAAACAGAATTAAAGAGTTAGAAGAGGTAATTGATTATTTTAATAATAAAAATGACCCTCTTGAGAGTTTTATTCTTCCAGGAGGATGTAGGGAGAGCAGCTTTTTACATTTATCACGCGTAACTTGCAGAAAACTTGAAAGAATGGTTTTTCAATATTTAAAAAAAGATAAGAATAAGTTGTTTATTGGTAAATATTTAAACAGGCTGTCTGACCTCTTATTCGTAATGGCGAGATACTCAAATAAAAAGCTTGGCTTTAAGGATATAATCTGGAACAATAAAGAGTTGTGAAAAAATATTATTTCTTCCTGTTTATCATATTTATGTCGTTGTTTGCTTTAATGGCAATATTATTTATTAACGCCAAAAAGACAGATGTTTATTTTAATGAACACACTGGCAGTGAGTTTTCAATAACCGAATAATTGGTTAATGGTCTAATTTAATGTAATATATTTTATTATGTCGTTTAAATTACCTGATAAAAAGCAAATACCCGAAATGGAAGACGAGATATTATCTTATTGGAAAAAAAACAATATTTTTAAGAAATCTGTAGAGAAAAATTCTGAAGATAATTTGTATGTTTTTTATGATGGTCCTCCTTTTATTTCAGGTCTTCCTCATTACGGACATTTACTTGTATCTATCGCTAAAGATGTAATTCCTAGATTTTGGACTATGAAAGGAAAAAGAGTTGAGAGGGTTTGGGGTTGGGATGCTCATGGTTTAACTGTTGAAAATAGGGTACAGGAGGAGCTAGGAATTGAAAATAGAAGGGATATTGAAAGTTATGGATTAGAAAAGTTTACCCAAGTTTGTTACGAGTACACTTCAAAAATCTCAGCAGAGTGGGAATGGTATGTAGATAAGATTGGGAGATGGGTTGATTTTAAAAATGCTTATAGAACAACTGACCAAAAGTACATGGAAAGCGTTATGTGGGCTTTTAAACAAATTTATGAAAAGGGTTTGATTTATGAAGGTACCAGAACTTCATTATTTTGCCCTACTTGCGGTACACCTGTTTCAGATTTTGAGATTGCAATGGATAATTCTTATAGAGAAGAAAATGATCTTTCCATAACAGTGAGATTCAGAGTTATAACGGAAGGAGATTTTAAAGATTATTATCTTTTGGCTTGGACAACTACTCCGTGGACACTTCCTTCAAACCGAGCTTTAGTGGTGGACGACCAGGAAACATACGTTTCCGTACAATTTGAAAACAATACTTATATTTTAGCCAAAAAAAGATTAGATTTTGTTTTTTCAGATAAAAATTATGAAATAAAAGAAGAGTTTTTAGGAAAAGAAATTATAGGGCTCGAGTACGAGCCCCTGTTTACCTTTTACGCCTCAAAAGAAGGGGAATTTAAGGTTTATTCCTATGAAGGTATGGTAACTATGGAAGAGGGTACAGGGGTAGTTCATAGCGCTCCCGGTTTTGGCGAAGTAGATACTGAGATGGGTAAGCATTTCAACTTGACTTTAATGATGACCTTGGATGATGAAGGTAAGATGTTACCCGGAAATCAAGATGCAAATCCTTACGAAGGGATGTTTTACCTAAAAGCTAATGCAATCATTTTAAATGATTTAGTAGAAAGAGGAGTGATATTTAAAAATGAAAAAACCACTCACAGAGTTCCTTATCATGACAGATGCAATACTCTTCTTGTTCAAAAAGCACAAAACTCTTGGTTTATTGATATTCAAAAAATTAAAGGTGAGTTAATAAAAAATAATGAAGATATTAATTGGGTACCCGAATACGTGAAGCATGGAATTTTTGAAAAAACTATCGAGCAGGCACCTGATTGGTGTATTTCCAGAAACAGGTTTTGGGCAACACCGATGCCAGTATGGGAATCAAAAGATGGGGATAGGTTAGTTTTTTCTTCAATAAAAGAAATTGAGGAAGCTTCAGGACAAAAAGTTAAAGATTTACACCGCCCCTATATTGACGAAATAGTTATAAATAAAAACGGTAAAGAATACAGAAGAAGACCTGAAGTTTTGGATTCTTGGATGGAGGCGGGGTCAATGTCTTTTGCACAGCTTCACTATCCTTTTGAAAATAGAGAAAAATTTGAGAAAAATTATCCCGGAGATTATATTGTGGAGTATAAGGGGCAGGTAAGAGCGTGGTTCCAGAGGATGCATATTATTTCAACACTTATTTTTAATTCCAGATGTTTTAATAATGTCGTTGTGACCGGAGTTATGGCTGGTACCGACGGCAGAAAGATGAGTAAAACTTATAAAAATTACCCGGATCCGAGGGGAATAATGGAAAAATACGGAGGAGATGCTTTAAGACTCTATTTTATGGGCTCTTCATTAATGTCTGGTGAAAATACTAATTTTGACGAAACAGAGTTAAAAAACAAGCAAAGAAATATCCTAAATCCTCTATGGAATTCAGCAGTTTATTTCTTAATGTATGCTCAAAGTAATAACTGGAGCTCTGAAAATAAAGTAATATCTAGTAACGTACTTGATAAATGGATTATCATAAGACTAAATCAAACAATATCCGATATAGATAAATTTTTAAAACTGTACAATGTTCCTCCGGCGGTGAAATCTTTAGAAGGTTTTATTGATGATCTATCAAGATGGTACGTTCGCAGATCTAGAGATAGGATTTCTTCAGGGGATAACGAAGCTTTATCAACTTTATATACAGTTCTTTTAGAATTTTCAAAAGCTTCGGCTCCTTTGATTCCTTTTATATCGGAAAATATATACAGAACACTTCAAGAAGAAAATTTAGATGAAAAATCAGTCCATCTTTGTGACTATCCCGTTTTTAATAATGATTTAACGGACGAATCTCAGAAAATACTGATAAATATGAAAAAAACCAGAGATATCGTATCCCAGGTATTGTCTGTAAGAGTTGAAAAAGCTATTCCGGTGAGACAAGTGCTAAGTTCTTCAGCAATTTTAAAAGAAAATGATGTCCCGGAAGAATATAAGAAGTTGATATTAGAAGAAACAAATATAAAAAATATTGAAGTAGTAGATTCTCTTGATGAGAAACCGATGTGGGAAACCGATCTTACGAACTCAATTAAACTTAATATAGAAATAACAGAGGATTTACTAAAAGAAGGAAAGGCAAGAGAGTTCATAAGAAACGTCCAAGATATTAGAAAGGAAATGGGGTTGCAGATTTCCGATGAAATTGTTTTAACTTACCAAGATAGTTCGGATATGAGTGAGATAATCTCTCTTTACGGAGACGAAATTAAAAATAAACTATTGGCAAAAGAAATAATTCCCGGTGAAGAAATCAAGGTAGAAAAGTTATAATTATGTTATATTAAATATATGCAGGACTTAGTTGTATCTATCAATAAAAATATACTAAAAATCTCAACAATTGACAAAGAAGCTCAATTAAAAACAGCGATGTTAAATGTTCCTAAGGAATTAGTCGATGACACAAGAATAATTGATCCAAAAGGTTTTTCAAATTTACTTGAAAAATCAATTTCTCAAGTTTCAGTACTATCAAAGAATAAATTGGGTTTGAACTTTGTTATGGAACCCCAAGATATTTTTTTAAGATACGTCACTGTTTCAAAAAACGGACAGGAAACTGGTGAGCAGATAATTTCCGAGATAAAGGCAAAGGATCCTGATATAAAGTTGGATACACTTTATTTTTCATATAAAAAAATGGCTCCGTTTGTTTATCAATTCGTAGGTATTAGGAAAGAAGTAATGGATAATTATTTGGAGACATCAAACGCTTTGAATATAGGATTAAAGAGTATTATTCCCTGGGTACTGGCTTTTCCCAAGTATGAAAATGTTAATGATCCTGCAATATTTGTTTCTAAGGTTGACAACGATCAAGTTATAGCACTTTCTGAATTAAATGGCATTTTCTTTGCAGGTACTTACAAAAAAGAAAAAACCTCCGAAGAATTAACATCCCTGGTAAAGGAATTATCTTTTTATAAAAGATCCAGCCCGATAAAATGCATCTTCACTTTTAATTGTGATTCTTTTACTATGCCTAACTATGAGATTAAGAAGATTGAATCACCGAAATTTAATGGAAATTTCAATCTTCCTGAAGGTTTTGAAATTAATAACATCGTAAACTTTTTGCTTGATTCAGACCCCACGATATTGGGTGGGCAGATAAATGTATTAAACATGCTGCCACTCCCTGTCGTTGAAAGAAAAGGCTCCGCACTTCTGGTTACCGGTTCTGTAATCGGAGCGTTGCTTCTTTTGGTAGGAGCATATTTTGGAATTACTTCTTTGGGAAATAAAAAAGCAGGGAACGAACAGTTAGCGCAAAATAACACATCCCAGGAGACTCAGGTCTTGAGCGAAACCACCTCTCAAGAACAACCTGTACAGGAAGAGCAACCCCAGCAAGGTACCGATAATGAAAATCCTGAAAAAGATCCTAATGTTGAAGTAAAAAGAGGTAATTTAAAGATAAGAGTTGAAAACGGAGCGGGAGTCGGGGGTTTAGCTGCCAGAACAAAGGAATATCTCGAAGGCTTGGGTTATACCGTTTTGACGATAGATACAGCCGATTCAAAGGTCCAGCCTACGGTATTGCAGTTTAAGTCCACAGTCCAGAAAGAGTTTGAGAATTTAGTCAAAGAAGATATAAAAAATAAGTTTCCTGAAATTGAGGTTAAGGATAATATTTCTGAAGACAGTGATTATGATCTCCTAATAACTGTTGGAACGAGTTCCGATCTTTAGTTACGGTATTGCTCAAACTCTAATATTAGTGTAATATCCTTATGTTTACTATGGAAAAATATGCAGTAATAAAATTAGGCTCTAAACAATTTATCGTCCAAGAAGGCGATGTCATTGAATTGGAAAGACAAGAAAAACCTCTTAAGGTTGATGTTTTGTTTTATACCGATGACCAAAAAACTATTATAGGCGAGCCTGAAATAAAGGATATTTCCGTCAAAGCAGAGGTAGTTGAAGAGAAGCTCGGTAAGAAAGTAAGAGTAGCAAGATTTAAAAAGAAGTCTCGTTACGAAAGAGTTAGAGGTCACAGACAACCTACGAGTATAGTAAAAATTGAAAAAATTGGTGACGGTAAGTTTGCCAAAGAAGAAAAGGAAGTAAAAGCAGAAAAAGTATCCGAAAAACCTGAAATTAAAGAAAAGAAAACAGTTGCAAAAGCTGTTGAAACAAAGAAACCTGTTACAAGTGAGAAACCAAAAAAAACTACTCCAGCTAAAACTCCAACAAAAAAACCTGTAGATAAAAAGTTGAAAGGTACAAAATAAAATGGCACATACAAAAGCAGGTGGTTCCAAAGCAGTTCAAGGTGGTAACGTCAGCGGTAAAAGACTTGGTGTTAAGGTTTACGGAGGTTCTGCTGTTAAAACCGGACAGATCATATTAAGACAAAGAGGCAGAGAAATAGTTCCTGGAGATAATGTTAGTATGGGAAAAGATTTTACTATATATTCTAAAATCGACGGTGTGGTGGATTTTTCATGGAAAACAAAAAGCAAAAAGAAAGTCAGTGTGTTAGAGAAAAAAGAAACCAAAAAATAAGTCTACCTTTTTTATTTTATTTATTTTACAAACCTGAAGTTTTGAAGAGGGTAGTAAACTAAAACGACTCTTCCAACAATATTTTCCTTTTTAACGTATCCCCACTCTCTGGAATCGTTGCTTTCCTCTCTATTGTCACCCATTACAACATACGAATCTTTAGGTATTTTATATTCGGGTCCTTCCTCTAATATTCTTTTACCTTCTGTGACAGTGCCGTCTTCCAAGTAGGTTTCGGACAATTCATCTCCGTTAATATATACTTTTCCATCCTGAATTTTTATATTCTCTCCAGGTAATCCAATAATTCTTTTTATTAAAAGCCTGTTGTTTTCATTTATATTTTTAAAAATTATAACGTCTCCTCGCTCTGTATTATTAATATTTATGGAGATTTTTTCAGCTATCAACTGTTCTTTGTCTCGAAAGTTTGGAATCATAGAATCTCCGACAACCTCAAAAAGCTGCCCAACAAAAAAGTAGATAATCGCAAAGACTATTAGGAATATAAAAATAATCTGAAAATATTCCACTATTACTTTTTTAACGTTTTTATCAAACATAATTATCTAATCGTATTCCAGATGGGTAAAAAGTACAAGGTGTAGTAAAATGTTAGATAGATAATATCGTGGGCTCGTAGCTCAGTCGGTTAGAGCGTTGCATTCACATTGCAAAGGTCTCAGGTTCGAATCCTGACGGGCCCACCAATTAACGATTTGAGCTAAAGAAAGGATTCGAATGCCGCAACCGCGACGGCGGTGAGGCGGGGTCGACTGGCGCATCAGCAGATGCGAACAGGTGACCGAATCCTGACGGGCCCACCAATTAACGATTTGAGCTAAAGAAAGGATTCGAATGCCGCAACCGCGACGGCGGTGAGGCGGGGTCGACTGGCGCATCAGCAGATGCGAACAGGTGACCGAATCCTGACGGGCCCACCAAGAAATTAAGGAATATAATATTATTATGATTTATATAAAATATTTTATATTTTGTTTATTGGTAGCGATACTGCTTGCCTTGTTTGAAATACAAACCGAAGGAAAGCACGGGTGGGCAAAAAAATTACCAACATGGAAAAAAAGCTTCAAGTTTTTAGACGCGCTCCCCGGCTTCCGTGGTCCTATTACAGGTTATCATATATATCTTTTCACAATGATTCTATTTCTGGTTCACATACCGTTTTTATTTATGAGGTGGGACTTAAGAACCGAGGTAATAATTTTGTCTGGTTACACTTTAATAGCGATGCTGGAAGATTTTTTGTGGTTTGTTTTTAACCCACATTTCGGATTAGAAAAGTTCAAAGAAAAACACATCTCTTGGCACGAGGATTGGATTGGACCAATGCCTGTGCAGTATATTTACGTTTTTGTAATTTGGGTAACCTTGTTTGTGCTTGGTTTTTTTATTATTTAATAAAGTAATCGTAGAGCAAATTCCAGAGCTCGGTGTAACCCCCGTCATATCCGAGTGCCCACATTCCGACACCTCCAAGGTTGTATTCATTAACAATATCGTATTTGTATTTCAATGATTTTGCATTTTCATAGTATGTGGTTCTAAGTTGCCCTGTTTCGGGACTTACATATGTAAAATAGGGTGATTTACCTTCCTCATTCCATTTTAAAACAGGATTTAGCTCAAGTATGGTTCCAAGTATGTCTTCATATGATTGAGATTGTGAATACCCGTTTTCATCTGACCCGTCTTTTCTTTTTGAGTATTGAGATTCATCTTCTACCAGCCAGTTATATCCATAATAAGGTACTCCAAGAATTATTTTATTAGGAGGTACTTTAGTCAAAAAGTCATTAATTGTTTCTTTTATATCAATTCCCGGTCCTTCAATAGGTGATACCGGACCTATTTCTTCTGAAGTAGGTTGGTGGTAATCGTAAGCCATTATAAAAATTCCATCTGCCGCCCTGCTCAAGTTTTCCAAATCAGAGCTGACTCTGTTTTGTGTTGCGGAATCTCCGAAAGCCGAAACAACAACATAAGAATTTCCATAAATTTTATCAAGTTCATCGTTTAAATATTTGGTAAACTCAGAAAACTTTTTATCAATACCTTCCTTTGTTCCTTCAGCGTGTTCAAAATTCAAATTAACATCCCTTATACCTTTTCTATCTAACTCTGTTCTTAAATTTTTTACTAAATTATCCCAACACTCCCTGCAGTTAAGAAACTCGTCATTAGAGGCATCGTCGTGAGCTATTATAGTAAGTGCAAACCTGACATTATTTTCCTTACAGTGAGTTATTAGTAAATTAAGCTCATCACTGTTTTTCCAATTATTGTAGGCGGGTTCGATTATGGTTGTTCCATCTTCCCCGATAGTTGTAGTCATGAAATCTCCGTATTCATTTAAATATAAACCAAAATAAGCTATATCAGTTAGTTTATCTAGCTGAAGATACTCTATTTTGGTAATATTCCAGTAAGGCAGGTACCCGTAAATTAATTTCCTTGGCTTCTCTGATATTTTTGAAAAGCTTGAAAGTACGTTTATGTTACTTGAAAAAGGAGAGACAACTTTACTGCTTCTGATATTTTTTGGTGTACCTGTTTTTTTTACAGACATCGAGGCCGTAAATAACAAGGCTGAAATGACAAATATCGAAATAATAAGAATTTTTTTTGTTTTCATTCGGGTTAATTTTACACGATAATTACACTAAGGTCTTTAATAAAATGTTAAAATTGCATAAATATGGATATATCTAAGACTAAGCGAAAATTTTGGTCTTTTTTCTTGTTGTCGCTAATACTATTTGGTGTATTGTCTTACCTTTTTTATAAAAACATTGTTACATCAAAGCAAAAGAAGTTAGAAAAAGACATTGAGAATATTGAAATGGATTTTGTTTTTAAGTCTGAAGACTGGTGGGAACAGGAAGAAGAGTGTACTGCTATACAAAATATCGAATATTACTATTATTCTGGAGATGATCCCCTATGGAAAGAAAATAATAAGTTCGGGCTTTATATCTATGCTGAAGAAAAAGATTTTTTTGAGATTGCGCAAAATTTAATCAACTCAAAGGGAGGGGAGTGGGGTTACGTTTTAATACCCTACAATGTAAAAGATTACGATGAAGGTAAGTGGGGGAGGGTTTTTGATCAATTAATTAGTAAGAAATTAATTCCTGTAATTCAGTTATGGAATTTTGATAAAGATCATTATCAAAAAAATACCAAGAGAGCTGCAGAGTTTTTAAATTCCTTTATCTGGCCTATAAAGTATCGCTACATCAGTGTATATAATGAACCTAACGATGATAAGTTTTGGGTAGGTGATGCTGATCCGGAGGAATACGCCGAGGTTTTAGATTTTACTATTAAAACCTTTAAGGAAACTAACCCTGATTTTTATATGTTAAACGGAGCTTTAAACATTAGTTCTCCAACCGACGGTCAAAATATTGACGCTTTTGAGTTTATGAGAAAAATGAATGAAAAAGTACCAGGAATATTTGATAAATTAGATGGTTGGGCTTCACATCCTTATCCTCAACCAAATTTTTCAGGCAATCCTTACGATAAGGGGAGGTGGAGCATCCGAGCTTACGAGGATGAGTTGAAATATTTAAAAGAAGATTTAGGAGTTAAAAAAGATCTACCGGTTTTTATAACCGAAACGGGGTGGGCACATGCCGAAGGTGATAATTATAACCCTTCCTTTCCGAAAGTTGAGACTGTGTCGGAATATTATAAAATAGCTTTTGAGGAGGTATGGTTGAAAGATGATAGAGTGAGGGCAGTCATGCCGTTTACGATCAGATACGACCCTCCATTCGACCATTTTTCTTGGATTAATAAAGACAAAGTTCCTTATCTTCAATACGAGGTTTTGAAAAAAATCGAAAAAGTGAAAGGAAAACCACCGGCTTTAATGACGGATAATGTAGATATTTATAACTGCCCTGGTAGCAAATGAAACTTAATTTAAAATCAAACACAGCGACTAAAATTGCCAGCAATACTGTATATCAGATATTTGGAAAATTAATCAGCATGTCTATTACAATGCTTGCTGTGGTAATTATTACAAGGTCTTACGGCCGAGAAGGGTACGGAGCTTTTAGTTTGATGCAATCTTGGCCTGCTCTATTTTTTGTGATTGTAGATTTTGGTATTAACGCCATTGCAGCAAGAGATATTACTGAAGATTGGTCTAAAGCGGCAAAATATTTAGGAAATATTTTAATAATTCGTTTCTTATTTTCCCTGTTTTTAATATTAATAATCTCCTTTAGTATCAGTTTTTTTCCGTATACATCTGATCTAAGAAACGGTATTAGACTTGGACTCTTTTTACTTATCACTCAATCTTTATTCTCTACGACAAATATTTTTTTTCAGGTGAAATTAAGATATGATTACTCAACCATAGCTTATGTCGGAGGTTATATTCTCATCCTTGTCTTAGTTTTAATTTCTTCATACTTCAAACTTCCTGTTACGTGGGCGAACTTTTCTTACGTAATAGGCGGGCTGCTAACCTTTATTTTAAGTATGAGTTATTTAGCTAAAATGGGCATAAAGCCGGATTTTTCTCTTGATAAAAAAATATGGAAATATCTCATTTTATCGGCACTTCCCATTGGGATAATGTTTTTGTTCAGCCAAATGAGCTTTAAAGAAGATGCTCTGATGCTTTCTTTTTTGAAATTACCTAAATCTTACGGTCTGAATAATACCGAAAGTGTGGCTGTTTACGCCCTACCTTACAAGGTTTTTGAGGTTATGCTGGTAGTGCCTACATTTTTTATGAATTCTGTTTACCCGGTTTTAGTTGGCCATATGGTTGAGGGGGAACAGAAACTGAAAAAAACATTTGCACGGGTTATGTATTTTCTTACAGGATCGGGGTTGATAATAGGTTTGCTAGGTGTTGTTTTTTCATCCTTGTCTATGAAAATCCTAGGTGGCGAGGAATTTGTTCAATCTGTTGGTGTTTTAAATATACTTTCAGGAGGGTTGTTTATTTTTTACCTTACATCTCCAATATCGTGGTTGATTGTTACCTTAGGATACCAAAAATATCTTCCATGGATTTATTTTGTTAGCTTTTCATTTAATATAATAATGAACTTCATATTCATTCCAAAATACTCTTTCTATGGTGCTTCTTGGATTACAGTACTTTCAGAGTTTATAGTTCTTATACTTTTGATCATTTTTGCCCGAAAATCTTGGAGGTTGAAATATGCTCGTAGCTAGCTTTTATATAACCCTTTTCTTGTTAAGTTTGAATCAGTTATCGGTGTTATCAAAAAGCGGGGGAGTGAGTGTATATCTTTTTGACATTAGTGTTATTTTATTTTCATTATTCGGAACTTGTTATTTTCTAATATTGAAAAAGTCCTTTAAAATACCGAGATACGCTTATTTGTATGTTTTTTTTATATTACCCGCAGGTATTTCCCTTTTACTATCTTCAATAGAGTTTTCTACAGATAAAATAATGACCGGATTTTTCTATTTATTACGATATTTTTCTTATCTGCTGTCGGGTGTAGTTGTATACAACATGGTGGACAAAAGATTATTAAGCAAAAAAAGGATTGAAGATGCCTTTATTTTATCCGGAATATTTATTGCCATTGCAGGGTTTATTCAACTGATACTTTTACCTGATTTTACTATTTTAGACCCGAGCCTTGGTTGGGATCCCCATAAAAATCGCTTAGCCTCAACCTTTTTTGACCCAAATTTTGTAGGAGCCTACTTTGTTATTTGCTTAGCTGTTTTGTTAGAAAGGATATTTCCCGATAAATGTACAAAGGAAAGTTCTAAAACTGGTTTTTATACCTATTTTTGCTTGATTGTTATTTTAATTGGTTTGATACTCACATTTTCAAGAAGTGCTTGGGGTATGATGGGAATTGTTGTCTTAGCATACGGGGTTTTTAGATCTAAAGTATTGTTATTAGTAGCTTTTTTTACTGCCTTTATGGCTTATTTTGCCATTCCTAGGGTTCAAACAAGGATTTCAGGTACTACGGACCCCGCCGACTCTGCTTCCCTTAGAATCGTATCCTGGGGCAACACAGTTAGAATAATAAAGGATAACATTTGGACAGGTGTCGGTTTTAACACTTATAGGTACGCACAAGAGAACTATGGGTTTTTAACCCCAGATCAAGATGAGATACACTCGGGGGCGGGGTCCGATTCCAGCCTCCTTTTGGTTTTTGCAACGACTGGGATTTTTGGTTTTTTGATTTATTTTGTTGCGTTTTTATTTCCTATTATTGATTCATTGAAAAAAAGGTATTTAGGATGGCTCGTTATACTCGGCATCTTAATAAGTCTTTTAATTGAATCTCAATTTATAAATAGTTTATTCTATCCTCAAATCATGTTTATCCTATTTCCTATACTTTTTATCTTTGATAATAGGCTACAGTACCTAAGTGTTTTATAATTTATCAAGCTTAATAATATAATATGAAACCAATTATTATAGAAATACTTAACCGGCTATTACTTTTATTTATACTTGTTGTGCCGAATATTTATCTTGTTTTAATACTTGCCAGAGTTAAGAAATGTTTAAAGTCGTTGCTTATTCCTGCATTTTGTATGTCTCTCTTGATATTAATATTTTTAAATAAACTTATATTTACAAGTCAGACTCTGTCAGCTCAAGATTTTAATAACATCCAGATTCCCTTCTTTCACTTTTTTAAGGAATCTATAGTTAATTATTTTGAACCTCCTTTTTGGAACAGTAGATTCGGAGGTGGTTTTGATGCTTTTTCAAATCCCATATCAGCTTATTTTGCACCACTCAACTTTATATTTTTAATTTTTAAAAATGTTTATGAAGGTGCAGGTGTGTTTATATATTTTCAGTTACTTTTAACTTCGCTTTTTTCATTATTATTATTTAAAGAATTGAAATTTAATAATTACCTCTCATTTTTTGGAGCGATAGTTTTTACATTTAATGGTTTTGTTACTATGAGGTTATCGCCAGGAGTAGGAATTGAGTATTTATATTCATATAAATGGATTCCATTGATAATGTTCTTCACCTTAATCTACTTAAGAGACCGTAAGTTACACGATTTGGCGTTGTTGTCTATTTCTCTGGCCTTTACTCTTGAAGGGAATTTAAATATTGTTATCTCGATATGGGCTTTTTGGTTATTGTTTTTGTTATTTATGTCTAAAAATTTTATAAGAGATATACGACACTACATTTTAATTCCTTTATTATCGATGCTCCTATTTTCTATAAAAATATTACCCTTCTTAGATCTAATGAGAAACAGTACCGGTAGGATATCCGGAGTTGTAACTGGATGGAGATTGAATAAGATTGATATGATAGATTTTTTGTCTTATTTTCCTCCCATCAGACAGCTATTCGGTTCCGCTTTATTTACCCCGGGAATTATTGCTATAGCTTTTTTCTTCTTAAGTGTCGTGTACATTATCTTTTCAATATTTTCAAAAAGAAAAATAGAAAAAATATTTGTATTTTTGATATGTTCAATAATTTTCGGATTTATAATAAATACGTATAATCCTTTATCAAATTTCTTATTTTCACTTCCTTTTTTTAATAGAATCACAATAGTACCTGCATTTATGGTTTTTATTTTTACCCCGGTGTATATTCTGTCGGTTTATGGGTTAGAGATGTTTAAGAATTACGTGTTGAGCAGAAGATTTCTTAAAAATTTTAAGAATTTAGATAAATTTGGAATTGTATGCATTTCGCTACTGGTTTTTGCTGAAATATTAACAGGACCATCAACTTTTGGTAACAATACTTATAGCTTTAATTTTGCAAAAATGGATAAAACCGAAGTAAATAAGGTACCTCCATATAATACTATTAAAAATCTAAGGCCCGGTGTATTTGCGTTTATAGATAGTTCAGATACATTTCTCTATCCGCACGTAATCTCAAATATAGACCTGTATACTCTAAATAATTTTAAATATTTTTACAGCCCATCTTCAGAAAGAAATTTAATAAAAGAAGGTGTGTTTAAAGATATCGTTAATAGGTCAGATTATATTATCAGTACAAAACCCTTAAATGAGAAAGAAGTGTCTCTTATCTCAGAAGTAGGGACAGCTGATATTTTTAGCAACTTTAAATCTTATTCTATTTTAGATAAAAAATATGATTATTTAGATTTACAGGCAAAGAATGATTGGAATGAACTTATGTATATATATAGTGTTGAAACAAGTGATCTTCAAAAACCATATTTTAAAAAATTGGATAATCACCCGACAAAATTAAGTATTTCAAAGGTTGATGATTACAAAGTTGATAATGAAATTAAAACGTCTGTTCGATATTCCAGATGGTGGCGGGATCTTAACGTAAATAAAGTAATACTGAGCGAAGATGAATTTGGATTTATGGTGATTAATGAGGTAGGGGAGAGAGATAAAGTTGATCTGTTCTATCTAAACCCTTACATTTATGCCGGGCTTTTCTTATCTTTGTTGAGCTCTATTGTGGTGTTTTATCTATGGAGGGGTAGCGCAGAAACTACTGTCCCTTCACGTACTTAACCTTTAATTCTTTAGTCGATTTATTTCCTGCAATGTCGACTACTTCGATTTTAATTTCTACATCTCCTTCGGATGCGGATATAAAGTAACTGAAGGATAGGTCTGACTTTTGAATTGCAGTTTTTTCGTTTATTGTAATTGTAGCTTTTTCGTCAATTTTTCCTTCTATCTCTATTCTCTTGTCTAAGTTTTTGACTGTATCCCCGTCCTTTGGTTTTTCTATTGTTATTTTTGGAGCGTCCTTATCATAGTTAATAATTAAAAATTCTGAACTTTCGCTTTCATTTCCTTTATCATCGTAAGATTTAGCAAAGATTGTGTTTGTTCCAACATTTAGGTTTATATCGCTGAAGGTAAATATTCCGTCATTCCCGGCCGTTGTGGAACCTTTTTCAGGACCGTTGACAAATATTTTTATGAAAGATCCCGGCAATGCTCTACCGGTAAGAGTTACTGACTCTTTATTTATAGCTTTAGGTGCATCTATGAATACCGGGGGTATTGGTTTAGGAGTTGGGACATACCCTGGATCATTTCTATATTTTGAAAAGTATCCAAATAAAGAACCTACCTGTGGTGCAAATAAAAAAAGACTTAAGATTCCTATAATAACGATACTCCATATTCCCAACATCCTTTTTCTAAGTCTGTCTCTTAGTTCTTTTTCTGATATTCTTTTCTGCTGAATCCCTGAACTTGCTGCTGTCATAAAAATATAATATCACAATAATGTGATTGTGATTTTTTAAATAATTTCCTTTTTAATAAATTCTGTTAAGTCTTTTTTAAGATCATCTCTTTTCATCGCAAATTTAAGTGTAGTCTGAATGAATCTTAAAGGATCCCCGGTAGTTAACCACTCCCCGTCGATTGGTTGGGCAATAACTTTGTCTCCTCTTTGAGCAATGTTGTTTATTATGTCTGTTAGCCAGAGTTCGTTTCCTTTTCCAAGCTGTCTTTTCTCTGCTTCCATTACAACGTCGTAAGAAAGTACAAATCTTCCAAATTGTGCCATGCGCGAGGGAGCTTTTTCCATAGCTGGTTTTTCAACAATACTTTCAATTTCGTATTTATAAGGAACATTGGTTTTATAAGTTACAACTCCGTATTTTGAGACTTCCCATAACGGTACTTCTTGAACTGCAAGTATTGCCTTGGGATTTTGTTCTTTATAAACATCTATTAACTGTTGAGTCACCGGTTTATCCGCCAAGGTCATATCATCTCCGAACATGTATACAAAACTTTCATCTTTGTTTAAATATTTTTTTGCGGCGAGGATAGGGGAGCCATTTCCGTAGGGAAGTGATTTATCTTGTGGTTTAAACCTAATTTTTGCCATTTTTGAAATGCTTTTTATTGTTTCTGCCAGTTCTGTTTTTCCTGTGTTTTTTAAAGTATCTTCAAGTTTTTTATTTCTTGAAAAGTAGTCATTGAAAGTTTTAAAACCCGGTCGGGTAATTATGATTATTTCTTTAATTCCGGAATCGACAAGTTCTTTAACCAAATAATGGATAATGGGAGCATCTATGATTGGCAGCATTTCTTTAGGAACACTTTTTGTTGCTGGGAGAAATCTAGTACCTAGTCCTGCTGCTGCGATTATAGCTTTTTTAATTTTCATAGGATTATTTTATCAGATTTGGGTGTAAAGTTTTGGGAAAAATAAATTCGAGGTTTAAAAAATGAGGGGTAGTTAAAAAAAGCTTTTAAGCTACCCCGTGAGTGATTAGAAAATTGCAATTAACAATACAACTAACACGAGCAGAATTCCGAAAATAAGAGCATAGACTAACATCGTGCTTTCCCCTGGAAGAGAATCCGGCTTGATCTTCCGTTCTTTTTCCTCTAACTCATAATCAATTTTTGCGTATTCTTCGTCAGAACAATTACGAGCTGTGTTTAACATTTTTCTCTCTCCTTTTGAATAATGGTTTTTAGCAATTATATCAAAAAAGAAGGCAATCAGACTTGCGAAATTAGAAAATTTCATCTGACTGCCTTTGATTGGTTACCTTGGGTAGCCCTTTTTTGGGGTTGCCATTGGTTTCGGTTTATTGGCTTCAATTTCTTTTTTTTGAACAAACCCAATAAAAGCGCAAAAACCGATTCCGATTAATGGCCACCACCACCAACTGGTCTCAGTGGCGGACATAAAAATTACTACGCAAACCAAAATACCAATCTCCCATCTTTGCAATCTTTCATTTTTTTTCATCTCTTCTCCTCTTTGAGATTAGTTTTTATTTTATTGTTATCATTATACCCTATAGTCATATATTTGTCCATAGGAATTAAGTTGAATATTTATAAGGGTTTGGGAATTGATATTTAGCTTTATTGGAGCCGAAGGTGGGAATTGGGAACTCAGCCTAACGTTTACTATTTTGTTTCTAAAATAGATATTCTTTTATCGTGATTATCTATTTTTTCTTTGTTCATCTTATACATATCTCCGTAAAAACCTATTGTATTTTCTAAAGAAATTAGTGATGCTGTGTGATTGTCTAGTTTTGAATAAACCTCGTTAAAATTTTCATTTGTTTCATTTCTGAAATCTCTGAATTCTTTTTGAAGATTAATTATCAAACCTGATAAATTTTCATTAGGCATGGTTGGATATTAGTTTATTTATTTTATAAAAACAAGATGGTATTTCTATTGATAATAGAGGTAATGTGTTGGAGCCGGTGGTCAGAATCGAACTGACAACCTAACGCTTACGATGCGCTTGCTCTACCATTGAGCTACACCGGCAAAAGATACTGGCCGCAGCGTCTGATACGCTTGCTCTACCATTTAGCCACTTCGGCGTATAAAAATAAACTTTCGTTTAATATCTTACCTTGGCGATCAAAATAATTCTAAATTTATTAATAAGCTCAATCGCAAGGTTCTCGAGCGAAGCGAGATGGTTCTTCCCATTGAGCCACTATGGCAGATAAAATTTCGACTATTAAAACCTAATATATCTTTATTTTAATACTCAACCTCGTAATTATTACGTATTTTACTATATTCGCAAAACTTACACGAAGGGTTCATTTCAGGAACAGGTCCTTCCAACAGATCATCAACTTCTTTAATAAACTTGAAAAAAGTATCTTCGTCTGTAGGAATTTCCATCCACTTTGGAGGGAAATTAACCCTGGAAGTTTCATCCATAAAATCAACATTTTCAGGATAGAAAATAAGTAGCCCCATTTTTGTAATCTTTATAGGTGTACTCGAAACAGGGTTTTCAAGTGCAAATTTATATGAAAACAGCTGGGTCTTGTATTTTTCAATTTTCTCTTCTGATGGCAGTGATATTTTAAGGTCGACGAGAGTATAGGTACCATCAGGATTTTTACATAAAAGGTCGTATTTACCTTTTATATAGCAAGACGTATTTGGAATAGTTTTTGATTCCACAAATATTTCTTGATTAACCACAGTACAATCAGGTAAATCCACAGAGAGCGTTATTAAATTTTTCCCTATTAATTTTGTTTGAACCATTGAATTTAAAGTTGTAAAAACACCCGGGAATGGGGTAGATGGTCTTGGGATATTTTCTTTTACCTTCAAGTAAAAACAGCGTTTACATTCTTCGTATAAATACGCAAAATCAGAAGGTGATAATTTATAATTCATATCTTATTTTAACACTGAAAATTTAAAATATCCTTTATTTTTCGGAAAATTATTAATTAATGTAGAATATAAATATGAAAAATACATTACCTGAATTAAATTATAATTTCGATTCTCTAGAACCCTATTTGGATACAAAAACTATTGAGATACACTACTTAAAACATCATCAAAATTATTTAAATAAACTTATAGAGGCTTTGGACAAACACCCAGAGCTTAGTGAGATCTCTCTTGAGGATATGCTAAGTGACTTGAATAGTGTTCCTGAAGATATAAGGACAGCTGTAAAAAACAACGGAGGTGGTCATTTTAACCATTCTTTTTATTGGTCAATTATGAATCCTAATCCAAAAAAATTACCTTCGGGTGAACTTTTAGCTAAAATAGGTGATTTTGAGAAATTTAAAAAAGATTTTACAGATAAAGCATTGGGTTTGTTCGGAAGTGGTTGGGTTTGGTTGGTTTTAAATGAACAGGGGGATTTAGAAATATTGCAGACTAGCAATCAAGATTGTCCTTTAAGTATGGGAAAAAAGCCACTTTTAACAATTGATCTTTGGGAGCATGCTTATTATCTCAAATATCAAAATAGAAGATCGGAGTATATTGAGGCGTGGTGGAATTTAGTTGATTGGGAAGCAGTAGAAAAATTATATCGCTAGAGCCATGTAGCGACCGCGTCTTCTCCAATTTTTACTACAGTTTTTTCTGGTCCCATTAGATAGATTTCGTTATTATAGAGAGAGCCTCCTTTGTATACATTTATAAGTTCCCATCCTGTGGCTATATCCTTGTTAGTTGTATAAACCCCTTTAACCTTTACTGTGTAAGGTACTAAGGCCTTTAATCTATCTGTTTCGGTTTTAATTTCACTTTCATATTCTGGGTAAGGTGTCCAAAGTTTGGTCTGTAAGTTATATTTTTCGTAGGTTGTTTTAATTTTGGATCCGTCAGAAAAGTTATCCCAGTCTTCAGGTTTATCTACATAGTCTTTTTGTATCACAACTTCCCCTTCTAGTATTTTATTTGCAGAATAATCTTCAGTATCCGTTGGTAATAAAAATTCATCAAATATACAGTTTTCAATATTTCCCTTACGTACTCCTTTGGCATAGATTAATTGTCCTGGTCTTGGGGTAAGATTATTCAAAAATGAGTTTGTTAGAAATTCGTTGTTATTTAACCATAAGACGTCTCCTCCAAAAACACATCCACTATCTCTTCTTGTCTCAACAGAGTAGGTTCTATTAGACCCCATGATACTAGTCCCGCTTTCGACGATTACATATCTACCATCAGGAGACCATGAAATATTTCGTTGAGTGTCTTGACCAGCAGGAATATTAAATTCCTGATTTGTTTTCAAGTTATAAATATGAATATCTTTATCACATTTAGTTTGATCGCCTGTTAAAAGACAATTTTTAAGGTAAGCAATGTAATTTTTATCAGTAGAAGAAGCATAAGCACTTACTCCATCAATTAGTAGTTTTTTTTCTTTGTCTATTGGGCTAATTATGTAAAGTTTATTATCTTCCGTTAACATAAGAATTTTTGATTCAACAATTTCTCTTGGAACTTGTTCTTCTTTTCCATCACCATCAATATCGATACTTGAAAAAGGTTCTGAGGGTTGGTTTGAGGGGGATTTATTTTCTTCTACAGTTTGATAAGAAGGTATTTCTACAACTTCTTTCTTTTTGGAAATTAGTGAAAATATTATTAAAATAATTAAGGCTACTATTCCTAGTGTGGCAAGAACAAGATTTTTGTTAGGTGATTTTTTATAATTACCTTTCATTTCGCCGTTAATCTTTTCTTTATTCATAACTTGAAGTATAGATTAAAAAAATTAAAAAAGAAAGTTTTTGTATTATTTAAGTTATTTATGGTAACTTTGTTGGGTGTTTTTTAGAATTGTATAGTTCATTTAGGTGTTTGTTTAATTCCGGACTTTTAGCCGAGAATTGTAAAATAAGTTCTTTGAGATAAGGGTCCATATCAAAAAGGAGTTTTAACTGTTCTCTAATTTTCTTAGTATTACCAACTTTTTCAATATTATTGTTCAACCAATAAAATAACTCGGAGGCAAATATCTGCCTCACGTTTTTATCTCCGTCGGTTAAGTTTTCAAAATAAGATAAAATTTCGGATTCAGTGGGCTCGGGGTTTTCTACAGTACCTATGCCATTCATTATACTAGCATAACCACCAAGAACTTCATTTAAATCATCCTCAGGTTTTGGATCTTTGTTCATTCTAGAGATAACCGTCAAAGCCCCTAGTGTAAAAAAACTAATCTTCTCCATCAGGCCAGAATAGGTATCGGAATGAGGGACAAAAGTCCTGATTCCGTATTTCTTTCCTAGCTCTACTAATTGATCGTCGAGATTTCTATGATGCGAATACCTCCCATTTTCTTTAGGTAAGTAGGTATAACCCATTTTTTCTACCACTTTCCTTATTATTTCATCAAGCTGGTCATGGGTATATTTTATAAGTTCATTCCGAATATACTGGCATTTATTCTGCTCTTCGGAGGTAATATTTGGCTCACGTACAGATTTTTCCAATCTTACTATTCTTTCTTTTATCTCTTCGTTCTCTTCTCCTAAATTTAATTCTATGTTTATATAACCATTATGTTCCATATAATTTTCTGGTTTTTTGCCTCTCCAAATTATCACTGAACCTTCAGGAATTTGAATATCCCCAGACCAAAAAGTATCGAAGTGAGTAATATTTTCAGGAACCCCGTTTAATTCAAACGCATTTTTTCCAGGCATTATAACTATAACTTCCGATGTACCCCAATAACCTCCTGGATTATCATTTACGAGATGGTTTATTGAAGTGTGGTTGGTGATTCTTGTTTCATCTCCGTTAGTTACAGTCGCGAGGGTTGGGAGGTATAACCGTCCATCTGGCGACTGTCTTATACAGCTTGAATCTTTCAAAGCTTTCACAAAACAGATTTGTTCTAGAGTTATCTCTTGGCTATAATTTTCCCTATACCTAGGATCACAAAATGCTGGTGTCTCTGACCAACTTTTTCCAACAGGCTCGATCATACTTAAGGTTGAATCTAAGGATAGATTTTCTACTTTGGAGGGGTTTGTTTCAAAAGAATCCGAAGACATATGACTATTATATAGTAACAGTAATATTTTTAAATAATTAATGTATGAGGTATATTAAAAAAATTTGGTAGTTAATGGTAAAAAAGCTAGCATAACCTTTAAGGGGTATCTTTTAGCAAAACATCTTAGAAATAACTATATTACGCCAATTGGTACTATCTCCGAATGAGATTCCAGTTATCGGACCGGCGCAGTAAAGCAAACACTCCTTCATTTTTACTCCTTTTCTATTAGTAGGTTAAAGTTATGAAACATCGTACAATTATTGCATCGATATTTCAATGGGGGTATGGAAATATTTGATGGGGATTTGTAAAGTATTTATATTTGTGAAAACAGCGAAGAATATTTAGAGTGGGAGATTCTATCGGAACTTTGAACTTCTGGAGACCCAGTCGAGTCTAGGAATTAAGTTATCAAACCAAGTTCTTTTATCGTAACAGTATCCCGATTAATCAGTCTTTCTATTTGAGATAAATATTTTTCAAAATACATTTTCGATGGTGGAGTCAGATCGAGCTTTTGTATTTCATCTAATGTAAAAAAATTTAGTGCTTGTCCTTCATTTCCAAGTTTTATTTCTTTTACTTCCTCATCTGTTAAATATGAGATGTAAATTCCTATTATGTGACCTTTATTGATAATTTTTCCGTAATATTTAATACTTGATGGGGATAGACCTGCTTCTTCTTTAATCTCTCTTTTTATAGCCATATCAAAAGACTCTCCTTCCTCTACATAACCACCAATCGTTTGCCATTTATTTGGGTCAGTTATTTCGGAAATATTGTCCCTTAAAAGAAGTAGCACCTTTTCTTTATATATGATTAATGAAGAAACTGTTTTTTTCATAATAAATTCATTTTGGAGCACCAGTCGAGTCTGGAAACATCAAGTAAAGTACATTCTCTACGCTGTAGACAAGCATAGTATAAAATGATTAAGAAAAACTTTACCTTATTCACTTCTTAAAAAATCTGCTGATTTGAAACGTTCTTGATGTAAAGTCCTCAATTCCTCAGGAGTTTTATTCGATTTTATGGCGACTATTTCCATGTTTGTCCTTGGCCAACGAATTTTAGCATTAGTTAGAGGGAAGTAGTATCTATATTCAAGTATTTCAAAACCACTATTCTCAAGATCAGAGAAAAATTCTTCTCTTGTAGGTTTACTAACATGAGTCTTATCTTTATCCAGATGTTCTCCCCAAAATTTTCCTTCTGTTGTATCAGTAATTGGTGCCCCTACAATTAACAGCCCGCCATCTTTCATCACCCGGGATATTTCTTGTATTGTGTGAGATCTATCTTTGGTATGTTCGATTATGTCCAAAGCGGTTACACATCCAAAAGTTCCAGATTTATAGGGAAGGTTGTCATCCGCATCCAGTTGAACCAATGTGTCGTAAGTTTTACCGTTTTCCTTTAAGGCTTTTTGGGCTCTTTTAAGGGCTGGTTCTATTGATATATCAGCTCCGTAAATATTAGTGTATGGGGATCTTTTTAAAAGGTGGCCAAAAGCACAACCCAAATCTAAATAGCTATCGTTTTCTAAGTCCTTACCATATTTAAACATAGAGCTAATTGCACTTTTCCAAAACCCATCGTTGTCGTATGCCATATATCCTTTTGGAACCCTATAATTTTCGTTACTGAAGTATTCTTCATTAAAGAAATTGACTTTGTCTCCTGAAGAGCTATTTGAATCTGTGGTTTCAGGTTTATCTGGTGGTTGTTCGTTTATGCCACTATTCTCGGAATTTTCTATACTCATTGTATATAAAGATTAACACATTTATTATCTTTAAGTATTATAGAAATAGGTCTATCGGAACTTTAAACATCTGGAGCACCATTCGAGTCTGGAAACCCCAAGTGAAGTATACTCTCCAGGCTAGAAATAAGCATAGCTTGCATCTTCGTTACACTCAGAAGTGAGACAAATGAGAC
>CAZSDQ010000004.1:0-43082 GCA_964605725.1 uncultured Candidatus Saccharibacteria bacterium
GATACTTGGCCTGATATACCACTTCCTGAAACAACACCACCCAAAGCTGAGGGGTTTGCACATTCCCACATGGATGAAACACTGTTCCATGAAAGTACTTCATCATCGCTGCATCCTCCAAGCATCCTTAAACCATTTGATGTTATCTCAAGTCCAGATGGTGATGATTTAGATGTTGTTGTTTCAAGTCCTGCTAGTCTTACATTAATTGAATCATCTAAAAGTGTAATTCCATCTCCTGCTCCTATATTTAACTCAACATCCCCAGGACCAGTTGATGAGATTGAAAGACCTGACCCTGCTGTAATTGATGTTATTACATATGAGCCTGCATTAATTGAGTCAATTAAAGTTCCTGATCTTCCTGCCAAGAGATTAAGCTCACTTGTGGATGCTAAAATTCCATTTAGAACGTTAAGTTCGGATGTTGAGGCAAGTATTCCTGATAGTACATTAAGCTCAGATGTGGAGGCAAGTATCCCATTTAGAACGTTTAGCTCACTGGTGGATGAAAGTATTCCATCTAACACATTAAGTTCAGTTGCAAGGGCTGTAACTTCCGTTCCTGACAAGTACAAAGTTTGAGTAAATATACTTGTTGATGTGATATCTCCATTAACATCCAAGGTACTTTGAGGATTTGTTGTTCCAATACCAAGTGATAAAGATCCATCATCCCAATAAAGAGAATCAAATGCCACCCATGTACCTGAGTTGTTGTATATCATTTGACCCTCACTACCAATAGGTAAAAGGTATGAAGATATGTCTATATTTGATGCTTGGGTTAATCTTCCTTTCTCATCTACTGTTATTTGAGGTATGAGGTTATACGCACCATAAGTGCCTGAAGCTACACTTGTTGATGAAAGTGTTAAGACTCCTGTATTTGAGATAGTTGCATCTCCAGACATACTGCCAAATATTGGGTCTGATCCTGAAACTCCAAGAAGAATCTGTCCATCTGTTCCAAGGCTTAAAGTCCTTAAAGGAGCAGTTCCTGAGCCTACCAACAAACCATGATTGGTAAATGTATTTGTTCCGGTACCTCCGTATGGGACTTCAACTACAGATCCCATCCATGAACCTGTTGTTATATTTCCACTATTTATCACTATTCCATTTATGGTGTTTATTGATGATGGAGCAGTGATTGCTCCTGTTATATCAAGAGTCCCATTTATTAATACATTTCCATTTGCAAGAGATATTAAATTTGAATCTCCAACTATTCCTATACTTGATCCACTATCTGATAAAAGGACACTTCCAATTAAACCTGAACCATTAACATCAAGTTTGTATCCAGGAAGTGTGGTTCCAATTCCAAGACGAGAGTTTGCAATATCCCAAAACAGTTCATTTGAACCTGACTGTGTATATTCACTTACGTAAAATGATACTTGGCCTGATATACCACTTCCTGAAACAACACCACCCAAAGCTGAGGGGTACTCACAAGTCCAAGTTTGAGTAATTTCATTCCACGATAACACTTGATCATTCATACAACCACCTAACATACGTAAACCAGAAGGTGTAATTTCTAAACCAGATGGAGAAGAGGTTGAAGAAGTAGTTTCTGCTTCGGCCAATTTTACCGCAATTGAATCTGCACTTACGGTTATACCATCGCCTTGTCCAATATTTAAAGTTGTCTCTCCGGGACCTGTGTTGGATTGAGTCAGGCCTTGCCCCGCAGTAATTCTAGTAATCACAAACGAACCTGCATTTAATGAATCTAAAAGCTCTCCGTTTCTTCCATGTAAAAGATTCAGTTCATCTGTACTAATAATTGCATTATCTAAAATATTTAACTCACTGGTTGATGCAAGAATTCCGTCCAAGACATTTAATTCGAAGGCATCTGCTGTTATGGGATTTCCCGATAGAAATAAACTTATTGTGTTAACTGATCCTGAAACATCCAAATCATAATCTGGGCTTACGGTTCCGATTCCCAAATTATTACTCTCATCATCCCAAAATATTCCGTTAAACGGAGTCCAGATCCCGGCGTTATTGTATAAAAATTGACCTTCAGTTCCCATTGGTAATAAGTACAATGACATGTCAATCTCTGACACACTGGTTAATCTTCCTTTTTCATCTACTGTTATTTGGGGTATCAAGTTCGACGCCCCATAAGATCCAGCTGTTACACCTGTATTAGCAAGGGTAACTAGAGCAGGTCCTGTACCTACAACTGATATTGAAGCAATGTCACCTCCAAGAGATCTAAATATTGGATCATCTCCGCTTATACCTAAAAAGACTTGACCATCAGTACCTGGTTCAACAGCAGTTATTGCACCTACTCCCGAACCAACTAATACCCCATGGTCAGTAAGTGTTGTTGCACCTGTACCTCCATAAGGAACTGTTATTGTTGATCCTTGCCAAACTCCTGTTGTTATATTCCCACTATTTATCACAAGACCATTTATTGTATTAACTGCTGATGCTGCAGTTATGTATCCTGAAGTTGTTAAATTACCATCAATAGTTACTAAATTATTTGAAAGATTAATTAAATTAGTATCTGTTTCAATTCCAATTGTATTTCCGCTATCACTTAAAAGTATTGCTCCAATTAAACCTGCTCCGTTTACGTGTAGCGGGTAATTTGGATTATTAGTACCTATACCTAGTCTTGAATTTAAAATATCCCAGAATAAATTATTTGAACCTGTTTGTTGATAAGTGTCTGTAAAAAATGGAATTTGTCCAGCTGCTCCTGATCCGGATATTATTCCGCTTAAAGCAGATGGGTAATTACATTCCCAAGTTGAGGTCGAAGAATCCCAAGAAAGCACTTGATCTCCTTGGCATCCTGCAAGCATTCTTAATCCTGATGCAGTAATTTCTAATCCTGATGGGGAGGAGGTAGACGCATTAGTCTCAGTGCCTGCCAACCTAATTCCTATATTTCCACTACCTACTGTAATACCGCCTCCAGCAACAGCTTCTACAACAACTGTTCCAGGCCCTGTATTAGAAACAGAGATACCTGATCCTGCAGTAATTGAATTGACAGCAAAAGTACCAACATTTAGTGAATCTAGTAATGTACCTGACCTTCCGTCTAAAAGATTTAGCTCTGTAGCATCGGCTGTAACCTGACTCCCTGACAAATAAAGATATGTTGTATTTAAAGAACCGTTAATGTCTAAATCAAATAGGGGAGTAACTGTACCAATACCCAAATTGTTTAAAGTGTCATCCCAATAAATATTATCAAAAGCTATCCAAGTTCCATTATCGTTGTATAACATTTGACCTTCAGTTCCGTCTGGTAGTAAGTAGTTTGAAATATCTCTAGTTATTACATCTGAGTTTTCAATTATTAAAACATTTGCTCCGGTACCGGACCCCAAGTTTGTCAGTCTTAAATTTTGTGCCTGTAAAGTTCCAACTATGTCAGCTTCAAAAGAAGGAGAAGAAGTGCCGACCCCGAGCCTCGCGTCTAAGATATTTACACTGTCGGGTGTTCCGCTTAAAAATTGTATTCTTCCTGCAGTTGGTCCTAAACCTAACCACTGTCCATTTGCCGAAGAACTGGAGAAAACGTCACCATATGTCATAGAACCAACGCTGGTTATATCGCCTGCACCCATCAACGTTGTGACATCTTTCCATTCCAAAGTGTTGCCACTTTGCCAAGATAGGACATAATCACCTGCAGCAGTGTTATTAGGAAGGGTATATATTAAATTTTGTTCTAAAGAATCAGGAGATTTGAATCCTGTGTAGTTTGTGCCATTTGATGACAGCTCGGACATTCTTAATTCACCTGTATTTCCCGCCAATGTGCCGTATGCGTCAATTTGTATTGCTCCTGCACTTGTAGGAACAATAGTTAAACTACTTGATGGGCTTGATGTTCCGATTCCTAATCTTGACAATGAGTTGTTCCAAAAGAAATTATTAGAACCCGATTGAGTGTTTGTTCCTGTAAAAAATGAAACCTGTCCGTTAAGTCCAGAACCTGAAATTACAGTTCCCAGAGTAGAGGGGTCTGCACATTGCCATTCAAAGGTAGAAGAATTCCAAGCTAAAACCTGTTCGTTAGTACAACCTCCAAGCATTCTTAAGCCTTCGGATGTGAGTTCAAGTCCTGAGTTTGAGGCTGTGTTTAATGTTGTATCTCCTGAAGATAATCTGATACCAATGGAGCTGTCATCTACAAAAAGTCCGAAATTGGCACCAACATCTATGGTTAAATTACCGGGACCTGTTCCGGTAGATGAGAGGCCAGATCCCGCAGTTATTGAAGTGATAGCATAAGACCCCACATTTAAGGAGTCTAAGAGAGTACCACTTCTTCCGCCTAAAAGATTTATCTCGGAAGCTGTAGCTGTGACCTGTGTTCCTGCAAGATATACAATATCAGTTCTTAAACTATCTGCAAATATAGTACCCGAGACTTGTAGTTCGTAACTAGGATTTGTTGTTCCCAATCCAAGATAATTATTAGTGTCATTCCAATACATTCCGCTAAAAGGTGTCCAAGTACCATTATCGTTATAAAGCAGTTGTCCTTCGGTTCCTGTTGGAAGAAGGACATTTGACATATCCACCCATTGAGTTCCCGCACTTGTGGAGGTCATTATGTAACCTGAATTTCCGGCACTGTTACTGCTGTCAAAATAAGCACCCGAAACCCTAATATTTCCTGAAACATCCAATTTTTGAGTAGGTGTTGTGGTTCCGATCCCAAGATATTTGTTAGTGTCATCCCAAAACAAATCACTAAAAGCTGTCCAAGTACCATTGTCGCTGTAAATCATTTGACCTTCCATTCCAGGTAAAATTAAAGATAATGAAATATCAACAGGCGTTATGTTGGTTACTCTTCCTTTGGTATCAACTGTAATTTGTGGGATGATTATTTGTGAACCATAAGACCCAGCTGTTACACCTGTATTAGCAAGGGTAACTAGAGCAGGTCCCGTACCTACAACTGATATTGAAGCAATGTCACCTCCAAGAGATCTAAATATTGGATCATCTCCGCTTATACCTAAAAAGACTTGACCATCAGTACCTGGTTCAACAGCAGTTATTGCACCTACTCCCGAACCAACTAATACCCCATGGTCAGTAAGTGTTGTTGCACCTGTACCTCCATAAGGAACTGTTATTGTTGATCCTTGCCAAACTCCTGTTGTTATATTCCCACTATTTATCACAAGACCATTTATTGTATTAACTGCTGATGCTGCAGTTATGTATCCTGAAGTTGTTAAATTACCATCAATAGTTACTAAATTATTTGAAAGATTAATTAAATTAGTATCTGTTTCAATTCCAATTGTATTTCCGCTATCACTTAAAAGTATTGTTCCAATTAAACCTGCTCCGTTTACGTGTAATGTGTAATCAGGATCGCTTGTTCCAATTCCTAATCTTGAGTCAGCAATATCCCAGAAAAAGTTAGATGTTCCGGATTGCTCAAAAGTGTCAATGTAATAAGATACAAAACCAGAGACTCCTGAGCCTGAAACCACACCTCCAATTGACGAAGGTGATTGGCATTCCCATAACTGCGAGCCTTCGTTCCAAACTAAAACTTCGTAGTTATCACAACCTCCAAGAAGTCGCAAACCATCTGATGTTAGCTCAAGTCCGGAATTAGATGCAGTACTTGTAGTCGATCCTGAAGTTATTATATCTATAGAAATGTTATCTGGGTTGACGACAATCCCGTCTCCGGCCCCAATATCAACAGTTAATACTCCGGTAGTCCCTCCTCCTATTAATCCCTGTCCTGCGTTAACCCCTGTTGTTGCGTATAAGTGTATTGTGCTGGAGTCAAGGAGAGCTCCGGTAAGTCCGTGTAGTAAATTTAATTCGTATGCAGAAGATTGTACCTGAGTTCCTGAAATGTATAATGATCCCACATTTGCCGACCCTACAACATCAAGTTTGTATCCGGGATTAATAGTTCCAATTCCTAAGTAATTATTTGTGTCATTCCATGTCATACCACTAAATGTTGTCCACGTACCTCCGTTGTTATAAAGCATCTGTCCTTCGCCGCCGGTGGGTAATATTAAATTTCCGATATCTCTAACTCTCACTTCGTCGTTCTCAAGTATTAAAGCAAAAACATCTGTACTTGTTTGTAAGTTGGTTAATCTAAGATTTTGAGCTTGTATAGTTCCTAAAACATCAACATCGTATGAAGGAGTAGAAGTACCAACTCCCAACCTACCTCCAAGAATATTTACCGAATCCGTAGCGTTGTCATTAAATTGTATTCTACCGGCAGAGTTTCCAAGACCAAGCCATTGTCCATTTGCGGAACTGCTGTTAAAGACCGCACCAACTGTCATAGAACCAACGTCGGTAATATCTCCAGCACCACCTAAACTCGTTACGCTTCTCCATTCGAGTGTGTTGTCAGTTTGAATTGCTAATACGTAATCATCCGACCCTGTCTGTGAAGGCAGTGTGTAGATTAAATCAGAAACTAAAGTATCAGATGCTCTAAAACCTGTAAAATTTGACCCATTTCCAATTTCCAAACTTCCGGTAGTTGTATCCCAAAATAAAGTTGAGGGGTCTTGTGCAATTGCATTTCCATCACCAAATAATATCCCACCATTTTCAACAGTCATTCCCGATAAGTAATTTAATTCCTCTGCCGTGGTTTGAACCCCGGACAGAATATTAATTTCTTCCGCTGTTGCTTCAACGGGAGTACCGTCTATGGAAAGAGATCCGTTAAGAAAATCAAAACTACCTTCGTACGAAATTTCAGGTGCTAATTTTGTACCATCAACTACACCTTCTTTTATCACAGTGCTTAACATATTGGTCCCAACGACATCACCGTCAATGCTAAGTGATTCTTCAAGAGTGTTTTTGGTTACATCGTCAATCCCAAGCAACCCGTTTATAGTTGCTACATCTGTGAAATTTATATCTGTAACATCAAGACCTTCTTTAAAAGTAGCTCTCTTGCCAAAAAAAGTAGGAAGATTGAAATTTTGAACAAAATCAGAAACCCTTGTCCTTGCAGCTAAAACATTTGGAAAAACACTTTCTATTGGTTTGTCTGTCTCGCTTAATTGTCTTGTTTTTAAACCAAGAATCGAGGAAAAGTTTTTTGATTCAAAAATTTTACTAAGAATACCTCTTGATGATAGGAACGTTAATCCAAAAGAAACGATGAAAAATATGCTCAAAAAAATTACCGCGAATCTTGTTTTTTTAAATAAAGGCCCTGTAAGCTTCTCTTCAAAATCTTTAATTATTTGTCTCTCTTCGACGGGGCTGTTTTTATCGTTGTATTTGAATTCTTTTGATTTAACTACTTTATCGTCTAATTTGCTCTCTTTCTTTATAAACTTTTTATCTGATTTGAACTTTAAAACATTTTCATCGATTTTCTTTTCAATTATGTTTGAAAAATTTATTTCTTTAGTTTCTGGGGATTTTTTTACTTGTGTATTTACAAAAACTTTATTTGAGGCTTTTGTGTTTGATTGGATTTTGGATTCTTCAATTTCTCTTTTTAATTCTTTAACCAGATCTAACCTATAATAACGATATCCATTACCCGGATCTCTGAAAGATGATATTCGTCCTTCTTCTTCAAATCTTCTAAGTGACGAGGGGGATACACCCAAAATTTTTGCAGCGTTTGAAACTTTAAGTACGTTATTTTTATGAAAAGTGTACTCAGTATTCTGTTGTTTTTTATCTTGGGCAGGCAGGCTCATGAAAAAACTTTGCTAAACATTGTAACAATAATGTCTAGTAAACTTATTAAAATGTTAGATGATTTTTTATTGCGTGTCAATAGATTTTATTTATATAAAAGCAATTAGTAAGGTTTCGGAGTACTAAATTACTCATCGCACAGTTGTTGCTTTTTTTGTTGTATATTTTTCATACATTTATTTAACAAATATACCCATTATTTGTTGTAAAAAGGGATAAATAATATTGTTTAAAATAATAGTGTGAGCAATTTTATATAGAATATATTTAAAATAAAAATATTTAATTTTAATTAATTTGGGTATTTTAGGTACTCTTTAGTAAAATTTGTTCCACAATATCAATCAAAAATAATAAGTAAAATAACAATAAAATTTCCGTATTTTAAGTAAAATTACTAGTAAATTTGCAATTACGTTAATTATGTTTATATAAATTTTAAATCGTATATGTATAAAATATATAAATATAAAAATATTATAATTGGATATATTTCCAAAAATAATTTAGTAATAAAAATACAAAATTTGTTAGGAAAATAATATTTAATTGCGGTTTTACGTAACATTCAGTTTTTACATAGTATTTAGAATCTAACAGACCTGTAGCATTTATAGTGCTTAGCCAAAATTTAATTAATAAAATTTACGGGAACTCTTATCTTGACTAGGTTCGTAATATTGTCTACGCTTACTATTAATGCAGAATTTCAAATCATTAAAAAAGATATTTACCCTTACTTTAGTTTTATCCTTGAACCTGTGTTTTTTGTTATTTAATAAATGTTTTGCAGTATCATACGAATACGCTGTTACAGTACCCATTGTTGATAACAAAGGAAATCCGGGGGATATAGTGAGTTACAAAGAGGGTAAATACTCGCTTACGGGGGTTTTTCAAGACCCTACGATATACGGAGTTATAGTTGAAAACCCTTCTATATCATTTGTAGATAGGAATTTGGAAAATTCGAAACTTGTAACATCTATGGGGGAGGTTCCGTTAAACGTGTCTTCAAAAAATGGGTCTATAAAAGAAGGAGATTATGTGACAAGTTCTGACATACCCGGGGTTGGTGTTAAGGCTAACGAGGACGGTCAGGTTCTCGGCGTAGCTATGGAAGAGTTCTCCTCAAATAATAGTGATGAAATAGGACAGATATACGTATTATTAGACATAAAGACTATGTTTTTTGGAAAAGGATTGAGTGGAAATTTGCTTGATATAATAAGAAATAGCTTAACATCTCCTTTTATGACACCAGTACAGGCACTAAGATATCTTTTAGCAATCGCTATAATATTTGCATCTTTTGTAATTGGATTTTCTTCATTCGGAAAAATTACAGGATCAAGTGTGGAAGCATTAGGAAGAAATCCTTTAGCTGGTTCGTCCATTAGAAAGGTAATGTTTTTTAATTTTATTCTTACTTTCGTAATTATGGCGATGGGGTTAATCGCTGCATATTTTATTCTCACTATATAACAAGAACATTGAATAGAGATGATTGTGTGTTTATAATATTTTTATGAAAGAAAAACTGCCCGTTTATCTTATTGGTTTGGATAATATTAATATCAATGCGTTTTTGTTAATTATTTGTCTTATTGTCCCATTAATCCTTGTTATTTATTGGCTATTCTATTGTAACGAAGAAGAAAATATTGATAATGATTTCCTCAAAAATTTGGGAAAAGGATTTATCGTAGATAATAAAAATATAAATAAAAAGGAGTCTAATAACGGAGATAGAGAAATCGAAAAAAGTGCTTACGGCGATGCGTTGAAAATATTGGATAGAGCCCGTGCCGACTCCTTAAAAATATTAGGTCGAGCACAAATAAAAGCACAAGGGCTGTTGGATAACACGTATGTGATATCAAAAGAAAATAGAAAAAAACTCGAAGATAGTGTTAGGGATATATATGAAAAACAGAGTAGGGTTTTGGATAACCTTTCGGAGGAATTGTTAGATAATTATAGATTAGCGATAGAAGAGGGTAAGAAGGAGAATATTAGGACACTTTACGAAGTTACCGAAGTAATGAAGAAAGAAGCTTTACAAGGTGTAGACGAGCTTAAAGATGTTGTTAAAAGGGAGACTATGGGGGCTCAGGACGCTTTAGAAGAGAAAATAACGTCCGAATATGCCAAGGTAGATGCCGAAATTAAAGAATATAAGAAGTCAAAGTTAGAATCCCTCAACAAAAAGATATTTGAGTTGTTATCAAACATACACAGTGAGGTGATAGGTCAGGATTTAGATCAAATTAAACATGAAAAACTTATTTTGGATCTTTTAGACAGGGAGATTAAGAAATCAGGTCTGAAAATAAATAAGGAAAATTAATATGAGTAATTCCGTTGCCCAAGAATTGTTTAATACTTTACAAACTAAGCAGAGAGCGAATGATTTCTTAAGATTATTTGATCAAATTGAAGGTTTGTCTCATCATGTTGGGGTCTTTAAAATAGAGGATGTTTTATCATTGGTGTACGGGGATAGTAAGCCTGATTGGGTCATAAATTTTCTTAATAATATGCCTGATTTAATGTTCGGTAGCATCAGTACAGCTGATATAAATTTACTCAAAGAAATTAGGGATATGGTGGAAAGAGCTACCGTGGTAAAAATTGAAATTAATTTTTCTCCGTCTTTGGAATTCATTGATAACGTAATAAAAAAATTGAGAGGAAAATATGACGGTATGAATTTCATAGTAGATGTGATCACTAACGAGATCCTTGAATCCGGTGCTATGTTTTATATTGATGGAAATGTCATAGATTTGACAGTAAGAAATAAAGTAACAAGTTATTTAACAACACAAGATGTCATTAATAGATACCTATAAACAAAAGTTTACAGAAAATATGAATAAAAACTCCGAAATAGGATTTGTGGAGAAAGTAAGTCATCCCGTTATCTATGTCAGAGGTCTTCCAGGGTGTGTTTACTCAGAAATTGTATATTCGGAATCAGGAAGTATGGGTATGGTAGTAGGTTTGTCATTGGATTATGTTGAAGTTTTATCTTTTTCTGAAGAGCCTGTTGTTGTTGGGGAAAAAGTTTCAAGATCGGGAGATATTTTAAAAGTTCCTGTTGGGGAGGGATTGTTAGGCCAAGCTATTGGACCGCTGTGTACATCGTTACATGACAATAAGGTAATAGTAGGCATAGAAGAATATAGAGAGATAAATTCACCGCCACCTCCTATTAATGTTAGAGAGAGAATAAGGGTACCTTTGGAAACAGGGGTGTCAACGGTTGATATGTTAATTCCTTTGGGTAGGGGGCAGAGAGAGCTTGTAATCGGAGACCGAAACACGGGTAAAACTACTTTTACACTTCAGTCAATATTATGCCAGGCAAAAGCGGGTACTGTATGTATATACGCAGGTATTGCGAAAAAGAAGCAATCTTTGAGAAGGGTAGAAAACTTGTTCGAGAAACACGGTGTAAGTCATAACACAATTATAGTAGGCTCGGCTTCCTCGGACCCTCTGGCAGATATTTATCTAACTCCGTATACGGCTATGACTATTGCGGAATATTTTAGAGATAAAGGTAGAGACGTTCTGCTTGTTCTTGACGATCTTTCTGCCCATGCAAAATATTACAGAGAGGTCTCTTTGTTATCTAAGAAATTTCCAGGTAGGGATTCTTATCCGGGGGATATTTTCTTCGCACATGCAAGGCTTCTTGAGAGAGCAGGTAACTTTAAAATGGATGGAAAAATATCCTCAATTACCTGTCTTCCCGTAGCCGCCTCCATAGAGGGTGATATAACAGGATATATTCAAACCAACTTGATGTCCATTACCGACGGTCATATATTTTTCGATAATGCAATTTTTAAAGCGGGTAAGAGACCGGCAATAAACCATTTCTTATCTGTTACTAGGGTAGGGAGACAGACACAAAATCCTATCAGATGGGGTATAAATCGTGAATTGTCTACCTTCTTATTTTTACATAGTAAAACTGAAAGATTTATTCACTTTGGTGCAGAAATAAACGAAGGTATAAAAGCAACCATTGATATGGGTAAAAAAATTAATCAGTTGTTTGATCAAGAGAATGAGGAAACCTATTCAATGGATATACAAATACTGATGTTTGTCCTAGTTTGGACAGGTATCTTAAAAGAGGAAACCTCCGGTAAGATCAAATTTTACAAAATGAAAGCTCAGTCTCTGTATGACAAAGATACGGTTTTTAAGGATAAAGTTACTAACCTTATATCAACTTCTCCTGATTTCAATGCGTTACTTGGTAAGGTAAGTGCGTCTCATAAAGACTTAATTGATTATATGGATAGAGGTACAGAATGAAATCGTTAAAAAATATAAAAGACGAATTGGATTACTTACAAAGCTTTCTAAATATGGTTGAATCTTATGAAGAAATAGCCGCTCTAAGGATGAGAAAGGTTAAGAAATTCATCTTAGAAAGAAGAGAATTCATGAAGGGTTTGAACGAAGCTTTTGCTTATATTTCCTATGCTTACAGAGTTTATAGAAAATCTTTGAAAGGGAAAGCGAAGGAGAGGATTTTGAATACCAATGGTAAGACTGTTTATATTTTACTTTCGTCTAACACAGGTATGTACGGAGATATTATAGTAAATACATTCGAAAAATTTAAAAAGGATGCACTGAACTCCGACGCTGACATTTTTATAGTAGGAAAAGTAGGTCAGAGAATGTATGAAAACTTAGGAACTAAAAAAGAACATACTTATTTTGAAATGATGGATAACGGAATAGACGAGCCCGGAATTAAAAAATTAATAGAAAAAGTTACGGAGTACTCTAATGTCGTAGTTTATCACGGTTCGTTTAGAAGTGTTCTTTCCCAAGTGGCTACAAGAACCGAGGTTCCGGTAGAACTAAAAAGGATAGAGAGCAGCCTAAAAAGCTATGATGATAGGTTTTTATTTGAACCGTCAGTAGAAGGTGTTGCAGAACACTTTGAAAAACAAATTGAATCCTTGATATTTGAACAGGTTGTTTTTGAGTCTTGCCTAAGTAAATTTGCATCAAGGATGATTAGTATGGACATAGCTTCCGAAAATATTGGCGACAAAATAAGACACACTGATATTGAAATGAAAAAAGCTAAACATAAAGATTTAAATTCAAGTATGCAGTCTGTAATTTTTGGAGGTTCCTTATGGAAATAAAAGAATCTAAAGGAAGAATAGTGAGTATAAGGGACGTTGTAGTAGAAATTGAATTTTTAGATGATCCTAAACCTTTTATACACGAGGTTCTTAAACTCGAGAAAAATCATAATATTGTTTTTCAGGTTGTTGACTCCTCCGGAGTGAATAGGTTTAACTGTATAAATTTGTCAGGTTCATCAGATTTTGTGAGAGGGTCTTTAGTTATTAGGACGGGTGAAAAGATGGGGGTACCTGTTGGTAAGAACATGCTGGGAAGGGTAATCGATATTTTTGGAAATGACCTTGATGGTATGGGTAAGATAGAGTTTGAAAAAAGAAAAGAGCTTTTCGGGCCCGCTCCATCATATGACGATTCTACTATCAACACAGATTTCCTGGAGACAGGTATAAAAATTGTAGATATGTTTGCGCCTCTATTAAAGGGTGGTAAAGTCGGTTTATTTGGTGGTTCGGGTGTTGGTAAGACAGTTCTTCTTACTGAAATTTTGAATAATATTATTAATAAAGATTTAGGAAACAATGTTTCAGTCTTCTGCGGAGTTGGAGAGAGATCTAGAGAAGGTCAGGAGCTTTTTGATGAACTTAAGGACAGCGGGGTACTTCCAAATGTTTCGATGATTTTTGGTCAGATGGGTGAGAAGGCTTCTGTTAGATTTTTAACTGCGTATGCCGGAGTAGGGATAGCTGAATACCTACGTGACGATATGGGAAAAAATGTACTATTATTCATTGACAATATTTATAGGTTTGCACAAGCAGGTAATGAGTTAAGTTTGCTAATGAACAGTATTCCTTCTGAGGACGGGTATCAAGCTACTTTATCTTCTCAAGTTGCTGAAATTCACGAAAGACTTGTTTCGAAAAAAGATAAGGTACTTACTACTATTGAAGCAGTTTATATTCCGGAGGATGACTTGTTTGACCAGACCGCACAGGCAGTATTTGGGTACTTAGATTCTTCGGTAGTGCTTTCGAGAGACGCATATAGACAAGGAAGGCTTCCGGCTGTTGATATACTTGCGTCGGACTCAGGAGCTTTAAATCCAAAAAATGTATCCCCGCTTCATTATATTGTGGCAAACAATGCTAAGTCATTACTAAAACAGTCAGAGCTTCTTGAAAGAATAGTGTCATTAGTTGGAGAGTCCGAGTTATCTGAAGAAGATAGAATATTGTATCAAAGAGCAAATAAATTGAAAAATTATATGACACAAAGTTTCTTTGTCGCTGAAAAACAAACGGGTAGGAAAGGTGAATATGTTCCAGTTCAAGATACTGTAAAAGACGTAAAGGATATTATAGAGGGCAAATATGACCATATATCAGAAGATAAGTTTATGTTTATAGGAAAAGCATCAGATATAGAGAAAGAAAATATAAAATAATGAAAAAGAATACAATAGAAGACAAAATAACAGTGTCAATAAAAAACAAGAAAGAGCAGTTATTTTTAGGGGAGGCTTCTTCAATAACGTCAAAAAACGACAGAGGTGTATTTGACATACTACCATTTCATGTAAACTTTATTACACTCATTTATGACTTCATTGTCATAGATAGAAACTTAAATTCTGAAAAAAGGTTTGAAATGGATAATGGTATTCTTTACACTTTAGGAAATAAAATAGACATATACATCGGTTTGTAACTCAATTATCCAAATATCCCATACATAGAAGTTAATAAATATAAAAATTTATGGATTTATTTTCAAATTAACCGAGTTTAGTTCAAATCTTTGACTTTTACAGAGGCACCCATGGTAGAGGAGATAAATATACTTTTTATCCAAAGAGGGGGAGTTTTGGCGGGCTTATTAGCTTTTAAAGCCCCTATCAGTTCCTCATAGTTTTCTGCTAAGGCTTTATCTTCAAAACTGACCTTTCCTATTATAGTATGAATAATTGGTGCAAGTTTTTCAGTTTTGATTTCCATTTTACCTTTTTTGAATTGTGCGATTGCTTTTGATACCTCTTCTGTTACAGTGCCATTCTTAGGGTTTGGCATAACTCCTGCGGGTCCTAATATTTTTGCGTACTTAGCTAAAATCGGCATATATCTTGGTTCTGTTATCAAAACATCAAAATCAACATTTGGTTTGATCTTACCTTGATCTATCTTAGGCAAGTCCTCTTCTGTTAAATTTAAATCAGCTCCTTCAACTTTACCTGAAGAGAGGACAGCGACCTTTTTGGTTTTACCAGTGCCGTTAGGTAAGCTTAGGGAAAATCTAATATTCTGTTTATTGGGATCTATGTCTAAATTTATGTGGACCTCAATACTAGCATCAAATTTAGCTTTAGATTCTGATTTAACTTTTTTCAAAGCTTCTTCAATAGTATATTCTTTTAAATCTTTTTCTTTTGTCATTTTTCTACCTCAACTCCCATGGACCTCGCAGTCCCTGTAATTACTTTTACAGCTTCGTTAATATCTTTGGTATTTAAATCTGCCATTTTTACTTTAGCAATTTCTTCGACCTGTGCTTTGGTTAGTTTTCCGACCTTGTCCTTATTTGGGACAGCGGAACCCTTTGATAATTTCAAAGCCTTTTTAATTAAATGGGTTGAAACCGGTGTCTTTGTTATAAATGTGAAAGTTCTATCTTCATAAACAGTCAAAACTACCGGAATAATATTTCCTTCCATTTTTGTAGTTCTAGCGTTGAACTCTTTACAGAAGTCCATTATAGGAACTCCGTGTTGTCCGAGCGCAGGACCAATAGGAGGAGCGGGGTTAGCTTTACCTGCGTCAACCGCTAACTTTACTATTGCTTTTATTTTTTTACCTTTTTTTGCTTGTACTGCCATTTTTTATAATTGAGAAACTTGAGTGAAAGATAATTCCAACGGTGTTTCTCTTCCAAAAACCGAAACCAATACTTTTACTTTCCCTTGTTCTTCATTAACCTCGTCAACTTTTCCTAAGAAATCCTTGAAAGGTCCCTCATTTACCTTTACCGAATCTCCTAATCTGAATTTAGCTTCAAACTTGGGAGCCTCCATTTTAGCAAATTTCATCAAAGTTAAAACCTCTGATTTAGGTAATGGGGTAGGGGTTGAACCCATTCCCACAAAACCGGTTACTCCCGGAGTAGATCTAACAATATACCAGCTATCGTCGTTCATATCCATCAAGACTACTAAGTAGCCGGGGAATAATTTTTCATCAACTGATCTTTTCTTTCCCTCTGAAACGACTATTTTTTGTTGATGTGGTAAGAATATTTTAAAAACTTTATCCGAATGTCCTGCCGCCTCAACTCTTTCTTTTAGTGAAAGAGCTACTTTGCTTTCGTGGCCGGAGTAAGTATGAATTACATACCAGCTAGCACTTTGGCTAACATTTTTGTTTATTACGATTACATTTTCCTCGTCTACTTCATCGTCCTGAGATGTGTTCTCATCTATTTTTTCTTCTTCCGACGCAGTAGCATCTTCTGCAACATCACTGCCTTCTTCATTTTCATTTATTTCTTCTTCGGTGTGACCGTTATCTTCTCCCTGTTCCGTTGCTTCTTCTTGCATTTCAGAATCCTTGTTTTCAAGGTCTGTATCGTCATTATTTATTTGTGTGTTATTTTTATCATCCATATTTATTTAGTTATTATAAAGGTTAAAAATTCTTTGAAAAGGTAGTCCAGTAATGTTACTAGAACACCAGTCACAAGACTTATACCGATAACGTATCCTGTCAGTCTTAAAGTCTCTTTTTTATTTGGGAACTGTACCTTTTTAAGTTCCTCAAAAGATTCTTTTACGAATTTACTAACCCTGTTCACGCCGCACATTTTAACACGATTATTTTATGTTCACAACAACCTTATTTATATAAATTTATTCAACTCAAGAAAAATTTACACACTGATGTATAATCTTCACTACATATGATTCAATTATTATTTCAAAATCCGGCACTTTTTTTACTGATATCGGTATCTTTAGTAATCTCCATATCTATACACGAGTTTTCACATGCTCTTGTAGCGAATTATTTAGGAGACGGTACTGCAAAAAGTATGGGTAGACTGACTATAAACCCTAAAGCTCACCTCGATCCTGTGGGAACAATTTTATTACTGTTTGTGGGTTTTGGGTGGGGAAGACCTGTTCCATTTAACCCTCTTAACTTAAAAAATCCTAAAAGAGACGCCGCTTTAATTTCTTTAGCAGGACCTATGTCAAATTTAATATTAGCGGTAGTACTTTCTCTTCTATCAAAACTATTTGTTGTCGGTGGTTTGATGTGGATTTTTTTATATTTTTTAGTTCTATATAACTTAATGTTAGGTTTTTTTAATTTGATTCCACTGGGGCCTCTTGACGGAAATAAAATAGTTTTTGGGTTTTTGCCAAATAGATTCGCTGTTCAATGGATTGAGTTTCAAAAATACAGTATGTATATTTTAATAATGATGGTAGCTTTGGGATTCACCGGAAAAATCCTCGGACCTTTGGTTGATATATCAATTAAAATATTGGGCTTTAATTTGGCTTTATAAAGGCAAATACAGACACCCTTAATTTGACTAATTTTTTATTAATGAGTATTATTTTATTAATGCTCAAACGAGCAAACCTGATGTGCTCGGGTAAACCGAAGGTCGTGTAAATCTTCCATCATTCGATCTTCGATGGGAGTCGTAAAGTTTAATTCGAAAGTTTTAAATCGCAGACACCCACCTAAACTCAAACGGAGATCCGATCTTGGTGGATCGACACATCGGGACAAACTCATACCTCGCAATCGCGAGGTTTTTCTTTTCCAAAAATTAGTAAATTATCTATAATAATTATATGGAAACTGAAGAAAAGATTGGATTCGATAAAATTGAAGGGCTGGGAAATAGGGAGGATTACCCATCCTTGGAAAATCCTGAATTCTTACGCTCTGGCCTGGATTATAAAGTTTTCTTATTAGAAGATGTAGAAGGTAAAAAATGGGTTTATAAAGAACCAAATAACCTAGATTTAGGTGGCAATTTAAAAAGTCCGGAAGAAATCGCTAGACTTACAAGTCCTGAAGGAATATTTGAAGCAATAGAGGAAGAAAAGATTCTTAAGGAAATTTACGGAGAGAGATACTTTTTAGAAAACCATTACACTTACGGTAAAAATATGTCTGGTGAAGATAGTTTACTATTGTTCCAAGAATTTGTTGACGGGAAAACTTTAGATAGGCTTATTGGCGAGGGCAGGGAGTATGTCTCTTTAGAAGAATTGGTTTACAAAAACCGTGAACAGTTTATGGATTTATGGAGTTCTTCAATAAAAGCTTTTCAGGAATTTGACATTCCGATAGATGTACATGAGGGGAATTTTATTATGGATAGTAACACCGGAAATATTTATTTATTAGACTGGGGAAGGCCGAGTTTCGAACTTAGACGCTTTCAAGAATCATCGGAGACTTTGTCTGAGGATGACGATGAGAGAGTGTCAGGTATTTTCAAAAGAATTAAAAAGATGGATGAAATTGAAAGATATTTAAACCTTACGGAAGAGGAAAAAAATCTTATATATGATAAGCATGGGATATCAGAAGAAAAAATTAAAGAAAATATTAAAGAGTTGGAAGACGTAAATCAAAAAAGGGAAGAAGCAAAAATTGAGAAAAAGAGACAAGAAATAACCGATTTTCTTACCCCGTTATTGGATGATAATAAGAATATAGATGGGAAAAAGATTATAGAAGAGACAGGTAGGTTTATTGAGGAAAATGGGACAACTGAAATACCTGAAATGACTAAAAAAACTATAGAGCGGCTTTCAACCATGGGAGATAAGGTTGGAAATATTGAATACTGGATTAGTCTTATACTTGAATAGTTTTACCTATATGAAGTAATACTTTTCTTAATCCTGATATAATCACTACGTGAAAATATTTGATTTTAAATTACAAGCTGGAAAGATTGAGGAGGATATAAAGAAAAAGCTGGGAAATCCAGATAGGGTAGGGGATAAAGTTTTGGCTATAATATTTATTGGTGACGACCCCTCTTCAGAGAAATTTATCCAAATAAAAGTATCTTTATGTGAGAAGCTTGGTTTGAAGTGTAAAGTTTTTAAAATAAATGAAAAGGAAATGTCCGATCAGGAAATATTTTCCGAAGTTAGAAGTATATTTGGAAATGACGAGATACATGGTGGGATAATTCAGCTTCCTCTTCCCAGGAAAAGTTTAAATGAGGCCTTAGATATGATTCCTGTTGAGAAGGATGTTGATGTTATTTCTACGGAAGGTAAAAAAATATTTTACTCCGGAGATTTTTCTAGACTATCACCGGTTGTGAGGTCTTTTGATAATTTTATTAAATCTAACAGTTTGGAATTAGAGGGGTTAAAATCTGTAGTAATAGGGGAGGGAGATCTTGTTGGAAAGCCACTATCTTTTTATTTATCAAAAAAAGGTGCTGATGTAAGAATTATTTCAAATTACGATGGCCAGGAGAAGATAGATTGTGACTTGTTAGTATTGTCTGCAGGTGTTCCGAATTTGGTTAAAGGAGAAAATGTTTCAATTGGATGCAATGTTGTTGATTTTGGTTCTTCGATTGTAGAAGGGAAGTGCGTGGGAGATTTGGATATGAATTCTTCTTTGGAACACTTAGGGTGTATTTCAAAATCACCGGGAGGTATGGGACCTCTAGTAGTTAGGTATTTGTTGTTAAATTATCTTGAGATTTAGAAACTTAAGGATATGGTATTTTATGGAGCCTGGGGAGGGAATTGGACCCTCGACCTCCTCCTTACCATGGAGGCGTTCTACCACTGAACTACCCAGGCAGAGAGATTGCCGTTTTATCGGCAATCTTCTTATTTTTTATCTTCTTTTTTATCTAATTTATCGAGTTTAAGTAATTTAACTCCGTAATAAACCACAAGAGCAATTACTAAAAAGTCAATAAATGTTGCAATAAAATTTCCTATTAGCAATTGGGCGGATCCAATTTTAATTGTCATTTCTTTTAAACCACCTGTGGATCCCAATAAAAGACCTACTAAAGGATTAATTAGGTCAGCGACTATTGATGCAACTACTTTTGAAATTGCACCGCCTAATATAAAACCTACTGCCAAACCTACCACACCTTGTTTTCTAATAAAATCTATAAATCCTTTCATATTTTTTTAGGTTTCACCTTCTTTCTTTTGGACCTAAGTCCTGGGCAGAGTATAAAAACTTCCAAGTACTATCTTGGTGCCGAGAGAGGGATTCGGTCACCGGTTCTCGCCTTGCTGGCTCGACCGTCGACCCCGGCTCGGCGCCGTCGCGCCTGCGCCATTTTCGTCCCTTGTTAGTTTTTAGATTACTTTTAATCTCTAGAAACTATCTAATTTTAAATCTTGTATCTTGGTGCCGAGAGAGGGATTCGAACCCCCGTAGGCATAAGCCAGCTGATTTACAGTCAGCTCCAGTTGGCCACTTTGGTATCTCGGCATGGAGCCGTCTGTGAGAGTTGAACTCACAACCTGACGCTTACAAAGCGCCTGCTCTGCCATTGAGCTAAGACGGCAATATTTCTAAACTTATTTACATTTTACTAAAATCCGCGGAGAAAGCACAGGATAAGTTTGCTATCGTATGGGCGATACTGTGATACATCATGTCACCAATACAAAGTCTCTCCAGCGCGAAGCGGTTTTAGGACGGAATCCTAGCATAAGGAGTGAAAACGACGCAATGCGAGGAATACGTCTCTATATTAATATTTCAAATGAGCAACCTTAAAGCTTTAAGATTCTATCATAGCAGATAATTAATAATCTACGTTTTTCAAATATCTTTTAACTAAGAAAGATATTGATTGGAAGCACCCGTAGTGATAATATCGGGTTAAAGTTTACCAATAATAGAAAAAAAATAAATTTTGTAGTTGGAGAGAGCAATGTGCAAAATAAATGTGGGTCGTTACTGTAATAACCAAGCACCTTTGAGATTGGCGATATATGACATTGATCCAGAATGCGATGATATCGAGGATTTAGATATGCAATTCTTAATAAAAAACAGGAATGCTAGAATGAGATGCGATTTGTGTCCGATAGAGATTGCGAATAAATGCGATCTGGTACACTGTTGTATGGATCCTAATTATTCCGGTTGGTGTTGATATTGTCAAAAACAACAAGGTATTGGTAAACTACAAAAAAGCTGGATTTTGAAAAATTCATTTCCGGCTTTTTTTGCGGGTTCTTTTTATTGCTTTAAATAATCAAGTGTGTTTTAATTCACAATGTTATGTCTAAACAATGTCAAGTTTGTGGAAAAACTTATCAAAAAGGAAATTTGGTCCCAAGAGGGATTGGTAATCGTGTTACCAGGAGAACAATAAGTAGAAATTCTATTAACCTTAGAGTTAAAAGATTTTTAATTGACGGAAGATCTGTTAAACTTAGACTTTGCTCTTCTTGTCTAAAAAGAATTAAAAAAGATCAGGCTGATATAGATAAGTTAATAAAAGAATCTGAAGGTACGGAGAACAAAGAGTAACGATTTTTTACTTCGATTTTTCACAATAACCATTTAAAAAACTTACCCAATCTGCTTTATTTTTCCCTTCTAATTGAAGTTGGTTTATTTTCAATTTTCCATTTTCAATAGAAGATGTGAATATTTTTACCTTTAACTTTTTATTTACATTATCTTTAAGTTTTATTTTCTCTGAAATTACATCTGTCTTTTCTAAATCTTCCAGATATGTCCAAGCAATTGGCCAAGGATTAAAAGCTCTGACTGCTCGGTGTATTTTATTAGGACCATCTGACCAGTTTATCAAGGAATCTTCTTTGAAAATAAAGGTGTGTTTAGGGTTTGTTTTTGAAATAGTATAGGATGATTTAGAATGATCTTGTTGTATGGGTTTTACGTCACCATTTAAAAAGTTAACAATCGTTTGTGGTAACTTTTCTGCAGATAATTTAAAAAGAACAGAGTAAAGTTCACCAGAGGTTATTTCTGAATCTATTTTGTACTCGTATTGGTTTAAAATATCCCCCTCATCCATCTTCTCATTTAGTAAATAAAAAGTTACTCCTGTTAACTCATCTCCGTTCAAAATTGCGTGTTGAACAGGACTTGCTCCTCGATATTTAGGTAATAATGAGAAGTGTACGTTGATAATATTTCCATTGAAAGAATCTATAATAGATTTAGGAATCATGAAACTAAAGTCAGCGACAACTCCGAGGTTGGGTTTGTGTTTTTCAATGATACTTAACGTACGCTCTAGGTCTGTACCTTTCAAAGAGCCTGCTGTAATTAATTCGACTTTGTTTTGTTCTGCCCATTTCTTGACTTCTGTTTCCCTGATTGATTTTTTCCTCCCAACTACTGTATCTGATTTAGTAACACATAAAACAAGATTGAAATTTTCTTTTAAACTGTTTAATATTGGCAACGATCTATCAGATGTGCCAAAGAACACTATTTTGATCGGTTTATCAACTTTGTTCATTATTCTGATCCTCAATCATTTGGTCAAACTCTTCCTGTGATAGCGTTTCACCCTCAATTTTTGATGTAAACAGAACGCCGTCCAAGTGGTCAACTTCATGCTGTATTGTTCTAGCGAAAAATCCTTCTGCCTTTATTTTAATTATATTCCCGTCGATATCTTTTGCAGCAACCTTTATCTTAAGAGCTCTTTCTACCTTACCGTATTTATCAGGAACACTTAGACAGCCTTCCCAATCAATGTCTTTTTCATCCGAATAATTAGTAATCTTGGGATTTATCAACACTATATCGTTTGACTTTATTTCATTTGTATTTAAAGGGTCTTCAAAAAAATTTCTTACCACACAAATTCTTTTTGAGACTCCAATTTGAGTAGCTGCTAAACCAGCACCTTCAGGATCCTCCGCAACTTTAACGGTATCTATTAAATCTTGAGCTATGTTTCTAATCTCATCAGTTATTTCCCCAACTTTTTGGGTTTTTTTATTTAAAATTGGATTTGGAATTGTAACTATTTTTTTTACTGACATGGGTACATTTTAACATGTTGCAGGTCTCCACACGAAAGGAAAGGCCCCGTTGCTTTAAAGAAAACACCGAAGCCTTAATATCTTAGAAACACTCATAGCCACATAGTACAAAATATATATGAGAGAACAATTGTCGATAGCCCTGACACAGCCGCTGAAATAAGTGAAATTGAATTAACAACTTTTTTACGAGTTTTGCTCTTGAAACGCATGTTACCGTACGAGCTACTCTTAAGATAGAAAAAAACTGATCCAATGAAAAATACACTTGACACGGCTAAGAAAAATTTCACAGTTTCAAAACTCATTTCTATCTCCTTCCTCTAGTTTGGTTGTTAACATAATATGAAAAATCTTTGGTTTTTGCAAATGACACAAGCAAATCAGACAAGGTATATATTATGTTTTTCTTGACAAAAATTTCTTCGTGGTATCATTTATGAAAATGCTATGAAATTGGTAATAGTTGAATCGCCCACAAAAGCTAAGACTCTTTCGACAATCCTGCCGAAAAAGGATTACATAATAGAAGCGTCGATGGGTCACATCAGGGATCTTCCCAAAAGTGGTTTAGGTGTTGATGTTGAAAAAGATTTTGAACCTGAATACATTGTTCCCCCGAAAGCAAAAAAAACTTTAAACACTCTCAAGCAAAAATCAAAAGATATTGATGAAATAATTTTAGCTACAGACCCAGATAGAGAAGGGGAAGCAATTGCGTGGCATCTTGAATACCTACTTCAGCCAGCGAAAAAGAAATCTAAATCAAAAAAGAAAGAGGTTGAGGGTGCAGGCACTGTCGATAATTCTACAACAGGAGAAAAAGTAAAGTTCGGTAGAGTTGTTTTTCACGAATTAACTGAATCTGCAATTAATGAAGCATTTAAAAACTTAGGTCAGGTGGATATGAATTTAGTAAATGCCCAACAAGCAAGAAGAATTCTAGATAGGCTTGTGGGTTATAAACTTTCTCCTCTTTTATGGAAAAAAGTAATGTACGGACTTTCTGCGGGAAGAGTTCAAAGTGTTGCTGTAAGACTGATCGTTGAAAGAGAAAGGGAAAGACAAGCCTTCAAATCGGAGGAATATTGGACAATGGCGGGGATTTTTCAGGATGTTGGTAGCCAGGATAAATTTAAGGCTACACTGATAGAAAAAGCGGGCAAAAAAATTAGTATTTCTACAAAAGAAGAAGCTCAAGGAATTGAAAAAGAGCTAAAAGACGATACTTTTATAATCACATCAGTTAAAAAAACAGAGAGAAGTAGCAGGCCCTATCCTCCTTTAAGCACTTCTATGCTTCAGCAAACTATGTCCAATCTTTTTGGTTTTACAGCTAAAAGGACCATGTCTGCAGCCCAAAGTTTATTTGAACAGGGGTACATTACTTATCACAGAACAGACTCGTTAAATTTATCATCTGCTTTCGTGTCTACAGTAAGAAACTATATACAAGGAACTTTCGGATCAGAGTATTTACCTGAAAAACCTACTTTTTATAAAACCAAATCAAAAAATGCCCAGGAAGCACACGAAGCTATAAGACCCACAAACCTGTCTCTTATACCAGGAAAAAATAATAAAAAGCTTAAGACCGATGAATTAAAAGTTTACTCGGTAATCTGGAAGAGAGCGGTTGAATGTCAAGTTAGTGCGGCAGTGTACGACCAGACAACTGTTCAAATTGATTCAAGTAAACAGTACACCTTTAAATCCGTGGGATCACAGATAAAATTTGACGGCTGGCTGGCGGTTGGGAAGTACCTTGGTATATCCGGAAATATTGAGACTAACGGGGGTTCAGAAGAAGGTGTAGAGGAAATGAATTCTATTCCCGATGTTTCAGAAAACGACAGGGTAGATTTAAAAGAACTAAATTCTGATCAGCATTTTACTCAACCTCCAGCTAGATACAGTGACGCAACATTAATAAAAAAAATGGAGGAGTTGGGGGTTGGAAGACCTTCAACTTACGCACCCACTATTAGTACCATTCAAGCCCGGGGTTACGTAGAAAAAGACGGCAGGTATTTTATACCAAAAGATGTAGCTTACGTCGTAAATGATCTTTTAGTATCCCATTTTCCTGATATTGTTGATTATCAGTTTACAGCTGAAATGGAGGAGTCACTTGATGAAATTGCTTCAGGTGAGAAGGAGTGGGTTCCGTTAATTAAAAATTTTTATATACCTTTTGAAAAGGAATTAGCTGAAAAGGAAACCTCATTGAGTAAGGCTGACGTCACTAACCTTGGTGAGAGTGATGAAAAATGTCCCGAATGCGGAAAAACCTTGGTTTTTAAATTAGGGAAGTACGGGAAATTTTTAAGTTGTTCCGGATATCCCGATTGCAAATATGCCAAACCTTTAGCTGGGGAGGTTGGTTCGGAAGAAACAGGCGAGAGCGTTGACCACGGTAAATGCCCTAATTGCGAAGATGGGGTTTTTGTCTTAAAACAAGGGAGATTTGGAAAATTTTTAGCTTGCAGTAATTATCCAAAATGCAAAACTACCAAAAACTATCAAGATAAAATTGGAATGAAGTGTCCTGAATGCGGGGAAGGTGACGTTGTTGTTAAAAAAGCCAAAAAGAAAGTTTTTTATGGTTGTAGCAGATACCCTGATTGCAAGTGGAGTAGCTGGACTAACCCAATGCCTAAAGAAAAGAAAAAGAGAGAAAGTTTAAGTTCGTTGATCTGAAGTAGGTTAAAAAAAGGAAAGAGGCGGGTTGGGTATTATTTCTTTTCTCTCTTTCCTCCTTTCAGCTCATATTTAATATTTAATAGAGCTTAGTTGATGATTCGGATTTTCAAGCTTAGGTATTAAAAATAATCCGAACCATAAATTTAGCAGAGAATCAGACCACCTCCTTTCTAAGACTTACCTTTTTCCTTCATAGTAAGTATAAAAATGGTGATTCTCATCTTTCTCCTTTCAATAGGACCCCGCCTCTTATCGATTAAGTTATTTTAACACTATTAGACCAATGTTTAAATCTTTAACGTATATATTTATTTTTCATAAATATCCCTTGCCAAAACCATCTTGCCGTGATAATTTACCAGTGTCTCGGAACTCTCTCCCTGAAGTAAAATGGGCCCGAGTGAGAAATTAGAAAGTAATTAATTTCAATACTAAAAGAGGGAAAATCTAAAAGGTCTTAACTCTTTTTTAATTTCCCCTCAAAAATAGTTTGAAAAGAAAGAAAAATAAAAATGGCAAAATATAAGTTACCTAAGATACAGGATATGATAGACGCCGGTGTTCATTTTGGACATCAGGCTAAAAAATGGCACCCAAAAATGGAGCCGTATATCTACACCGTAAGTAAAAATATTCATATAATTGATCTTGAAAAGACAGAGGAGATGCTCGATACAGCATGCAAATTTTTATATGAGCAAGCATCCCTGGGTAAAGTTATTGTTTTTGTGGGAAGTAAAAAACAAATCAGAGATATTGTTGAAGCAGAGGGAAAAAGATCAGGAGCTTTGTATGTTAATGAAAGATGGGTTGGTGGAACAATAACTAATTTTGACACTATAAAAAAGAACATAGATAAACTTTTAGATTACATAAAAGGTAAGGAAGAGGGTAAGTTTTCTATATATACAAAAAAGGAAAGACTTCTTATAGATAGAGAAATTGAAAAACTTCAATTGACTTATGGCGGTATAACATCGTTAAAAAAATCACCCGACGTGCTTTTTGTAATTGACCCCAAGAGAGAAAAAACTGCACTTAGAGAAGCAAAATTATCAAACGTACCAGTAGTTTCCATTGTTGATACAAACGTAAATCCAACTATTGTAGACTACCCAATACCCGGAAATGACGATGCAATAAAATCTGTGGCTTTAATATTAAGAGCTATAGCTGATGCAGTTGAAGAAGGTTACAAAGAATTTGGAAAATCTGAAAAAGAGAAGAAGGAAAAAGCAGAGGCTGAAGAAAAAGAAATATTAGAAAGTGAGAAAATTGAAAAGACCGCAGAGGAAGTTGCTGTTGAAGTCGAGGATAAGCTTGTGGAGGAAGTAGTAAAAGAAGAAAATGAAATAGCAATAAAAGAATCTTCAGTAGAGGTAGAGGAAAAAGTAGAGGAATAAATTTAAGGAGAGGGCTCAGCCCTTTGTGGGCTGAGCCCTCCCAATAATAGGAAAATATATGTCAAATAACATAGAAATTATAAAAAAATTAAGAGATGAAACTGGGGCCGGGATATTAGAAATTAAAAATATGTTAGAGGAAAAAGGTGATGACTACGATAAGACAAGAGAGGGATTACTAAAAAGAGCTGCCGCCAAAGCTGCAAAAAAATCAGATAGAGTGGCTGAAGATGGTTTAGTATATTCTTATATCCATAACAGCGGTAAGGTTGGTAGTTTAGTTCTATTAGGTTGTGAGACAGATTTCGTCGCAAAAACTGAGGATTTTCAAAAGTTATGCAAGGATATTGCAATGCAGGTTTGCTCTGAAGATTATGAAGACGTAGAAAAACTTCTTGAATCTGAATACATCAGAGACCCTTCTAAAAAAATATCTGACTTAATAAACGAAGCTGTCGCAAAAGTTGGTGAAAAAATAGAGATAAGAAAATTCACTAAGTTTTCTGTTGGAGAATAAAAGGTCATTTGGTATCATTTCGCTATGAATAGTATTGAACTAAAAACCAGATTAGATAAATCCATAGAATTTTTGCAATCTGAATTAAAACAAATCAGAACAGGCAGAGTATCCCCGGCCTTGGTTGCAGATATTTCAGTCGAGGCTTATTCCGGTTCTATGATGACGATAAAAGAGCTTGGTTCCATAATAGTCATGGATCCGAGCAATTTATCAATTACTCCTTGGGACAAGAGTGTTTTAGATGCAATTGTAAACGGAGTTAGAAATAGCGGTCAGGGTTTAAGTGCAATTAAAGAAGCAGATAGAGTGCGTGTAAACGTGCCCGCACTGACCGAAGAGAGAAGAGTAGAATTTACTAAAGATGTTTCCGAAAAAGTTGAAAACTCCAAGAATTCTATTAGAAGTATAAGGCAGGAGGCAATGAAAGATATTGAAAAAGATTTTTCTGATAAGGCTATTTCAGAAGATGATAAATTTAGATTAAAAGAAGATGTTGAAAAAACAATCAAAGAATTTATCGAAATTGCGGACGATATAGGTGCAGAAAAGAAGAACGAGTTAATGACCATATAGGTTTAATATGAGTTTCATCACTATAATACTTGTTATTTTAATAATATCTTTTCTTGTTGTAATACACGAGCTGGGACATTTTTGGGCTTCCAAGAGAAACGGAGTCAGAGTAGAGGAGTTCGGAGTAGGTTATCCCCCAAGACTTTTTGGAAAGAAGTTTGGAGAGACATTATATTCAGTGAATTTAATTCCTTTTGGTGGTTTTGTAAAAATAACAGGTGAGGAAGAAGATGAAAATAACGACGTAAAACCTACTGAGTTCGACCCACACAGTTTTTCAAATAAAACTCCTTGGCAAAAATCACAAATTTTATTAGCAGGTGTTTTTATGAACACTTTATTAAGTTTTGTACTTTTTTATATCTTCTTTTTTATAAACGGTTTTAAAAGCTTTTATATTCCTATGATTTTTGACCATAAGTTTAAATATGGTCAGGAAATGACTTACGGAACAGTTATTTTTGATATGGAAGAGGATTCTCCGGCAGATACTGCGGGTATGAAACCGGGCGAGGTGATTTTAAAAGTAGATGGAAATGAAATAAAAGATGTCGCAGGACTTAGAGAAAATTTAAATGGAAAAGCTGGCGAAGAAGTTGAGATTGAAACTATGGATATAAGTGATCCTTCAGGAAAAAAGATTAATAAATACTCACTTTCTCCTGTATTTAGTGAGGAGGGAACAGACACGAATGCGATAATCGGGGTTTACTTAGGTGACGCTAAAGCAATTTATTATAGGAATACATTAGAAAAAATTCTTTCAGGTCCGATGCATACTTATAATATGTTGGATTATTCAGTGTCTTCATTAAAAAATATAATTGGGTTGTCTTTTCAAACTAAGGATATAGAGCCGGTAGCCAGTAGTATGACCGGTCCCGTAGGTTTGTTTAATATATTAGCGGGTATAATTCAATCCAAAGGAACCGGTAAAATATTAAATATCATTAATACCGTTGCAATAATTTCCTTAGGTTTTGCCTTCACCAATGCTTTACCTATACCGGCACTTGATGGAGGAAAGGTTTTATTCAGAGTAATAGAGGCGGTAACAAAAAGGGATATAAATCCAAAAATTGAGAATAAAATTCATAATATTGGAATGATAGGTCTTATTCTTTTGGTTGTTGCTATAACTTTTAGGGATATTAAGATTTGGTAACACTGGTTTTTTACCGTTGTTTCAATTTTTATAAATACTGAACTATTGTTCATTGTTGAAGCCTTAAAGTTGTGGTATAAGTTTTGCAATACTTTTCAATTTGGGTATATACTTATTTTGATAGTGTTGTTTGAAAATATAATAAGTAAGATTTAACGAAAATAATATATTATTTTTTATTTTCAAAGAGATTTTGAGAATAGAATATTGTCAATAATTGGTATAGACTGATAAAATTAATATGACAAATAGGTAATTGGGTATTATTTTCAAGTAGTCGTATTTTTGCTGTATATATAATTAAAAACTAAGTTTGGAGGTGTTTTAAACCAGCTAAAGTCATTTAGCTGTGTCAATAGAAAGTACTGATTGATAATCAAAAACTTTAAATTGATGAATAAATATGACAAAAATTAAAGTTAGACATGGTGAAAGTTTAGATCAAGCATTGAGAAGATTTAACAAAGAAGTTCTTAAATCAGGAATAATTCAAGAAGTTAAAGATAGAGAACATTACGTTAAACCAAGCGAGGTCAAGAGACAAAAAAATAAAGAATTAAAGAGAAAATTATATTTCGAAAGGAATAAAAATTGATTTTAGATGATTTGAAATCTAAACTTGTAGACTTTCAGAAATCAGGCGATACGCTAAGGTTGGGGGTGTTAAGATTTTTGTTGTCACAAGTAAAAAATAAAGAGATCGAGTTCCGGGGACAGCATAAGGAAATGACAGATGAGGATGTTTTTAAAGTAATCAGAAAAGAAATTAAAAATAGAAAAGAAAACATCGAGCTGTATGAAAAAATTTCCAGAAATGATTTATTAGAAAAAGAGAAGTCAGAGTTAGAGGTTTATTTAGAATTCGCTAAACTTTTTCCTTTTGAGTTGGAAGCTCCTCATCCGATGGCAAATCAAAATTTCAATAATGGCTCCAAGTAATTTTTCAATATTTTTTATCTTTTAAAAAACTATGAAAATAGATAAAAAAACATTTATATCCGTTTTTATCACTGATGATAAGGAAATGAAAAAACTTAACAAAGAGTATCTAAATAGGGATTATACTACCGATGTTTTATCCTTTGAAATCAATGAAAAACAAGAAGACGGGTCTTTGTATTTGGGAGATATTGTGGTGAATAAAGATCAAGCAAAAAGACAAGCAAAAACCTATGAAAATGATTTTGAAGAAGAGATTTCAGAGCTTGTGGGTCATGGAGTTTTGCACCTTTTAGGAATTCATCACAAAGGTGATGGTATCCCTGTTGATACAAAATCCAAAGTTGCTTTGAAGAAATTAGATAAAAAATTTGTGAAGAAAGATAAAGTTGCGTTCAAAGTTTCAAGTAGGAAAAAATGAAAATTATTGTCGGGTTAGGAAATCCCGGGAATCAGTATAAAAAATATAGACATAACACCGGTTTTATTCTGTTGGATAAACTTGCGGAAGAGCAAGATTTAAAGTGGGAAAAATCTCCAAAATTTGAATCAGAGATTGCAGAATCGAAAGATTTTATTTTAGTTAAACCTCAAACTTTTATGAATAACTCTGGTGACGCAGTTTCTAAAATTATGAATTTTTATAAAACTGTTTCGGAAGATTTAGTGATTGTTCATGATGATGTTGATCTGGATTTCGGAACTGTTAAAAAACAAAAAGGAAAAAATGCAGCCGGGCATCATGGGGTAGAGGATATAATTGAAAAAATAGGAACGAAGGATTTTTGGAGAATAAGAGTAGGTATAGGTAAACCTGAAAATAAACAAATGCCCGTGGATGTGTGGGTACTTCAAAATTTTCAAGAAACAGAGCTTGAGAAAATTAAAGAACTTAATATCCAAGATATTATTAAATAACTTTGTTCTATTTTAAATAATTCTCCAACAACAGTTAGTGGGTTTCTTAATTTTTAATACTTATACTATTTAGAAGAGGCAGGTTCTTATGTATTACACAAAATATCGCCCGCAAAAATTCAGTGAAATGGGTAGCGACAACGAAATTGCGGATGTTATTGCTAAGCAGGTGCAATCAGGAAAAACAGCCCATGCCTATCTAATGGTGGGTCCCCGAGGAACCGGAAAAACCACTATCGCCAGAATTTTAGCCAAAGCTTTAAATTGTGAGAAATTAAAACCAAACGGTGATCCGTGCGACAAGTGTTCTAACTGTGTTTCCATCAGAGAAGGTTCTTTTATTGATCTTATTGAAATTGATGCCGCCAGCAACCGAGGCATCGACGATATTAGGGATTTGAAAGATAAAATAAGACTGGCTCCGACAATGGGGAGAAATAAGGTTTATATTATAGATGAAGTTCATATGTTGACTACAGAGGCTTTTAATGCGCTTTTAAAGACATTGGAGGAGCCTCCTAAGAAAACAACCTTTATTTTATGCACCACTGAAGAACATAAGGTTCCTGCTACTATAAAATCAAGGTGTCAGGTTTTTAAATTTAAACGTCCTACAGTAAAACAAATTGTTTCAGTTTTAAAATCCATGTCAGGAAGTGAAAGTATTGAAATATCCCAGGATGATCTTATGAAAATTGCTGAAGCGTCTATGGGTGATTATCGAGGTGCTAGTGTTCTTTTAGAACAGGTCCATGAAGGTGATGTCGATGTAAATACACTGTTGAACCTAAGTTCAAAAAAGAAATATGTTGAATGTGTGGGTTATTTATTGGATTCAGATTCTTCAAAAGCACTTGATATTGTTTCTGAAGTTTATGGAGAGGGGATAGACCTTTATGTGTGGGTAGGAGAGCTTTTGAAATATTTAAGATCGATGCTTTTTGTAAAATCAGGGGTATCTGATTCTATGACCGATACTACAATGGAGGTTCTTGATGAGATAAAAGAGCAGGTTAAAAAAGTTGATTTGAAATGGCTTGTTCGAACAATTAATATATTATTAGAAGCCCATAAAAATATTCGAGGTTCTTTTATTACACAACTTCCGGTAGAAATAGCCATTGTTGAAATATGTTCCAAAGATAAAGATTCTTCAAAAGATAAGGAAGATGAAGATACCGATTCTCCCAATAGCAGTAGTTTTGTTGATCCAAAAGTTCATGGTTATTCGATTCCTAAAAACACCCGTAAATTAGAAAACAGTGAGGAAAAAAAGGATGAAAAGAAAGAAGACGAGTTTCTTGAAAAGGAAGCTCTTTCAACAAAAAAATCGAAGGAGTCAGCAACTAAATCCGACTCAGATTCAGATGAAGAAGAAAAAGAAAAAAAAGTTGAAGAACCTATAATTCCTTTTAAGGATGTTGAAAAAGGTTGGAGCAAATTTGTTAAAGAAAGCAAAGATTTAAATCACTCTTTAACAGCACTTTTAACTTTGTGCAAACCTGTGAGTGTTGAAGGTAGGTGCTTAATCGTTGAAGTTTTTTATCCTTTTCATAAAGAAAGAATTGAGAGTGCAAGAACAAGAAAACTTTTAGAAGGTTTGAGTGAGTCGGTTTTTGGTGAAAGTTTGAATTTTAAATGCGTTTTAAGCAAAGAAAAGCCTAAAAAATTGAAAAAAAGTGAATTAGAAGCTTTGACTGATTTGAATGTTGTTGTTCCTTCGAACATGGATGGAAAATCTATTCTGGATGCTTTTGATGGTGGTCTGCCTATAATGGGATAAATTTTGACTAGGGTTTTGTAGAAACTAACCTCTCAGCTATCTTTTTTGCCTCTCCCGAATCGTAACTTTGAACATTCACAAGTCTTTCCCCCAATCCATATTTTTCCATAGCATCATCACCGATAATTAAACAATTATCTGGGAAATTTCCTTTATAAACTAGCTCGTCCGTATTTTTTATGTTTCCTGAGAAATAACCTTCTGAATTCATGTCTAGATCTGTAGCTAAAATATTAAATTCGATATAATCTAATCTATTTTTGACATCTTCTCTTGATAAAAACTCTTGAATGATTTGGGAAAGAGTTCCCGAGACTATCGTAATCTCAAGCTTATCTTTACTTAAAATATTAGCTAGACTCTTAGTGAAATCTATGAAATTTTCGTTTAAATCAAATCCTAAAGTAAGCCTTTTTATGTGATTAGTGTTTAACAAGTTGGTAAAGGGTTCCAGCCAAGTAAGGGCCCTTTCTTCGTATGGGATTGTGTCATCTCTTCTTATTTTCAAAAATTCCTCATACCCTTGAGTATATTTTAAATTAAAATTCTCTTTTAAATCAGAACTTATTTCCTGTTCTATCATTTTTCCTAACTCTAATTCAAAAGGAGTAAATTTATTTCCTGATTGAGGTTTTGCAATGGTGTCACTAAAGTCACTAAATATTTTCATAAAAAGATTATATCAGTAAATTATTACTCTTAAACCCAGCACATGTCAGAATACTAACGTGAAATTACCGAAACCAATATCTAATTTTGATCAAACGAAAAATAATCTACTATTACATTATTTTATTGACGTATATGATGAGGTGATTCCTACTACTATTAGGAATATTTCTAATAATACTAGAATCCCTGACTATTGTCGGTGTCCCTCACCATTTGCTTCAGGGGAATTCCCTTTTGAGGTAATAATACCCATAATTTCCCACAATCTACGTTTATATTCCATATACTCTTCATCGATTTTTTCTATTAGTTTTTTTATCCTTTCAATTCTATCTTTTATATCTTCTTCTTCTTTCTCTATCCTTTCTTGTTCTTTTTTTTCTTTTATTTTCTCCTCTTTTTCCCTTTCTTCCTGCTCTTTCTGCAGAGCTTTTTCTTCTTCTTCTATCAACGCTAATATTTCTTCTATTTTTTTACGATTTTCTTCGTTGATTTCGTAGTCTTTTTGAATTCTTGACCATATCTCAACGATTTGTTTTTCAAGGGGAACGGTTATTGGTTTTTCTTCATGTGGGACATTCGGTGGGCATTCGTGTGAATTTATCATTTTATTTTACCTTTCCAATAAATATGTAATAAAGAAATTATATATCTCTTACTCAACAATCTCTACCTCAGACTGATCTATAAAACTTGGGTTGATATCGGCTCTTTCTCCGTTAAAACAGAGCCAGCCTAAGCTTAGAATTTCTTTTGTTCCATCAGTAGGCACATAATCCGAACATCTGACTTCTCCCTCTATGTCATAGGGGCTACCCATTATAAGATCAAGCACGAATTGATAATCATCAGCATTCTCCAGTTTGTATTCTTTTCCTTTATACTTCAAAAACTCCTTCTTTCCTATTGATTCGTCTGTGATCTCGGTAATCTTGCCAATTATATTTTCTGCGTAATATAACTCCTCTTCATTACTTAGTGCCAATAGAAAAGACCCATCCTCAAATATCATTTTTATATACTCGTCATTTTCAGGCAGACAGTTTTTAGTTGTCAGTCTAATCATCGCTTTAACTTTCTTCTCAACTCCTTTTATTTTTAAAACTAGTTTTCTTCCCTTGCTATTTTTAAGATTATTATAGAATTCTTTAAATATTTTCATAGAAAAATTATAGCAAATCTTTAGTAATTTGAAATTAAGTCTACATGTCATTAATCATAAACCTTGTACGTGCTAAAATACTAACGTGAAATTACCTAAGCCAATATCTAATTTAATAGACTATTTTGAAAGACTCCCCGGCATTGGTCCTAAAACCGCACAAAGATTAACCTTCTCACTTTTGAATTTTCCTCAAGAAGAATTGGAAAAATTTTCTGACTCTTTAATTCAACTTAAAAAAGGTACTAAGCTTTGTAAAGTATGTAAAAATGTAACAGAAAATGACATTTGTTCGGTATGTGATGACCCTTTACGGGATAAAAGAATAGTAGCTGTGGTGGCAAGTGCTTTGGATGCCTTTGCTTTAGAAAAGGCAAATTTTAAAGGTGTGTATCATGTTTTGCATGGAATAATAGACCCTTTAAATAATATTGGCCCGGATGAAATTTTTGTTAAAGATTTATTAGACAGAATTGATAATTTATTAAACGAAAAATCCATTGATAATTTTGATGAACCTAAAGAAATTGAAATTATTTTAGCAACTAATACAAGCATGGAAGGAGAGTCCACCGCCATGTATATTTCAAAATTAATAAGAGAGGAAGGTTATTCTGACGAACAAGTAAAAATAACTAGAATTGCCAGAGGCCTTCCTGTGGGCGGGGATATTGAGTATGCAGATGACATTACATTAAGCAGGGCACTGGAAGGGCGCTCGAGCATATAATGTGGTAAAATTTTACTCATTAAATGAGAATTTACAATTCTTTATCAAAACAAATAGAAGATTTCAAACCCATTGAACCTGATTTGGTTAAAATGTATTGTTGCGGCCCGACTGTTTATAAAGATCAGCAAATAGGTAATTGGAGAACGTTTTGCTTATCCGATTTTTTACACAGAGCCTTAAAATTAAATGGCTATAAAGTAGATTTCATAATGAACATGACGGATGTTGGTCATTTGTTTGAAACGGGTAGTGATCCTGAAGGTGGAGAAGATAAGATCGAACAGCAATCCTTGGAAGAAGGTAAATCCGCTAGAGATATTGTTGATACTTATACAAAAAGTTTTCTTGAAGAATTTAAGGAAATGAATTTGCTCGAGCCCAGAAAATTTACAAAAGCCACCGAATACATTGATGAACAAATAGATTTAGTAGCTACTTTAGAAGAGAGGGGTTTTACATACGAAACTTCGGACGGAATTTATTTTGATACTTCCAAATTTGAAAAATATGGTGAGTTGTCGGGTTTAACGATTGAAAATATTAAAGAAGGGGCAAGAATTGACCCTAACCCCGAGAAGAAAAATCCTACGGATTTTGCGCTTTGGAAATTTTCCCCAAAAGATAAAAAAAGACAACAGGAGTGGCAATCGCCTTGGGGGGTGGGTTTTCCCGGATGGCATCTTGAATGTTCTTCAATGATTATGACAGAGCTTGGGGATACTATAGATATTCATGTTGGTGGGGAAGATTTAAAAATGATTCATCATCAAAATGAAATTGCTCAGAGCGAGTGCGCAACCGGTCAAAAGCTTGTTAATTATTGGGTTCACGGAGCGTTTTTAACTGTTGACGGTGGGAAGATGAGTAAAAGCCTTGGTAATTTTTATACGCTGTCTGATGTCAAACAGAGAGGTTTTTCACCTTTGGATTTAAGATATCTTTTTATGACATCAAGTTACCGAGGTCCCTTGAATTTTACTTGGGAGGCGATGCAAAATTCTCAAAATTCTCTAAAAAGAATATACGAACTTGTTGCGAGTTACGTTTACAATCCGAAAGCTGAAATATCTGATAAATTTGTTAAAAAATTTAAAGAAAAAATTGACGAAGACTTGAACATACCCGAAGCTCTGGCAGTTTTCTGGGAATTAATGAAAAGTACAATTCCTGAGGAGTCAAAACTCAACACAATATTAAAATTGGATGAATTTTTAGGCTTAAGATTACAGGAACATATAGGTGTTGAAATACCTAAAAATGTTCTGGAATTGGCTAAAATGAGAGGGGAGTACAGAAAAAACGGTATTTGGGATAAGGCTGATGTTTTAAGAAAGCAGGTCAGTGATTTAGGTTACGTTGTTGAGGATCTTCCCTCCGGAGATTACAAAGTAAAAAAGAAATTTTAATCGGAATAAATCCACTTAACTTTGTTACTTCCTACTATGTCATTTATTTTTAAAATATACTTAGGTTCATAAATTATATTTTCAGATGGATACCATTCATTCTGTGTCCCTCTCAATGTCCTTTGGAAATTAAATTTATTTGCGACATAAATGCCTTTTAGATTTAATGCCTCACACTCTTCGCCCTCTTCGACGTTATAGGCAGTGTTGATATTGCCGTCAGTAAATATTGCTGACTCAATATTTTTGACCAGATAGTCAACTTCGACGTTACCCGAAACTATGAATAGAATTGCTGAGTTTTCATTGATGTTGATGTCTTCAGAAATTGTTAGATCTCCGTCTATAAAAACAATTTGATTGAATGTATCTGAGGAGTAGTCTGGTGGTATTTTTTCATCTGTGATTTCGTAATCATTGTCTATGTAGTAAATTCCGGATGATGATACAAGGCTATCGGATGAAGATATTTCCATTTTTGTTTCTTCTACATCTTCAAATAACTTGTCGTAACTGTAGTCGTCGGGTGAGCTTATTTCAGTCATATAAAGTTCCTTAGTTGATGTGAAAAAGCTTATTAGTTGACCTCCGATTTCTATCATGCCATCGGTGTTAACTTCATCGACCGGAGTTTCAGAGACCATATCTATATTTTGGTTTGCTCTTACAATGCCTTCACCTCTAACTTTAATCCAGGGACCGTTGATACAGACATCTTTCATAGAAATATTTCCCGCCATATCTACAGCCTGGAATCTAACCATTTTACTACAATCTTTCCATTCGTCATCGCAAAAATCTACCTTTGGAGTTACTAAGTAAGCTTTCTTGACACCCGGAAGAAACGGCGGACTAACAAGAATTACCCAGTTTCCCGGTCTCCAGGTGCTTCCGCATGAAAGTAGAGAAGAATATCTCCCGAACTCACCGGGGTGGTTCTTTGTAGTATATTGGAATTTGTCGGTTAGGGTAGAGATTCCTGACGTACTATCGGTGACATTAATCCAGCAGTACAACTCGTGGTCATTTCCAAATATACCTCTGACAGCGCCTGAATCGTGCCAGTTGCCGGGTGGTGTTTGATCTATCTTGAAACTGTTTGATTTTGTGACTTCAATATTCTCAGCTTTATCCACCGAGTAATATTGGACCGTGTGGTTACCGTCGTTAGACACATAAAATGTGACGGTCGGGGAGATTGATTCATTTATATTCGCTGCGTCGATCCAAACAGTTCCTATTCCTGAAAACCCTATTTCTATGTAGACTCCTATGACTCCCTCTGCAGTCGGAGTGAAGTTTGTAGCTAATTTTGTCCAGTCGTTTGTGCCTGTTATTGCGGGACTTGATTTAATAAAATCGGCAGTAATTTGTCCTAATGCATCTTGAGAAATCGAATAAATATTAAAATATGCATTTCCTGAAATATTCAAAGTTTTTATCCAGACAGATGCAGACATGCTTTTAAAAGAAGTTGCTGCTGCAAACATTTCGTAATTATCTATTGAGTGCCAAGTATCCTCGGTTGAGGTTATTTTTACTGAAGTTGAAGCAAAGTCAGGTTGATAAATTAAGGCATCTCTAGAGTAACCGGCCCCGGGATTTGTGTTGCTGATTTCCCAATCCTGTGTGTTTAATGGAGGTTCTAAAGAAGATATTTCAAATGAAGGGTTCGGGGCTAAATTTAAAGAGTTAGAAAAATCTTTTTTCACCCAGCTTCCACCATCTACACGGTAATTTATTTCGGTGACCCCACTTTCCAGATCTGTTCCAGTTAAGGTTATTTTTAATGGTTGTCGATACCAGTCGTTGTTACCGTTTGGATTTGCAGGGTCTTTCTCTAAAGTTGTAACAGGAGGGGTGTTGTCGGCGGCTAATGCTCTAAAAGATACTGCGGATAATACAAGGATTGTAAGAATTGTTTTAAGTGAAAATAATCTTTGAGAAAAAACATATTTAATTTTGGGCATTATTTATATAATAGATTATTTTTATGGAGTTTTGAATAGTATAAAAAATTGGTTAATTTAAAACTATAATTTGTTACAATGTGATTATGGGTTTGGAATCAACATCTTCTATAGCTCCGTCTGAAAAATCGAATACCTTAGAAAAAACACTTTCTTTGGAATCGATATTAAGTAATGAGGATTACAAAATTATTGAGTCAAAGATGGATGAGGAGTTCGGTAGGTTTGGTTGGGGGGAATATAGCAGAGACTTTGCCAGACCAGAGATAAATGAATCCGAGTATTTAATAAAAGGTACTCTAAGATTAATTCAGAAAGTGATGGATGCCGACCCACCCTATGATAGTATAGTATTTTTAGACAAATCAGCTAGACCAGGGGCCCAAATATATCGAATGATGATTGCTATGTTGAAAGACAAAGGATTCATAAAACAAGATATAGATTTTCCGGAGATAAAATTTATGGATGTAGGCAAACAAAACGAGGACAAAAAGATAAAATCTGACTACACTAAAGAAATGTTTAGAAATATCGTTAAACCAGAATATATTGGAAGTAATATCTTAATTGTAGATGAGTTTAAGGACACAGGAGTGACATTGTCAGGGGCTGCAACGGAATTAAAGAGTATTTTTGAAGGATATTCAGAAAAACCACTTAAGATTGATACTTATTATCAATTTAGTGAGAGTAGTGGAATAGCGCCTTTCTATTACAGAGACTCCTATAAATTATCTGGAGTTCGTGATGCAGAGATGTCATTTTATCTTAGAGGTATTGATAGGGCGCTAGATGAGAATGACGAGAATATTTTGAGAAACTACCGAGTTGAGACCGTAATTGATGGAATAAGAAGGGTAGAGTATGTAGATTTAAATACAAGTCTTGATGAATTAGAAGCTCTTAAAACACTTGCTGAAAAGGTTCATACAAGAGAAATTTATTGTCGATTGTTTAACTGGCATAATGATGGAAATATCTCTCTTGATGAGGCTAAAAAAATTATCCAATCAAAATTACCTAATTTAGATGTTAATGAAATCGAAGACGAGCTTAAGGTTGTTCTACAAACTAAAATAAGAGTTCAACCTGAAAGTCTTTTTGATTATTTTAGGTGTGCTGGTGGCAGGCTCGCCGCACCTGTAATAGATAAACGACAATTTATTATATTTAGAAAAATGCTAAATAGATTATTGCAAAATGTTGAAGAGAGGCTGTGATTCCAAAAAGAACCATAAAAAAATTTAAAACGATTGATGGGGAGATACCACTCCCGGTGTTTTTTCCTGATGCCACAAGAGCGGTTATAAGAACATTGGATTCTTCTGATATCGAGAGTACAAAAACCCCTGGAATTTTAGTAAATACTTATCATTTATACAAGGATTTAGGGAAAGATATTCTTGAAAAAAATGATGGAATAAGACAATTTATGTCATGGAACGGGGCGGTGATATCTGATTCAGGAGGTTTTCAGGTTATGAGTTTAGCAAAAAAAGGAGATAGCAAGGGTTTGATAACTGACGAAGGTGTAACCTTTAAAGATTCTAATGGTAGAAAAACGAAACTTACTCCAGAAGAATCTATCAGATTTCAAATGCTTTTAAAGCCAGATATGGTTGTGGTTTTAGATGATTTTACAGAACCAGATTGTACTTATGAAAAAGCAAAAGAAACTGTTGAACGAACTATTCTTTGGGCTAAAAAATCTAAAGAGGAGTTTTTAAAAATTTGCAAGAAAGAAAAAATTAAAAAAGAAAACAGACCTTATTTACTTGGAGTAGTGCAGGGCGGAGAGTTTTTAGATTTACGAGAATATTGTACAAAAGAACTTGTAAAAATTGGTTTCGACGGTTTAGGTTACGGTGGCTGGCCAATGAAAGATAACGGAGATTTTAATTTTGATGTTCCTCGAGTAATTGCAGAAAATTCACCTGAAAATTATCTTTTGTACGGACTTGGTGTAGGGAAGCCTGAAGATATCGTCGGGTGCTTTGATTTAGGTTTTTATATTTACGATTGCGTTCTACCAACTAGAGATGCTCGTCATAGCAGATTGTATGTATATAATGCTAATACAATTAACGACATAAATATTCGTGAAGACAATTTTTACTCATTTTTTGATCCTTCAAAACAAAAATATCAAAATGATTCAAGTCCTGTTAGTACAGCTTGCGATTGTTTGTTATGCAAAAAATATTCCAGATCCTATTTACACCACCTATTTAAAAACGATGAAACTACGGCTTTGAGATTAGCTACTATTCATAATTTGAGGTTTTATAGTTTGTTGATGGAGGAATTTAGAAAGAGAGCTATTTAACTAATTGTTCTCTATTCGTTTTTAATTTAGAATAAGACTATGTCTGAAACACTATCCTCCTTAGATTTTGATTTGCATAAGGAATTGGATTCTTATGAGCATGGATTAATCGAGGAATTGTTTCCTGGTGCGAAAGTAGCAGCTTTTGAGCTTAGTATTGGGCCTCGTTGGGAAAAAGCTCATACTGAGCGAGGTGCAGAAGTAGCAGGTTTTTTACAGAGGTTAAATGAAGTACATGGTGCCGAAACATTAGATATCGACTCTTATATGGCTCTGTTAGATGAGGCAGATTCTAAAATAGATTCCCTTGTTACCCCTGAGTTTGTTGATGACCCTGTTTCAATACAAGTAGATCCAGAATATGCTTACATTTGGAATAATACGCACAAAAACGTTGCTCGCTCATTGACAAAGAGAGCAGAATCTTTATCAAATGATGAAAAAAATGATTTGAACGCACACCTACTTGATTATATGAAATCGCGTTTTGGTAGGTATCCTCGGGATATTGAATTTGATCGTCAAAGAGACATTTTTTGGTTAATCGAGAGTACTTGGACAGGGGAAACAGCTAATCAAATAAGAAAATTTTATAATGAAGCGGTAACCGAACATACTGGTGTAAGCGACTATAGTACTTGGTCTTTAGAGTACAGCAATATCAAGACTTATGGGGCTCACCTGCAAGATTTCATAATACATTCCTGTACAGAAGTTATAGATAGAGATGGTACTACAGATGAAGAAAGGGAAGGCATTACAAGGCTTGTGAACTCTATGATGGATGATCATGTTTTTGGGAATCTAAAAAGTTATGTTGAAATTTATCAAAAATTAGGGACACAGTATTCAGTAGAACCTTTGTTGCAAAATTTGCGCTCCGAAAATGTTACAAGAAGGAGAGTATCTGCTGAGATCCTTTATAGGTTAGAGCTTGGAAAAATAGGTGTTTCTGAAGATGGTGCAAAATATCTTGGTAAAATATATGATTTGGGTAAATACAACGATCCCGACTTCTTTGTTAGAAGATTGAATAATTCAGGTCTTATGGCAGTACTAGCACAAGAAGGTAATATTGAAGGTGTCTTTCCTTTAGATTTAAATTCAGAAGAAGATTTAATTCACGCGGAGGTTAGGCAGTTAATATCCCAGGAATTATTCCTACCAAAAGCAGATGAAACTCAAAAAGAAAGGCAAGAAAGAGAGGAGTATCTTAAATTATTTTTACAAAACTACGAAAGTATTTTTAATGATAGTTTTTTTCAAAATACTGGCGTCAGGTTAAATTCTCTGGATTTGCACGAACAAGGCTGGTTTTTACTTCATTATCTGGAACTTTCGAAAAATGATAACCAAGAATCTCTTGAAAAATTGAATAATTTCGTTAAAGAATACGGGGAGTATGGATTAAAATCCTTTTTAGCTTTGGAATATGGGGGTTCGGGGGAAGATATTATTGCTTTTTCTGAAGATGAAAGTATTAGTAAAGAGCAGAAATTAAGTCTTTTTAAAAATTTCTACTGTATAGCAAACGAGGCAATGAACTGGAAAAAGATATTTGAAAAAGTAGAAAACGGTCTTGAGTACAAGTTTTCAACCGAGGCTTACGAATCTTTAATTAGAAAAAACGCTGAATTTTTTAAGGCAGCACAGATTATTTCAAGAAGTTCTGATAATGAAAAACTTATGATTGAATTATTTTCTAGCATGAATTCCGTTGCTAGATCCTTGGTATCCTTAGAAAGTTTATATAATGGTGGTTCCTCACTTAAACTTGTTGGTAAGCCCTCTATTCACGATGAGTACGGTGAGAATGGTGAGCTTATAAAAGGAGCAAGATATTCTTGGGTTTTTGATTCGGTAACGGGAGATAGAATTGCAGTTAGTATCAGAT
>CAZSDQ010000005.1:0-30577 GCA_964605725.1 uncultured Candidatus Saccharibacteria bacterium
GATGATATTTTTTCAGAACTTGACGGAAAACACCAGGAAGCAGTAACAAACTGTATTGAAAAAAATCAAACTATATTAACAAGCACCTCAACCCCTAGCTTTTTGCAAGATAAAGAGCTTAGAATTATTAAACTATAAGCAAGAAGTAACCCCCGATCATTTTTCAAATCACGGGGGTCTGTTTTTGTTAAGGCAAGGTTACAGGAACACCGACAGGGGTTGGGCCGATTATCAGATTGCCGATTTTTACTTTAAAAGTTGTATCGGTTTTTACACATTCTTCTGGAGAGACATCAATACGAGCCTCGTAAATCACTATTGATCTATTGACCACGTATCGCACAAGTTCCAAAAGGTCCTGCTCAGACATCTCTGAATACACCAGCGATACACGCAAGGGTTTCAAACAAGCTTTGCCAATAACCTTTCCGCCTGCCTGTAAAGTTATGCTTCCCTTTAAAAATTCTTTTTCAAAGCCGCTTACTTCTGATAAAGGGATCTCAATACGAACAATAAAAACACGATTTTTCCAACCATACGATACAAAACCATACTCTTCAAAACATTCTTTATCCATAATCTCCTCTTCTTTCTATCTATTTTTAGGACATTGTACCGTGAATTGTGTATCACATCCTAAATCGGAACGGCTTTGATTTTACTGCGTCATCAGAGGTTTTAATAACTGAATAAACGGACATCTCGCAGTTTAAATACGAGGGATCGACGAAGATCCTTACATATCCAACTTTCTGAACTGGTAAGTTGCCCCACCTCACTTCCAGTATCTCAACTGGACGGCACTCTATCGGATTTCCCCCACTGCAAAACACAACAAATGTTTTTGCTAAATCTTCCTCCTGTCCAAAAACCATGGCCGCAACAGAAGGACTACCATTTTCAGGTTCCACACAACTAACGTAAATCTCCTGCTTTTTCATTTCAATCTCCTTTTCTATCTAGTTTTAAAAACATTATATCAGCAATACGCAACCTTATTTTCATTTTGCGGGAAATATGCGAGAATTAATCATATGTACTTACCGGAATATTCAATAACCTCAAAAACACTTAACAACATTGCTATTATCGAATATGGCAAAGCTTTAATTGAAAACACCACTATACTCCCATCTTGGGAATCGCAATTAAAAAAAGAGGCGATAGTAAAAATTGTTCACGGATCTTTATACCTCCAAGGAATAGTAACAGATCAACAAAAAATAAAAGCGGCGGTTGATGATTTAAATAAATCAGTAAACCAAGAAGCTCTAAACATAATAAAAGCAACCTTTCTTTCAAACGATATATCCGGAAACAAAGAACTTGAAGAAGTAGATATTAAATACATTCACAAAATACTAACCGAAGGTTTAATTCCAAAAGTAAAGCAGGGTTCTTACAGAAGTACAAAAATTCCCGGCAAGGTTGACCCGGAAGAAATATTAGCTCAAATAGTGAGCCTTTTTGATTGGTATAACAGCATGGATGCAAGAGAAACACACAGAGTGGTTACAGCAGGTATTATGAAGGCTTGTCTTGAAAACATTCAACCGTTCGAAGAAATGAATGAAATAGTTTCTAACCTAATAACCTACATCAGTCTCAAAACCTCCGGCTATGGATTTAAAGATTTAATATCTTTGGAAAATTATTATAAAAACACCAGAGCAAAGTATAAAAATGAAATAGAAACTATGGATATGGAAGACTCTGATCTAACAACATGGATAGAATATTTCACAGAAGGACTCGCCTCCGAAGTTTCAACTGTTTCCCAAAACGTAAAACTATTAGCCAAGGACACAAAGATTGCAAAGGCTACAGGAAGAACAAGAGTCAGCCCCCGCCAAGAACGAATTATTGAGTATCTCCAAGATTACGGAGTACTTCAAAACAAAGATTTCTCCACGCTCTTCCCTGATATTTCAGAGGATACCATACTTAGAGATTTGAAAGTGTTGGTTGATATGGACATAATACAAAAGCTCGGGAGCACCAAGTCTTCGAGATACGAGTTGAAATAATTACCGCTAAAGGAAGGTCTTTTTAAGAAAGAATAATCGTAAATATATACTATAATAGCCCTATGAAATTCAGTGATTTTTCAAAATATTTACAGAGGTTGGAAAGCACCACCAAGCGCTTAGAAATGACTGATATTTTAACAGAAATGATAGAAGAGCTTGATGTGGAAGAGATAGATAAAGCAATATACTTGGCATCAGGATACGTTGAAGCCCCTTTTGAAGAAATAAAATTCAACATTGCCGAAAAAATGATGTTAAAAGTTATAGAACAGACCTTCTCTACTCCCCAGAAAAGGATATCGGCTGAAGAAATTCAGGATGTGTATAGAAAAACAGGAGACTTAGGAAATGTAATATTTGAATTTAAGAAAAACGATAAAAAATTCAGCGATTTTTCTATATCAGAAGTTCATTCCAAACTTTTAGAGATTGCCCTGATTGAAGGGACTGGATCACAAGACAGTAAAATAACAAAAATATCAACACTTTTGAAAGAAACTGACCCTCTGTCAGCCAAACACATAGCAAGAATAATATTAGGAACAATGAGGCTCGGATTTACTGAATTAACAATAATTTCTGCTCTGGCAAACTACCTTGGAAATAAATCGTTGTCAAAAGACATTGAATCTAAATACAACATTCATCCTGACATAGGTTTAATAGCCAAAAAGATCAAGGAAAAAGGTATAGAAGGAATAAAAACAATAAATATGGAAATAGGAGTTCCAATACTATCGCAAAAAGCCCAAAGAGTGAGCGGTATAGGAGAAATTATGGAAAGAATTAACAAGGTCTGGGCTGAATTCAAATTCGACGGAACAAGAGTTCAGCTTCATTTTGCTAAAAAAGGTTTTTATCAGAAAAAACATATGAATGATAAAACAGGGCAATCTAATTTATTTGGAGATGCTAAAGCAACTTCCCTTGTCAGAACCTTTACCAGAAATCTTGAAGAAACTACACACCAATATCCTGATATAGTTGAAGCTGCAGTAAAGCAGATAAAAGCCAACTCGGTGATTTTAGATGGCGAAGGAATTGGATACAACAAAGCAACTGGAGAGTTCCTCCCCTTTCAGGAAACTATGCAAAGAAAGAGAAAATACAACATCAGAGAAACTGCTAAAAATATTCCATTTAAATATTTTGTTTTTGATATTTTGTATTTAAACGGGGAGTCGGTAATTGAAAAACCCCTTTATGAGAGAAGGAAACTCCTGGAGAGTATCATAGGACCGGGCGACGTCATTCAAACCGATGATTATCTTGAAACGGATGAGTTTGAAAAGTTGGAAGAATATTTTGAAATGGCCAAAGAAAAAGGTCTGGAAGGAATTGTAGTAAAAACACCGGGCGATCCTTACCAGGCCGGGGCAAGATCCTATTCATGGATTAAGTACAAAAAAGCAGATGAGAAGCTACTTTCGGACACTGTTGATTGCGTTATTTTAGGTTATTATAACGGAAGAGGTGTGAGATCAAAATTCGGAATCGGGGGGTTGCTTGTAGGTGTCTACGATAAAGAAAAAGAAGTTTATAAAACAGTATCAAAGATCGGAACCGGGCTTACAGAGGAAGACCTTAAATATTTAAAGAAAAAATGTGATCAAATTCAAGTGAAGAACAAGCCTAAAAATGTAGAGATGGATAAAATATTTACCCCCGATGTTTTTGTTTCTCCAAAAATGGTTATTGAGATCGGCGCCGATGAAATTAGTGTATCCCCCACTCATACCGCAGGCTATGCTTTGAGATTTCCAAGGTTGATAAAATTCAGAGACGACAAAAATCCTGAAGATACAACAAACGTTTCTGAAATAGAAAAGATGTATAAAAATCAAAGGAAAAATATAAATGGCGATGAAGACAATCTCTGACATAATAAATAGCAAAAAAATGAGCAGGGATTACAGATGTTCCCATGAATTTCAAGCCTATGGAAATAAACTATCCGAAGATTTAGGGGATAAAAAACACCGGGCTTTATACATCAAGTTGGCAAAAACCGAGGATCGAAGTCTCTTAGAAGAAGCAAAAGATTCGGTCCTAAGTTCGAGAAATGCTACTACTAAAGGAAGACTGTTTATGTGGAAAGTCGGGCAACTAAAAAAAGAGCGCAAAGAAAAACAAAAGGAGAATGCAGAAAATTCCAAGGTAGAAAAAGTGGCTGAATCTAAAACAAAAGTAGGTAAAACAGAAACCGAGGGTAATAAAACCTTGCCAAAAAATTGATTGAAGTCGGAACAATAAGTAAGTATTATTAAAACAATGATTAAAAAAATATTAACCTATTACAAAATCCCACTGCTAGTTTCAATCACCTTAGGAATAACAATCTTAGCTATGAGTGTGGCACGAAAACCGCTTGATATTGCCCAAGTATTTGCGGGTGTGTTACTTGGAACTTTTCTTTTAGATATAGAATTCATTCTCTACCCATATATATTTGAACCCAATACTGAATACGCTAAAACGGTATTTGCCTATATAAAAAATAGAAATTTCGGGGATCTTATTTCTTTTATTAATGAACACAGGGACGAAGTAAAAGACAAATCTTTGAATAGCATAATTTTTCAGTTTGTCCTGATTTTTCTGGTCGTATTTACCTCATATACAAACACATCATATTTTATAAAAGCATTTGTAATGTCTGTATTCGCTAACTCTATTTACAAACTTACGGAAGCACTTTTTGAAGGCAAGACGAAAGACTGGTTCTGGGCTATAAAAGGAACTCCTAAAAAAGAGGGGGTTGTCTTTTTCATTGTAGGTTTAATTACAGTTTTAGCTGTAGCTCTCTACTTCGTATAGTGATAAAACCCTACGGAATAATTATATCCATCGCAATATTTACATCTATTAAAACTGCGGAAAGAATTATTGAAAAAAAAGATGAAGATACTCTATGGGGACTGTCTCTATGGGCAATTATCTCCGGAATTATAGGGGCAAGGTTATACCACGTCTCAGATTATCTTAATTTCTACATAAAAAATCCCGTGGAAATACTTTTTCTTTGGAACGGTGGTTTAGGTATTTTTGGGGCTATCTTAGGAGGGGTACTCGGAAGTGTAATTTATCTTAAAGTGAAAGGACAAAAAATACTTCCGTGGCTGGATATAATTTCAACAGTGATGCCTCTAGGACAAGCTTTAGGGAGATGGGGAAATTTTTTTAATAATGAAATATTCGGAAAACCTACTACTCTACCCTGGGGAATTTATGTTAGCCCGGAAAAGCGCCCTTCAATGTTTTTTCAAAACGAAAAATTTCACCCGCTTTTTATTTATGAATCAATTCTTAATTTAATTCTTTTTACTTTTTTATATAAAATTTACAAAGGAAAACATAACAAACTAAAAAGCGGGTTTTTTATGTCAATCTATCTACTCGGATATTCTGTCATAAGATTCTCACTTGAATTTCTAAGGATAGACCCATGGACAACACAGTTATCACCAAGTCTTACCTTGAATGTAGCTCAAACTATATCTATACTTTTAATAATCCTTTCTTTAACATTTATATTTACAAATAAAGGCACAAAAAAATGATTTATATATCTTCTGACCACAGAGGTCTTGAATTAAAAAAATATCTCGTTGAGTCTTTAGCATCTGCAGGCTTGGGAATTGTTGATTTAGGACCAAAAGATTTAGACCCTGAAGATGATTATCCTGATTTTGCAAAACTTGTAGCAGAAAAAATTCAAGAGGATTTTGAAAATATGGGAGTACTTATATGTGCGAACGGTGTGGGTATAAGCATCGCGGCTAACAAACTTGATGGGATTAGAGCAGCTCTCTCTTGGAATCCAAAACACGCAGCCTCATCAAGAAACGACGACGGGACAAATGTATTGGTTTTGCCAGCAGATTACATAACTAAAGAGGAGGCTCTTGAGATTCTGCATACATGGCTTTCAACCAATTTTTCTGGTGAGGATAGACACATTAGAAGAATTCAGAAAATAGCAGAATTAGAAGAAATATGATCATACCTGCAATATTAGAAAAAGATTTAAAAAATATAATCAATAAAGTGGATCTTGTTAAAGATGTTGCCAAAACAATACAGATAGACGTACTGGATAACACATTAATAAAAGAAAAAACATTTACCGATTTAAATAAACTTAAAAACATTAAGACGGATATAGAAATCATAATTCACCTTATGGTTGATGATCCTAAAAAATATATTAAAAAATTAAATGGATCTTTTATTTTTAGTAAAGGTAAAATAAGCAATGTAAGCACATTTATTACTCAACTGACAGAAGATAAAAATAAAATTATGGAATTTATCAAACTCGCTAAAAATTCAGGTTATAGAGCTGGAATATCAATAAATACAGACCAAGATACCTTTCTACTAATTCCTTTTTTAGATAAAATAGACGTTATACAATTTATGGGAGTAGATCCGGGAAAACAAGGAAATAAATTTTTACCAGAAGTAATAGACAAAATAATAGACTTTAAAAATAAATTCCCGGGGGTAGAAACGTTAGTAGATGGGGGTATAAGCAACGATAATTTCAATTTAGTGGTAAAAACAGGGGTTGACAAAGTAGTCATCGGTTCGTCAATATTTAATACTGAAAATCCAAAACAAAAGTTTATTGAATTTTCAAAATTATTTGAGGAAGAAAGGAAAACTGCCCATGGAGAATAAAGAAGAAAAAGTTAAAAGACCTTTGATGGTTTGTATTTTAGGAGGTGCCGCTTGGAATGAAGAGGATGAACCTTACATACAAGCAAAAGCTACAGCAAAAATCTTAGCTGAAAACGGATACGGAATAGTAAACGGAGGTGGTCCCGGTGTTATGAGAGCTTCCACAGAAGGAGCCCACGAAGGCGGAGCCGGAGTTTTGGCAGTAACTTATCACCCTAATAAACCCAAAAGACATTTTGAAGGAACAGACCCGAAGAACAAGTTTGACCTCGAGGTAAAAACACTCGACTATTTCGACAGAACAAAAGTAATGCTTCAGACTTCAGATATTCATGTAATTTTCAGAGGAAGTATTGGAACGTTAAGTGAGTTCGGCATGTCTTGGGAAAACTCTTATATACACGAGCCCAACAACAAACCAATAATACTTTTTGGAAATCACTGGGAAGGAATTTTAAAATCAATTGATGAGAATATGACAGTTAGAGGCGGTGAGACAGACATTTTAAAAATCTGCACTACCCCACAGGAAGTTCTGGATTACATAAAGTCTATTGAAAAAACACTAATTCATTAAATTAGAAAAATTTCTAAACTAACCCTTAATAAACATAAGAAATAATAAAAAAGATGGAGCTTGGTTACTTGCGTGTAGATATATTCCTAAGATCACACTACACGAGATAAGCAACCAAACTCCAACTACGGCTAATATGAAAGAAAAAGCCCTATAGATCTAGAAAGGAGAGAGCGCCCGTCCCGAGAAAGGAGGCAAAAGACGAGCATTTGAGCATTTGATTCTTCTGGGCTCTTTTCTGTCCAAGTTAACCAGTTAGTGATAATACAATACATAAGACAAAAAGTCAAAACAGGAAAAGCATAAAAACATCTAAAAATACTAATATCCTCAACATACCCGTGATATACTATTACCAATGCCCACCAGTATAAAGAAAAATCCTGAAGAGCTGCGTAAAATATCAAACAAGCTTCGTCAAATTGTAATAGATATGTTAACAGAAGCAAAAACAGGGCATACCGCAGGGTCTCTGGGAACTGCGGAAATATTTTCAACTCTTTATTTTCATATTTTAAAAATCGATCCCTCCAACCCTAATAAAAAAGACCGGGATAGGTTTATACTATCAAACGGACATATCTGCCCTATTTGGTATGCTACTCTATCTGAGAGAGGTTACTTTCCAAAAACGGAGTTGTGGAAATTAAGAAAAATAAATTCAAAATTACAAGGACACCCAAAAATTAACTCGCTACCTGGAATTGAAAACACCAGTGGATCTTTAGGTCAGGGACTCTCCCAAGCCATCGGTATAGCTTTAGCTGGAAAAATGAATAAAGCTTCTTACAGAGTATACTGTATGACCGGCGACGGTGAGCTTAATGAAGGTCAAATCTGGGAATCCGCTATGTTTGCCCCGAATAAAAAACTTGATAATTTAACATGGATAATTGACAGGAACTATATTCAAAGCGATGGAAATACCGAGGATATAATGCCGCTTGAAAACCTTAGGGATAAGTTGGAGAGTTTCAATTGGTATGTTTTAGAAATTAACGGGAATAATATTGAAGAAATAATAAGCGCCTGTAAAGTAGCGGAATCGATAAATCATCGTCCAACTGCTATAATAGCTAACACAATACCCGGAGAAGGCGTAGATTTTATGGAAAATAAATATCAGTGGCACGGAAAAGTACCAAATAAAAAAGAGGCCGAAGAGGCTAAAGAAAAATTAAGTTCAATTATTTAGAAATTAGAAAGGTTTTTTTATGAAAAAAAATAAACAAGATGCATTTTTAAGAGTTAGCTTATTACCGTTACTAGTACTTGTTGGATTAATTTTCGGTGCGGGATATTTTTTATTAAAAGACGAAATTAAACTACCCAGTCTAAGAAAGAACCCCACAATCCAAAGATTAGAGGGTTTCCCTACCGTAATTTACACCGATAAACAAATAGAAAAAACAAGAAAAGTAATAACCAGCGAACAGGAGTTAGCTGAGTTTCTAAATCTTATCGATGAGACAGGTATATTGACGGTAAAAGAAAAGGTTGATTTTGAAAAAAATGTTGTCGTTGCGGTGTCAACTGAAACGAATGAGGAAACTGGACATAAGATTAAGATAAGAAAGGTTTATGAGGATAAAGTAAAAGATAAGATATTAATTGAATTTGAGGAAGTTAACCCTGAAGATGATTGTAAGATGGAAATAGATAAGAATATTGCAGTGGATTTAGTAATGCTTTCTAAAACAGATGCAAAAGTAGATTTTGAGAAAGTCACAAAAGTTATAGAGTGTGAAGACAGTGAAAGTGATAACGAGAATACGGATGAAAGCACAGAATCAAACTCCAAGACGGAATCTACAGAATAAAATAAATATGACTGCCCTATGCTTAATTTAAGATTAAAACTAAATCAAGATGTTTTTTTAGGCGAAGAGAAAAAATCTCCAAGAGATGGTTTTGGCGATGCGATTTTGGAATTAGCAGAGAAAAATAAATCGGTTGTGGCTATATCGGCCGATCTTTCAGAATCAGTAAAGTTAAAAGCCTTTTCTCAAAAATATCCGGAAAGATTCATACAAACAGGAATTGCCGAGCAGAATATGTGCTCTATAGCCTCGGGGCTTGCTGTAGAAGGAAAAATACCATTTGTTGTCACTCATGCTATATTCCTGACATCAAGAGCTTGGGACCAGATAAGACTCTCTATTTGTATGACAAATGCAAATGTAAAAATATGCGGATCTCATGAAGGATTTTCAAATGGACCTGACGGAGCCTCTGCAGAACCCCTGGAAGACATTGCAATAATGAGAGTTATCCCGAATATGACAGTTATAAATCCAATAGATTACGAGCAAACAAAAAAGGCAGTTCTGGAAATATCAAAACACACGGGGCCTGTTTATCTAAGATTCTCTAAAGCTGAACTCCCCAACATCACTACAAAAGATACTCCTTTTAAAATAGGAAAAGCGGACACGTTAGTAGAAGGAGACGACGTTACAATTATTTCCTGCGGGGGAATTACTTATCAAGCACTCGAAGCAGTAAAAAACCTAAAAGCAAAATATAAGATAAACGCAGAGCTAATAGCCTCTCCTACCATAAAACCACTAGATGAGTACAAGATATTGGAATCTATTAAAAAGACGGGGAGATGCGTAACCGTTGAAGAACATCAAGTAACAGGCGGCTTGGGTGGTGCTGTTTCCGAACTTTTGTCTGAAAAGCTACCCTCCCCGCTTTTAAGAATTGGGGTTGGTGACACATTTGGAGAGTCGGGAGATTACAAAGATTTATTAAACAAATATGGATTGAGTTCCCATCATATAGAAGAAAAGGTAATAAATTTTTTAAAAGATAAAGGTAAAAAATAAATGGATATTTTAACAATTGGAGACTCGTGTATAGACGTAACAATGCATGTTTCAAATGCCGATGAGGTAAACATGTCAGGATCTGACAAACAGCAGATATGTTTTGTACACGGCAGTAAAATACCTGTTGATAAATTTTACTCTGCTGTAGGAGGCAACAGTGTAAATGTAGCGACAGGGTGCAACAGAATGGGCTTGAAAACCGCAGTCTACACTGAAATCGGGGACGATGCTAATGGTAACCTGATAGTAGATGAACTCAATAAACTGGGTATCAATACAGAATTTTGTATTAAAAATAAAGGGGAAGTAACAAACGTAAATTCAATAGTTGTACACAATTACGAAAGAACAATTTTTTCATATCATGCACCCAGAAATTACAAAGTAAGAGATTGGGAAAAACCAACATTCCTCTACTACACATCAATCGGTGAGGGTTTTGAGAAATTCCAAATGGAACTTATAGATTACATTGAAAAAAACAGAGATATTGGGATAATTTTTAATCCTGGAACACAACAAATGAAAGCGGGATACAACTCAATCAAAGAATTTTTAGAGGTTACTAATATTTTGATTTTAAATCTGGATGAGGCTGTAAGGCTCGTTGGGGAGAAACCGTTGCCCAAGATGCATATAGATTTACAAAAACTCGGCCCTAAGTTAACAGTAATCACAGACGGTAAAAACGGAGCCAGCGGTTTTGACGGTGAAAATCTTGTTAAAGTTAGTGCTTACACAGACGGCCGAGAAGTAAAAGACAAGACGGGAGCCGGTGATGCTTTTTCTTCGGGATTTATTTCAGCAATTTTTCATAAAAAACCATTAAAGGAGGCTTTGGGCTGGGGTTCAATAAACTCATTTGGGGAGATAACAAAGGAAAGTGCTGGAACAGGAATATTCAATAAAAAAGAAATGGAAAAGATCACCAACGAGATAATGTAACCTACTAGTGCATTAATAAAATTGTATAATCTAAATATGAAAATAAGAGCATTTTTTGATAGAAATAAGCCAATATTTATAATCGGAATCGTAATGTTTTTTATCTTCTCCGTCATAATTGTGTCGTCTATCCTTATGCCTAAAAAAGAAACCGGATACACCGAAATAGGCGACGCGGACAAAGAATTTTATAAAGTGGCCTATGAAGATTTGGGTAAAAATGAATTTGAAGGAACAGAGGAAGAGGGTGAAAAAAAGGAGGAGCCGGTTGAGCAGGAAGTCAACATGGATGAGATATTCGGAGTGTTACAAGTTGACTACACTGAAGAAGGTTTTGTTCCAAGAGTCACAAGAATCAGGGTTGGTCAAAATGTAAATTGGACTAATAAAACTGATAAAATCATATATTTAAAGCAAATTAAACCCTATTACAAAGAGTTCGAGGAATCACTAAGCATAAAACCAAATGAAAGCTTTAAATTTAAAATGACGGAGATAGGTATTTGGACTTACGAAGAGACTGAGTCCGGAGATTGGGGGTCTATAGAGGCTAAACCTTTACCAAGTGTTATGCCAGAACCAAAACCTAAAACGGAAACTCCGGCTACAGAAGATTTAAACTCAACAACAGAACCCACAGCTATTACCACTCCCCAACTTTAGTATCTATCCTAAAAACCGTTGGAGTACATAATAAATTTTTACAAAATTTGAATAAAAGATACAAGGCCCCTTCCTATGTAAGTAGGAGATTATAAGTAGGAATGAAAGCTATTTAAAAGCACTCGGACAAATATCATTTAAAACACAGTCCTGACATTTTGGTTTTCTTGCTATACAAACATAACGACCGTGCAATACTGCTGAACCTGAAAAGTTTCTCCAATAATTTTTGGGTATGATTTTCATCAAATCTCTTTCGATTTTTTTAGGATCGGTTTCTTTTGTAAAACCGAGGCGATTTGACACTCTCGATACGTGCGTATCTACCACAATTCCTTCGGCTATTCCCCACAACTCTTGAGTGATAACGTTGGCACTTTTCCTTGCAATACCGGGTATCTTCGTAAGCTCCTCAATATTTTTTGGGAGTTTCCCTCCAAATTCAGCGACAACAACCTGACCTGCTTTTACTAACCTCTCTGCTTTTCCTTTATAAAAATTCACCTGATTAATTAGCTTGCCTACCTCACCTATATCTGCATTTGCCAGTGATTCCCAGTTTGGGTATTTTTTAAAAAGCTCGGGCGTAACTTGGTTTACTTTTTTATCAGTAGTTTGAGCGGAAAGCATCACAGCAACTGCAAGTTGGTATTCATCAGAATGAACTAACTCGGTTTTTGGCTCCGGGTGGGCTTTTTGTAGTTTTCTTGCCACCTCTTTTGCGTATTCAAATTTATCCATGCGGAAATTATACATTGAATTTTTTTCTTATATGTGGAATGATAATCAAAAATAAAACAGGAGGAAGAGATGGAAGAAGAAATAGTGAAAAAAACGATAGTGATTTGGCATGACTGTAACCCCTGTATCACCAAGAGTTTAATAAATTACCTAAATTGGACATACTTAACAAAACATTCCGGAACTATGTTAAACATTGTTTACTTAGATGAGTTAAAAGAGAGGAATCTCGAAGAATCAAGTTTAATTAAAATCTTAAGAGATTGTGAAGCTTTAGTATATTCCTGCGATTCTTTTCACGATATAAAGGCGTCTGAGGAGGAATGGGAAGTAATCAAAAGCCAAAAGTGGTATGCAGTATCTTGGAACATAGATAAAAAGAATAATAAAAAAGATGAGGGGTGTCAGTTAGGTCTTTCTATTTTTACCATTAAAAATGTAATCTTCATCGAAAAAGAGGGATTGATTAAATTAATGGAAGATGTGAGAAATAAAAGATCCCGCTTATAAAACTTGAGCGGGATTTTATTTTGGACGGGGCGCGAAAGGCTGAAAATATGAGGGTAGAGCCCAAATTCTACAGAAGAGTTAGTTGGTTATCGGGGGTTTTCTGTTCTCTACTCTTTAAGCTGTCACCTTCTACCTCAAAACCCATTCTGCGTAACAAAGATTTAAAATTATATTTTTCTAATATTTCTTTTACTTTTATTTTATTTAAACTGCTATATTTGCAATCTTCCAAATCAAGTTGAAAAGGAACATCCAGAATAATTTGGGCAAGTTTTTTGCTCATTAATGCCTGCTCATAACTTTCAATTAATTTAGTTTTTAAAGATTCTGGTTCGACAGTCTCAATATTTTTATAAATTTCCTCTAAAGTTCCATATTTTTGTAACAATTTTGTGGCTGTAACCTCACCAACACCGTAAACACCAGGAATATTATCGCTGGGATCACCTCTTAAGCCTTTGTAGTCGGCTACCTGTTCCGCAGGAAAACCAAGTCGAGCATCAACCTCTTTTTCACCCATCCACTCAATCTCACCTTTTTTTCCTGGAACCATAATGATATTTCCATTACCTGCAAGCTGCCACAAATCACGGTCATTGCTAACTATGACAATATCTACCTTGCTCTTTAATTTTGTTGCTACTGTGCCAACAACATCGTCAGCTTCGTAGCCTTCAACCAATATTTTTTTAATTTCAAAGGCATCGAGAATGTCTAAAACTTTTGGAATCTGAACTTGTAAATCTTCTTCCATCGGTTTTCGGTGAGCCTTGTAAGAGGTAAATTCGCCGACTCTAAATGTAGGCTCTTGCCCGTCTAGTGCCGCCACCATGTAATCAGGTTTTATTTGCTCCAAGACATTGATAATCATTGATGTGAAGCCATAAATGGCGTTAGTAGGCTGACCATCGGGACCGCGAAAAGTGCTGGGAATCGCGTGGTAAGCTCGGTGTAAAAAATTAAATGTGTCAATGATTAGTAATTTTTTCATATTTTTTGGTGGTCCCGGAGGTTTTAAAAGGCTTGGTTCGGAGCTGGCTTAAAACCACCGAGCATTCGACCCTACCGGTTACCCCAGCACCTATATCCTTGGGAATAAACCTCCGATTGCAATAATTTTCCCTTCTTTAAAGACATTTAGAATCTTTTCGGATGTATCGGGTATAAACGGCTTGCATAATTTTGCAATCAAAATCAAATCTTCTATCTCAGACTGCAAAACTTCTTTTAATTTCTCAATGTCTTTTATACTCCATGGTTCTTCTTCATTAATTTTTTTATCTAAATCAGAAAGTTTTGACCAAATATGTTGCAATGCCAAATCAACTCTAAATAAATCAAAATATTGAGCCAAATCTGTACTCAAAACATTGATATCTTTAGTATTAAAAGAAAAAGAAAAACCAGATTTTTCTGCTAATTTTGCTAATCTTGCCACTGTATTACCTAATCCATTAGCTAAATCGGCATTATAAACGGTCTTAAAATTATCTTCCGAAAAATCTGAATCCTCTACTATTGGTCCGTATCTTAAAAAATAATATCTCACGGGATCAACACCGTACTTCTCTACTAAGTCCTTAGGTGCAACTACATTTCCCAAACTTTTACTAATTTTTTTACCATTTAAACTTAAAAATCCGTGGTCATATATATGGGAAGGCAACTCGTATCCAGCAGATTTCAACATACAAGGCCATAGAAGCGCGTGCATTCTTGCAATATCCTTACCAATAAAATGCACTATTTCGGTATCAGAATCCCAAGAACCAACCTGCAAACCAAATGTTAAATAGTTAACTAGTGCGTCAAACCAAACCCATAAAACGTGATTTTCATCTACCGGGCACTCAATTCCCCACGGAAGCTTCTCTTTTCTTCTGGTGACTGGAATGTCCTCAATGGTATCAATAAATGCATACATTTCTTTGTAACGTTGACTTGGCAACACAAAATCGGGATTTTTTTCATATAATTCTTTTAAAAAATCTTTGAAAGAAGAAAATTTGAAAAAGTAGTTTTCATCTTCAACTATTTGAATTTCACCTAAAGGATGAAGTGGGCATTTGCCGTCGATTAAATCTTTTTCCGTTTTATAGGCTTCGCAACCCTCACAGTAAAGACCTTTGTAAGTTCCTTTGTAAATATAACCGGCGTCATAAACTTTTTTAAAAAATTCGGAAGCTACTTTTTTGTGATCTTCATCTGTTGTTCTGATAAATCTATTGTATGAAATTTTCAATGAATCTTGCTGTTCTTGATCTTTTTTGGAGATTTCATCTACAAATGTTTTTGTATCTACACCCTTTTTTTTGGCAACATGAAAGACTTTTTGACCGTGTTCATCTGTTCCGGTTACAAAAAAAACATTTTCTTTTCCTCTTCTTTCTCTTTCAAAACGGGAAACACAATCAGCTAAAATTTTTTGATAAGCGTGACCGATATGAATGACATCGTTCACATAATCTATTGCAGTTGTAATTAGAATCTTCTTTTTCACAAAGGAATTTTAGCACACCGGGCTCAGCCCGGCGAGGGCTGAGCCCGGAACAGGTCGCGCCCGGATCAGTTTCGAAGAGATGACAGAAAATCCTTAAAAAGAGTAACCCTCTTAATATCTTTAGGATCGTACAAAAAAGGTTGCGTGTCTTTTGCCAATTTATCCATATCAACCCCGTCTAATACTTCGCCCATTTTAGCTTTTAAACCAAGTAAATCACCAATTCCAGCTTTATCTTGCAAATACTCATAATTTGGTTTTGTAAAAGAAAATAAAAACACGATATCAAAAAAGTCCCTACCCTTCAAAGTTTTCCTACCTATAGCAGCTTCTATTTTCTTAGATAATAAAATATCCGCAGGGGTAACATTGATCTCAGTGAAAACATCAAACTTGTTCAGCAAAAACTTTTCAAATTGATAGTTATAACTTTGCTTTACTGTGTCTATTTGAACCAAAATCTTCTCTTCCTCATAACCAGACAAACCCATTTTTTTCAATAATTTTGGAAACCTGAGATAGCATCTATAAGCACCTTTGAATATATTTTTTACCTCAATCTCGTAACCCTCTAACTCCATTTTCCTCTTAATCTCCTGAATCATGTTGTCAAAATCCTGCTCGTTTAACCCGAAGTTATCAAAATCCAAATCTTCTGAAAATCTTTTGTTCCCATAGACAACCCGCAAAGCAGTACCACCTAAAAAACACAATTTTTTACCGTATTCAGAGTCGAAAATAATTTGAAGAATCTTGTACTGTAAATATTCCCTTAAAACAAATCTCTCAAATGGTTGCAGGTTTTCAGGATAGTTCTTTTTGATAGTTACTAAATCAAGCATTTTATTTTCCAATCATAAAATTTAATAAAATATTTACTCTTTTAGACAGAGATTTATTAGAAAAAAAACTCAAATATTGCGATAGTACATCAGGTCTTACTTTCTCTCTAAACATTTCAGAATTTAACCGCAATTCAAAAAAATGGTCAACAGAATTTAGATGAGTATTTAAATAAAGCAAATCAAGAATTGCCTTTTCGGGATATGCCATTTTAATTTTATAACCCCTGTCTCCCAATAAAAGAACATCATAACCAAACATTAATGACTCCTTCACAGAAGAATAAGCAAAGCTACCAATACTAGTGCTTAAAGTTGTAGTTTTCTTTGTGCTTACAGAAGTAATTTGAGGAATAAATTCGGGTATCAAACCGTACCAATTTAATGCAGATTGCAAAGAAATGTATGATGGGTCGTAAATACGATTTGCGGTCGAATAAATCAATCCTTCTTCAATAGGGACATCACTAAAAATATAGTAGCCCTTCACTATCCGCTTTAACAAACCTCTCCCTACCCACTCGTGCAAACGCCTTCTATGAATATTAGGAAAGGCTTTGTAAATGTCTGTTGTAGAAAAGACCGGGAAGTCTTTCAAAGCGTTTTTAAATTGTAAAAAAGTGAGATTATTTCTCATTGATGCTAATTTTAGCATCTTTGAGAAACATATCAATAATATATTAAAGTAAATTGCGTTTATCATTAGCTTGAAAACAGACTAACAAAAGAATGGATTTATAAAAAGACAGGAAATTCTATTGAAAATAGAGAGAGCGTAACCCCTCTACTTCCTCCCCCTCAAATTTACAAAAACAGCAATATAAAAAATGCCCACCAACCCAATGTTCAGTAAAGTATCAATATGAAAAGCTCTTAAAAAAGCTATCGTCACTATTCCAAAACTAATAAAAAACCCCCACTTCACTGCCCTTCTAAACAACTGCTTTAAATCTGTAAACTTCGGATACTTTTTTTTATAAAAAAAATAAAAAGGAAATGAAAAACTTAAACCCAAACATAAAAACAAAACCCCCAGGAACAGAAAAATCTCCATATACGTATCCGGTGAAATCCAAAAAAACAAAAGAACAAACCACAAAACCCACAAAACAACGTTAAGAAAAATAGAAAACTTCACCAACTTAATCATAGATTGATTTTAACACTCTGGTAAAATAGAAACTATGGATATACAAACAATAACCCTGCTCGCCATAATAATGATCGGATCCGTTATTCTACTGGGATTTTACCTCTCAAAACAATTCAAAAGTTCTGGAAAATCAGAAGATACAATACTTCTGGAATGGTTAAAAGACATGAAAGGAACAGTTGAAAAAAACACCGAAGTAATGGAGAGACAACTAAAAGACCAAAGATCATCCCTAGAAGAACAAATGAAAAATCAAAGAGAAACACTTAGCCAGCAAACAAAATTCATCTCTGAAAGACTTGAAAAATCAAGTGATGTTATAAGAGAAGTTCAAAAGCAACTCGGTGGAATTCAGGAATTTGGAACTGACATGAAAGACTTAAGCAATATTTTAAAATCCCCCAAGCTAAGAGGCGGTCTCGGTGAACAATTTTTATACGAAATACTTGAAAACTTTCTTCCCAAGGATCTTTTCAAAACACAATACAAATTTAAAGACGGAAGCGTTTGTGATGCCGTAGTCTTTACAGATAAAGGAATCATCCCAATAGACTCAAAGTTCCCTATGGAAAATTTCAAAGCTATGATAACGGCAGAAATGCAAACAGAAAGAGACCGATATAAGAAGGTTTTTGTAACCGATGTTAAAAAAAGAATAGACGAGATATCAGGAAAATACATTCTTCCTGAGGAAAAGACCACTGACCAAGCAATAATGTACGTTCCTTCCGAAAATGTTTATTACGAACTTATTGTAAATACCCCTGAAATTGAAGATTACTCAAAAGCCAAAAATGTCATATTGGCATCACCCAACACTCTCTCCTACTTTTTAAAAGTGTTACTGGTGGCTTATCAACAACACGAACTTCAAAAACACACCGGAGAGATTTTAAAAGCTCTTGCAGGAATAAAAGTTGAAGCAGGAAAATTTAATGAAGATTTAAACGTTTTAGAAAGACACATTTCAAACTCTTACAAATCAATGGACGGTGTTAAAAGCAGGTTTGCCAGGCTTTACGGAAGAATTGATAAGGCCCAAGCCATTGAAAAAACAGGAAAAGAAGAACAACCCGAGCTTCTGGAATAAATTTATCTGTAACCCCTCTTTTTAGTTTCTAGATACTCGTACAATCTAGTTAGATGTGCAAAAGGATTAATAATAAGATCGTGGGAATGTACAAATTCTAACTCCTTTTTGCTAAAACCTCTTTTAAAAAGCGACAAACCATACCAAGGGTGTTTTTTGTCATTTTCGGGACTCACACCCCAAAAATTATATAAGGAAAAACCATTGTTTTTATAGTATTTAATAGCTTCCCAATGCAATAAATGTGCTGAAGGTATATCTCTGTATTCAGTTAAAGAGCCACTATAGTGGTATATAACCTGATTTCTATGTTTTACAAAAATGGATGCGGATATTGGAATATCTTTTAAATATGCCACAAACATATCAGCCTTTTTTTCCTTCGAAAAAATCTCATATTCTTTTTTAATAAAATCCACAGAATAAGCGTTCCATCTTTGTCTCTCAACCGTATCCAAATAGACCTTCTTGAAATCATCAAAGAGTGAAGAATCATCTGAATGTTTAATAACAACACCCATATCTTGAGCTTTTCTTAATGAGTTTCTGGTAGTTTTTCTCATGCTTTTTAGAATAGTTTCTTCGGACTGATCTAAATCAATGACTACGGTCAACTCCGCATCAGTAGCGTGAGTTAACGAGGGTTTAAAACCAATCTTTTTTAATAATTCGTTATTCTCTACACTCTTGGGTAACAATGGGCTTATTCGTGCAAAGTGACAATCAGAATTTTTTACCTTTTTAATAATAAAGTCCCTAATCAAATTCACTACATCACCATCTTCCCACTTGATTAGAGGTGTGTGTCTAAGATGAACATACTTTCCGCGCCTCGCTTTAATTATCTTTGTTGTTAACAAACCAATTACATTATCACCATCGTAAACTCCCCAATTTTCAAAACTATGTCCAACAGATCTTTCAAAAACACCCCATTCCCAAGATAAAAACATCGTAGAATATTCGAATTTATCAACAGCACTATCCCAAATTTTTTTGTCTTTAATTTCCTTTATTTCCATAGAATTCCCTTATCAAATTAACAATTTTTTGGGCATCGTTTTCGTTAATATTTACATGATTCGGTAAATTTAAAACCTTACTACAAAATATCTCACTCATCGGACACATACCAACAATATAACCAACCGACTCCATATCAACCTCTGCAGGAGCTATGGGAGTTGTATACCAATCTCCAACATATATATTATTATTTTTTAAAAACTTCACTAAGCTTTCTCTATTTTCAACAGTGACGGTGTATCTTAAAGGTACATTTCCATCGATAATCAAAAGTGATTCTAACCCGACAATATCACTCAAACCCTTTTTATAGATATCAACAATTTTTTTTCTATGGTCATTAATGGCTTCAATATCGTTTAATTGCCTCAGAGTGAGACAAGCAAGAGCATTGGGTAAAAGAGACGGAATGTTTTTTTCTATTAGACCTTTTTTTTCATTATTTGAGGTTGCTTTGCTAATTAAACCCAATCGTGTAGACGTAAAATGAATAAATTTTCCTAATTTTAGGTTGTAAAACTTTTTAATTAAATACCATATTAAAGGATATATGAGTTCTAAAAAGACCCATTTATTACTAGGTTTATTCATCCTCTCACTCTCTATATTCATTTTATCTACAGAAATGAAAGGAGATTTTTTATCTATAAGAATTAGACCACCATCTACTCCGGACACAGCTTTATCTCTGCCAAAACTAAACACCGAGGCATCACCGTAAGAACCTATCAATCGATCTTTGTGTTTCCCAAAGATTGTGTTAGTACAATCCTCAACCAAAGCTATTTTTTTATCTTTGCATATATCAGCCACTTCTTCGATACCACTTGAACAACCATAAGTATGCTGGAACATTATCATTCTGGTATTTTCTGATATCTTTCTGTTCAAATCATTTATATCCATATTTCCTGTTAAGGGATCTATATCAACATAAACAACTTTTCCACCGGACCAAATAACAGGATTTATAGCAGCTACACAGGTATAACCTTGCACTAAAACCTCATCATTTTTTTTAAAATTAAGCGACCTAAACAGAACATACATGCCTGATCTGGCGTAATTAAATGTAAAAGCTGTATAACTTGGAAATCTATTTTCAAAAATTTTAATAACCTCTTCCCCACAACATCCCTTAAACCATCTAAAAGGATTCAACAAGAGGCCTAGATTAAGAACGATATCTTTAAATCTAGTATTAGGAGAGAATGATGTGTATATTAATTTTTTCATTCAAGATTCAATTTAAAAAGAAACCTATCACTAAATCTTCCTTCTATCAAAATCAGGTCATCTTTATTTATTTCCCTCATTAAATGATTAAGTATTTGATTCTCATTTTTAAAAATTGTCACTATACCGACGGTGTCTAATTTTTTGAGTAGTTTATCAGTTGTGTATATCAACATATTATCATTATTTGTCATACTAAGTATCTTGCTGTAAGAGCTCCCCATCTCTTTCCCTAACTCAATAATTCCCTTTGTAATAATTATTTTTCTCTTGCCATCAATATCTTTCATTACATCTATTGCAGATAAAAAACCGTCCAAATTTGAACTATAACTATCATTTAAATACGTGGCTTCGTTTAATCCTCTATGTTTAGATAGTTTGCCACTGACCTGATTCATACTTTCTAATTCTTGTTTCACTAAATCTCTACTTACACCCAAATCAAGAGCAAGAGCAATACAGGGCAATAAATTTACGATATTATGTCTTCCTATTAAACGAGAGACGAAATTTAAATCCTCTCCTTTGTAGCTAATAGTAACGTTAAAATTATCTGAGATATTGTTTTTAAGGTATTTCTTAAGGTAGATGTCAGCATCTAAATCAGTGCCTGAATACAACACCGCGCTACACTTTAATATTTCTAAAACTTTTTTATATCCGGAACTATCTTTATTAATATACGCAGCACCGTTGCTCGGAAGTATTTCAAAAAGTTCTGATTTTGCTTTTATCAGGTTTTCACGAGATCCAAAAAGACTAAGGTGCTGGTTGCCAAGACCTGTCAAAATCCCATATTTTGGCTTGATCCAACTTACTATTTTCTTAATCTCCCCAATACTATATGCCCCAGCTTCAAAAATAAAAATGTCAGTATCTTTATTTAAGTTTTTATTAATACTCATAGCAATACCTACATCTGTATTTTGATTTTCATCGGTTTTTCCTACGTTGAAGGACTGATTTAAAATGCTGTATAAAAACTCTTTTGTACTAGTTTTTCCAAAAGAACCTGTAATGCCTATGAAAATTGCTTTGGATTCTTTTATCAAATCAGCTGCCTGTCTGATAGTATCCCCCCTTTTTCTTTTTACAACAATACTTGTATATAAAACGCCTATCAAAATATTTAGAATTGTAACAACAGGAACCATTGTTAAAAATAAAATTAATATATAAATATCTTTAGTCAGAACTAAAACAAACCCTAAATACACTAAAATCAATATTGTGTGCACAATGAATATATTCCTATTCCTAACACTTTTTTTTGGAAAAAATAATCTTTCTGGAAAAATAAAAAAACCTAAACCTTTCTCTTTTATATAAGATAAAAGCCTATCAAACCTATATTCTTTGATTTGAAAATAATAGGTAACAAATGAAAATTCAATATAAGAAATAATTAAAAAGACAAATGCGAAAAGAAGTCGAATCATAAACCCTCCTTCATAAACCTCACTATTTCACTATAAACCCAATCTGATTCAAATTTCGGTAGCCCGTGACCACCGGTATCGTGGACAATTAATTTAGACTTTTTAACACCTTCTTTTAGAAGATGGGCATGATTCAAAGGTACATAGGTATCTTTTTTACCCCACAGGATAAGGGTATCTTGTTTGATGTCAGATATCATAGGGGTCAGGTCTTGAGTTACTATTTTTCTAAAATTACTCTCCAAATGGGGATGTTTAAGAACATCAGATTCAGGATACAAGATTTTATAAAATAATTTTCTAACATAAATTAATTTAGGCTTTAAACTCTCGTATAAGGGAATCTTGGTAAAATCCTTTATTTTGAACCAAAAATTATTTTTGAAATCATCCTCTTGAACAGCATTTCTTTTGAATGAGGGTGCACAAAGAATAAGTTTATCTACGATATCAGGATACTTAACGGAAATATAAACGGAAAGAGCACCACCAAAGGAATGACCAAACAAAACAATCTTACTCAACCCAATACTTTTGATAAAATCTACAACTAATTCTGCGTATTCATCCACCCCCCAATCAGCATCAGGGCTGTCACTTTGTCCAAATCCAGGAAGATCAAATATTACTGATGCATTCTCTTTTTTTAGAAGATTATGCAGACTTCTCATACTTTCTAAAGTACCGCCCCAACCATGAATCAACACAAAAGCGTGCTCTCCTTCCCCTTCTTTTATGTAATTTATTCTTTTACCTTTTATAGTTGAAATAGACATAATAAGGCCTTCTTAATAATAATCTGGAACTACCTGATTCTCAAGTTAGCGCTTGGGAATTTTATCATCATAAATCTATTTTTTCTACAGAGATAAGGTTTTTGATAAAAATTATAAAAGAAGGTAAAATGCTTTTAAATCAAACAATTTCAAAGGAGTCGCGATGAGTACTTATATTAGAAAAAGATATCAAGGTCCTGTCTGGAGAAAATCCATCTTCATCGAGGAGAACGGAAGACATATTAACGGAATACTTGAGGGAGAAAACATGAATAATATTCGCGTTTACATGGCAATATCTCCAAATCAACAAAAAGGGGAATTAATATCCGAAGGTAGGTTGAGAGTTGTACCAAGCTACGATCAGGGAAGCCCAGCTTCCTACCTGATTTATCAGCCTAACAAAAGAAGGTATCCTAATCAGGAAAGAGTTTTGATCATTAGAGTAGTGTAGAAAGAAGAACAAGGTTCTTATTTGAGAAAAATCAAGAACCCTGTTTATAATTTATACTGGCTCAAGAACTATTTCCGAAGTACATCCAATAGATTGAGTTCGTTCAGAAGCGGGGTGGTTGTGGCAAAAATCCGGTCTATTTTCATAATCAGAACAAACCCTAGTATTATTGTCTATCCTTAACAACCTTCTGCACCTAAATATCGGAATAGGTTTTTCTGAGTAGGGATTCCGCAAACCTAAAGACTCTATGAACGGATATTTTCTTAGAAATTCGCTCAAGTTATACGAGTAAACCCCAAAGACTGAAAAATTTACACAACAATTTCCGCATTTTTTACACGCCATATCACACCTCCTTTATATTTTTATGGTATCTTTCTTATATTACAGGGTACATGCTCCAATCTATTGATAAAAAACAACTCAGACCATTTAAAAAATCCGTTATTTTCCTAAGAGTCCCTTTTGATACTACCGAGAATCAGTGTCATTCGTTGGAACATCCCCTTTGATTTTCTCACTATCTCTTTTTTCTTTTACAGGCGATACGTTGGCTAAAATAATTATTACCAAAAAGACAACTATTAAACCGAGGAGTTTAATGACTTGAACTAAAGCTATGTCGTTCTCAATACCCATACTTAACATTTTTCTCTCCTTTTTTTATATTTGGAAGATTATAGTATAAATGCTGGGTTTTTGCTCAAAAAATTGTGTACGGTATCTAAAGACCTCTAGATACTCTTCTCTCAAATTCTCTTAATGCAAATCTCCTGGATTTTTCATTCAAAACAAAATATATTGAAAAACCAATTATTGAAAGTGACGTAGTTAAATACAAAATATCACTACTACCAGTTTCAGGTACCATGGGAGTTTCTTCTGATGGGGTTTCTTCCGATTCAGTAGAGGTTCCTAATACAGCAGATTTTGTTGAATAACCGAGAGTATTAGAAGCTAAAGCAACTTTGTTTTCACTCTGACCGTACCAACCGTAAGGGTATGCAAGTTGGCTTACAGCAAGAGAGTATTCTCCTTCTTTGCAATGATTGATTGGTTTTAATATAATGTTTTGCCAGGAAGCTACATTTGGTAAAAACTCATGTCCGTCATTTGATGTTTTTTCAATCTTCCAAGGATATTCTCCTGTTCCGTCATCAATTTTAATATTAATTTTATCTGCGTCATACTGTACCCATGTTAGATTCATTCCTGATACTCCATCCTTAACCATAGGTTCTAATTTAATCCAAGTTGGGCTACCAGGTTTTTTCCAATGACACCTTCTATCAGGATGAAATACAGGTCTACCCGAAGGTGACTCGTCACGTTCGTTATCCCCGTCATCAGGAGGGGTGTAGCCTTCAAATTCCCAGAATAATCTGGGGTAATCATTACCTTCATCTATATACCAATCACTTGGATTTAACATATTAAAAACTAACATATCTACAATATCCCAGTTGGTAAAAGTAGCAATTGCCTGCATCTCTAAAGTTGTCTTTCCGATACCTCCATCAGAATTACCCATGCCAGATGTCTCTGTATCCCAAAATGAATCCGATAGTGCTAGCATACCTTCATATAATCCAACTAAACCACCGGCGCTCCCCGAACTTCCAGATGGAAAATATAATACCTGACCTGTTGAGTAGGTTTTATATATGTGACCAAAATTATCAGAAAAACCTACTAAACCTCCCGTATCGCCGTTTCCAGTGACATTTCCTGTTGAATAGGAGTTCATAACATCCCCCATGTTATAACCAACTAACCCCCCTGTATCGTCCGATCCGTCAACAACAGCAGAAGAATAACAATGTGTTACCACACCGTTAAGATTGTTTTCCCCAACTAAACCACCTACCCAAATAGCTCCAACAACACTTCCAGTTGAATAGCAATTAACAACTGTACCATCACTACTACCAACTAGACTACCAACCTTATTGGAATTAATAGCCGAGATATCAGTATTCAATAAACCAACATCAAAAACTGATGAACTTACAGAAATATCTCCAAATAAACCAATATTAGTGGAGGTAGAGGTTGTGCTTACAAATAGATTTGAAATTGTATATCCATTCCCATCAAACATACCCAAAAAGCTATCAATAGGGTCCCAACCCTCTCCGGTAGTATATGAAATCTTATTAGCAGGGTCGCTGTAACTGGAATCACTGTTGAAATCCAAATCATTCATTAAAACATGATCGCCTGACAAATCGTATCTTATGTTATACAGGTCTTCTATGTAATAGATGTCGTATGCATAAGCTTTTTTGGAAATAGGAGAATATCAGAATATAAAAATGAAAAAGAGAAAAACAAAAGATAATTTAAAAAATCTACATTCAAATTTTTTTAGCAGGTTTTTATTTATAACGGACATTGATATAAATTGTATTGAGTAAACTTTTCACAGTCAATAGTATTATGACAAACCACCCTCTTCGATATTTTTTAATGTAAAATATACCCAGAATGTCTAAATCAAAAACCGAATTAAATGAAAACCAACTTAAAGCTGTGCATCACAAGTTCGGACCAATTCTCGTTGTTGCAGGCGCAGGTACAGGAAAAACCAGAGTTATCACAGAAAGAATAAAACACCTAATTCAAGATAAAAATATTGATCCTCAAGAAATATTAGCCCTCACATTTACTGAAAAGGCTTCGCATGAAATGGTGGAACGTGTCGGAGATATTATGCCTTTAGGTTATGAAGAACCATGGATTTATACTTTTCATGCTTTTGCTGAAAGAGTTTTAAAAGAAAAAGGAATTGAAATCGGGTTGGACCCTTCTTATAAAACACTTCCCGATTCGGATCAGTGGCTTTTGTTGCGTAAAAATATTTTTGAAATGGATTTAAAATATTTCAGACCTTTGGGAAATCCAACTAAGTTTATTTCAGATATTTTAACTTTTATCTCTAAACTTCAAGACGAAAATATTTCTAACAAGGACTTTGAAACATTTGTTAAGCACATGAAACACGAGAGTGATGAAGAAAAGTTAAAATATGACGAGTTGTCATATATTTACAATGAATACGAGAGGTTGAAAATAGAAAACTCAGGGATGGATTTTGGCAATCTAATAATGTGGGTGATAAAGTTATTTAAGGAGAGACCGAATATATTGTCTGAGTACCAAAAACAATTTAAACATATTCTGGTGGACGAGTTTCAGGACACTAACTATGCACAGTACGAATTAATTAAGTTACTCTACCCCATAAAAGAATGTAAAAAGGAAAATCTAAAAGAAATTCCTGACCAAAGAAGTTTACTGGTGGTAGGAGATGATTCCCAATCAATTTATAAATTCAGAGGAGCAGCAATTTCAAATATTCTCCAATTTATGGAAGATTACAAAAAAGCCGAGACCGTTACATTGATAGAAAATTATCGATCAACACAGGAAATACTGAATCCTGCCTACAAACTAATTCAAAACAATAACCCCGATACCTTAGAATCGAAGCTGGGGATTTCGAAAGAACTTGTCAGTATGGTTATGAAAGAGAAAAACTCCAAAGTCACCAAAACAAACTCTTCTGTAAAAAGAGCTGAACTCAAACTCGGTGCAAGACCTAATCCGAAAATTATTCGAGCGGAAACCCTGGAAGATGAAGTCAACTTAGTGGTCTCAAAAATCATTGAAATACTGGCAAAAGAACCTCAATACACTTTTAAAGACATCTCGATATTGGCCAGAGCCAACAATCACTTAGACCCGTTCATGCTTTCGCTCAGAAAATACGGAATACCCTACCAGCTGGTAGGTAACCGAGGTCTCTACGATCGAGACGAAGTCCGTGACATCTTGGCTTTTTTAAAAATAATAATCGATACAAAAGAAGGAATAAGCCTGTTTCGAGTACTAAATATAGACAGTTTGGAAATTCCTTATCAAGAAATATCCAACCTCCTTTCTCAAGCAAGATACAAAAAAGTCGAGCTTTGGGAACAAGTAAAAGAATCAAAAAATGAAAACGTTCAAAATCTCGTAAAAACAGTAGAAGAATTTCAAAAAAACATCACTAAGCAAACTCCGACCGAAATGGCTTTTAACCTTGTTAATTCAATAAATTACCTTGGTATGTTTTTAGAAGAAGAAACCCAGGAAAATGAACTTTGCATCAAAAACTTAAACCTTCTTTTAAAAAGAATTCAAAAATTTGAGATTGATTGGCACGACCAAACAAAAGAAATGCCGACCATAGTAGATTTGGTTGATTATTTTGATATGATAATTGAAGCAGGTGAAAACCCCGCCCAAGCTGAAATTGAGGATATTGATACGGTAAATCTTATGACAGTGCATTCGGCAAAAGGTTTGGAATTTCCCGTTGTTTTTATGGTAAACCTGATTTCAGGAAGATTCCCCAGCAAAAACAGAAGCGACACTTTAAAAATTCCGGACGAGCTCATAAAAGAAACCTTACCGACCGGAAACGAGCACGTCCAAGAAGAAAGAAGGCTTTTTTATGTTGGTATGACAAGGGCAAAAAAATATCTTTACCTAACATTAGGTAAAAACTACGGTGGTAAAAGAGATACTATACCTTGTGGCTTTTTGAATGAAACCGGCATTGAATTGAAAGACTTTACAACCGAAGAGTTAGCCAAACTACCCTTCCCCAGCGAAGTCAAAAAATCCTTCACACCAAAGATTAGAAAAATATCAGAATTAAAAGGAAATAAATTAGATCACATCAGCTATTCTCAAATAGATAACTACTTAATATGCCCTTTAAGATACAAATATTCGTATGTTTTAAACATCCCCACCCCACCCAGCCGTTCTTTAAATTTCGGAGATACTTTTCATAAAACATTAAATGAATTTCACTCAAAAATAATGTCTGGAAACAAACCTTCGCTCGAAGATTTATATGAAATATTTGAAAAAAACTGGAATCCGCTGGGTTATGAAAATGAAAAAGATAGAAAAAATGCTTTTGAAGAGGGTAAAAAAATTCTTAAAGATTATTATGAAAAAAACAAGGATTTGGATATAAAACACTTGGGGTTGGAGAAAAAATTTGTTCTTAGTATTGATGGAACCAAATTAAAAGGAACAATAGACAGGATAGATAAACTACCCGACGGCACCGTGGAGATAATTGATTACAAAACCGGAAAAGAAAAATCTCAAAAAGATGTTGATGACAACGTGCAGATGACTATTTACACTATGGGAGCCACCGATGCTTTAAAAATAAAACCGGATGTTCTAAGCCTCTACTTCTTAAATACAGGCAATAAAGTTTCCACAAAAAGAACTCAAAAGCAGGTCGACGCTCAAAGGGAAATCATTAAAGACGTGATTAAAAATATAAACGAGGAAAATTTTGAACCAAATCCCGGACGCGATTGCATGTACTGCGACTTTAAAGATATATGCCCCTTTGCTAAGAAGGAGTAAGAAAGAGGGCTGAGCCCCCTATCAAAGCGGCAGGTTTGTAAACTTGGAAAAAAACTTCAAAACCGGATTAAAGTATTTAATGTAAGGATGAGGAAATTCAATATTCTCCCCACCAAATTTTTCTTTAAAGTGACTAAACCCTCCCCAATTTTTAGTAGCATCTTTAAAACGTGGGTCATCCCTACCCTCAAGATCTAAAACTTTATATCCGAGACCTTTAAAATACAAAATAGACTTCCACAGAAGCTCGTACCCGGCCTTGGTTTTTAATCCCTTTTCAGATGTGCCGCCGGTCGAGTATAAAACCATATCCCTATGGCATAAATAAAATTTTCCGCTTAGTAGTTTTCCTTCGGTATCATAGGACAAAACGAGGTGGCACTCTTTTCCAAATATCTTAACTTTTTCTTCAAAATCCACCATCGGTTGAACATAGAAATGTTTTCTTTTTCCTGTAACTTGGACCATCTCAAAATAGGCACCCATCTTATCTTTAATAGGATTTTGATAGAATCTCGTCACAGTACCTTCTCTTTGGGCTCTTTTTATTGAATATTTTCCACTGTGAGAAATGCTTTCCCAAAGCTCGTTTTCTGATTTTGTAAGATCAATATAAATAGTTGAGGGGGGTGTTAATGCCACCTCACTTTTTACATAACCGCACTCCTCCAAAACCGCAATCTCCTGACCTATAAAAGGCTCTATTTTAATAAAAAGAGGCTTTAATTTTACACAAAAATCCTCAATTTCTTTAATATCTTTTTTACTAACCGACAGAGGTTTTTGAATTTTAATAATTGTTCCAAGAAAAGTTCTATGAAAATAAATATTAATACCACTCGATGTACGATGACTTTCCCACCCCATTCTTCCAAGATATTTTGCCCATTTATCACTCTGTCGAATATCCAATTCGGGCTTCATTTTAGTATACTCAAAAACTTCCATCTCAAATTATTTGCCACCAAAAACATTTTGTATAAGGGTTCGTTTATAACATAATCATAAGATTTAATATAACTAACATGGGTTGCTCCAAACTTCTCTTTGAATAAAGAAAATCCGTAGTAAGGGTCACTTTTATTACTCATATCTTCGGCAGCACCCCACATATCAAACAAATCACACCCCAGCTTTTTTCCAAATTTAATAGCTTCCCACCCCAAAAGACAGTTTGATTGCACATCTTTATCTTTTTCAGTTGAACCACCGTAAGGATAGTAAAGCACTCCATCTTGAACCAACAACATCCAAGAGGACAAGGGCTTCCCTTCATATTCGGCAATCAGCAAATGTGCGGAATTTGCACTTTTAAATGTCTTCCAAACACCGTTCAAATATGTTTTGGACCTACCAAAAAATTTCTGTCTTTGGGTAGTCTCAAAATAAAGATCATAAAAAATTTGAAAATCTTCGTCAGCAGTAGTTTCTCTCACCGCGACGCCTTTTCTTTGAGCCAGTCCTATGTTGTATCGGTGTTTTTTATGCATATTGGCTAAAAGTTCCTCTTCGCTTTTTTCAAGATTCATTAAAAAATTTCCTTTGGCAAATTCATCTCTTTGGGATAAAACACATTTGTCTTTAAGTATTTGCTCTGCTTTTTCAGCCTCGGGATCGTCTTTAGTAACATTGG
>CAZSDQ010000005.1:30587-41970 GCA_964605725.1 uncultured Candidatus Saccharibacteria bacterium
CATCAAAATGAACAGCTACACAATTATTTTCATTTAACGATTTTTTTAATTCTTCAAAATCAATATCAAAAGGGTTAACTCTGGGGCAATATCCATAATAATTGTTAGTAAAAGGAATTTTATGTTTTGTATAAAGAATTTTTCCAACCCGAACTGCCGGAGTTCCATAGTCGTTTTTAAACTTCTCCCAAAGCTTGGATTGAAGAATGTGTCTTTTCATAAACCCAGTATATCATTGACTCCAAGGCCAATATAGGATATTTTATGAATACAATTTAATATCGTCCTATAAGGGCGGGATCAAAGAGTACAGGCTTTGATGAAAATCGGGCCGAAAAAAAAGCCCGTTCAAAAATTTAAAAATTTGGCGGGCTTCGATCTAATCTACATTTTAGAGAATTTAGGAAAACAGACTTTAAGGTTATTTAAAAAATTTCCAATTAAAATTTACCGAACTCGTGCTTAAACTTACCCTGAATCTTGTCGATGTAGTTGTTGTTGTTCGTTAGATAATATGTAGCCGCTCTAAGATTTTTTATTATCATGTTCAATCTTCCCTCTTTATCAAAACGTCTCACGGATACGTGTACTTTTGGTTTTTTTAATAAAGCGTATGTAAAACCACTATCATGAAGCCTCTTTGCAAGATCAAAGTCCTCTCCAAAATTAACTTTTTCTCTAAAACCTCCGATTTTTTCAAACGAGCTTTTTTTAACACATATAAAAACGCCAACAGCTCCGGGATTTTTCTTTTTAATAAGCTCCAGCATAAAAATATTTACAAATAAGTAGATAAATTCATCTATTGGTTTATCGGATATTGGCTTATTCCAAGTAGTTAAAATATCAATGTTCTCTTTTTCCAAATGGTTGCTTATTTTTTCCAAAAAATCGTTTTCGATCATTACATCAGCATCAAAAAATATTACATAATCTCCGGAAGACTTTTTTTCTGCGTAATTTCTCTGAAACGACACTCCCCTTTGAGGTGATTTCAAAAATTGAAGTGGGTACTTACTAGAAAACTTCAAAACCTCTTCTTTTGTTCTATCCTGTGAATTTCCGTCTACAACAGTAACTTCAAAATCCTTAAATGTCTGTTTTTCTAGACAACTTAATATCCCGCCTATGTACTTTTCCTCGTTTAAAGTTGGTATGCAAATACTAAATTTCATTTATTTTTTTATAAAAATTTAGCCACTCTTCGGCATTTAAATTTTGCGCACGAAGTGATGGATTAATATTACCCTTTTCTAGTTCCTCTTTCTTGAAAACCTTGTTTAACATCTTTCTTGGATTTGAGTATGCCTTGTGTAAAAAACCCTCGTATTTCCTAATAAAAACGAGGTCGAGATTTGCATCTTCTTTCTTGACCATTTTAATAATTCCGCCATCAACCTTGGGTTCAGGATTAAATTTTTTACTAGGAACTTTTCCTAAATACTTAACATCAAAAAAAGTTTGAACAAACGAGGACATGTAAGAAGAATCCGGTGCGTTATTTTTTATCTTTTCAGCTACTTCTTTTTGTACTAACAAAACTACCCCTTGAGGAACCGCAGGCATTTTTATTATTTTATGAATTATAGGAGATGTGATGTAATAAGGAACAGACCCTATTATTTTTATTTCTCTATCCGTTGATAATGTTGGAAGCCAATCCAAAATATTTTCTTTTATTACCTCTATCTTTTCATTCCCTGAATAAAAATTTTTAAGTTCTTGGTAAAGCCTAGCATCCAACTCTACTGCATGAATCACCACATCCAAATCCTTAGCTTTTTCGACTAAAAAGTCTGTAACAACTCCGTGGCCAGGGCCAATTTCAACTATCTCGTCGCCATTTTGAATATCAAGAGCCTCTACCATGTCTTTGGCCACACTCCTATCTGTGAGAAAGTTTTGACCCAGCTCTTTGTGAGGTTTAAACATACATTAATTTTACATTAAAAATAGTTATGAGGTTAGAACGTAGCGCTATTCCCACCTGAAACTGCCCCTATCAAATTCCAGGTCATCAAGAAAATCGTCTGTTCGTTTGTTTTTTCCAAAATAGTTATTAAAACCAAGGCCTCTAAAATCCAAAAGTTCCTTAGGAATTTCAGATAAAAATCTACTTGGAAGGTTTGCCTGAATATTTCCAAAATACAAACGAGAGCGAGCGTTTGTCATATAAACTTTTTCCTCTGCTCTTGTGATAGCAACATAACAAAGCCTTCTCTCCTCTTCAAGCTCTTCTTCCTCTCCTAAAGAATTTGAGTGGGGGAATAGACCTTCTTCCATTCCAATAATAAAAACTATTGGAAACTCTAAACCCTTTGAAGCATGGGCTGTCATCAAAGTTACACAATCATTATCATTTGAATCTTTGGTTCTTCCTGAATCTTCTATTAGAGAAACACTTTCCAAAAACTCCTGCAAATTTACAAACAAAGAGGCGACTGTTTTTAACTCCTTAATGTTTTCAATTCTGCTCAAAGCCTCTTCTGTACCGTCATCAAGCCATTTTATATACCCCGTATCTTTTAAAACCTCTTCCATAAGTTCTAATGTAGACATATCATCTTTTTTTGAAATCCATCTTTTAATTGGAATTTTTGACACTCTTTCAATTTCATCAAGGTCCCAACCTGTGTTTTTTAATTTTTCAGCTGACTTTTGGCCCATACCACGGGTTGGAACGTTAATAATCCTTGACCAGGACACCGAATCTTTTGGATTTTGAATTACTCTTAAGTAAGAAGTGATGTCCTTTATTTCTTTTCTGGCATAAAAACGCACACCTCCAAACACTTTGTAAGGAATACTGTTTTTGATTAAGGCTTCCTCAATCGCTCGGGATTGGGCGTTAGTACGGTATAAAACTGCCATATCCATAAATGTCTTTCCTAACTTCATCTGGTTTGAAATTTCTTCAACGACAAAGGCAGTTTCTTCATTTCCGGTACTTCCTGAAAAAACTATAATCTTGTCGCCACCCTCTTTGTCCGTCCAAAGATCCAAAGGGATATGAGTTGAATTGTTTTTAATTAAGCTTTTGGCTGCATCTAAAATAATTTGGGTAGACCTGTAATTTTGCTCCAAGTTGTAGATAGAAGCCTCGGGATAGTCTTTTTGAAAATTTAAAATATTACGAAAATCCGCACCGCGAAAACTATAAATGGCCTGAGACATATCTCCGACTACAAAAAGATTTTGACTCAGGTCGGATAATCGGCGGGTTAACACATACTGAGCTTTGTTTGTGTCTTGATATTCATCAACTAAAATGTATTTGAACTGCTCTTGATATTTTTTTAATGTTTTTTTATCGGTATCGAGCAGTTTTACAGTAAAATATAGCAAATCATCGAAGTCTAAGGCATTGCTATTTTGCAACCTTTTTTGATATTCCGGGTAAATTTTGGATACAGTTCTTTGGTAGTAACCTTGCGCATACCCTTCGTAGTCGGATGGTGTTATTAGCTCTGATTTTGCACTTGAGATGGTTTCCAAAACACCTCTTGGGTGAAATCTTTTTGCATCAATTCCGAAATCTTTTAAGATAGTTTTAATAACGGAGGCTGAATCTTCTGTGTCATAGATAACAAAGGAAGGCGGTATACCAATGTTATAACCGTCTTTTCTTAAAATTTTGGAACAAATTGAATGGAATGTTCCACTCCAAGGTAACTTTGAAATTCCAGATAAATCTGAAAGGATTGCCCCTACTCTCTGCTTTATTTCGTCTGCAGCTTTGTTTGTAAATGTTACGCAAAGAATGTTTGTTTCAGAAATATCGTGGTTTTGAATTAAATTTGCCACTCGGTGAGTTAAAACGCGGGTTTTACCACTTCCTGGTCCAGCCACAACGAGTGCGGGGCCGTCTAAATGCTTAACAGCATCAATTTGTTGGGGATTTAATCCCGTAAATAATTCAGAGTTTGTTGGCACGGAGTTATGATAACAGATGGCAAGTATGAAATTAAAGTATAAAAAACAGCAGATAGAGAATGGAAATATTTGATATTAGAAACATTTCTAGTAAAATAACCGCTAAATATATTAGAAAAAGGAGATCGGATAGTGTGAAAAATTTAATTTGTTTCTTTGCAGGTTTTATTTTTGGGAAGCTGGAGGTTGCAGCTTACAACTATTTTCCAAAGACTGGAAAAAGGGTTACACGTCTCGGAGAATATCATTTCCATCACTCGATCCAGGGAGTGCTTTTAATAGTCGCAGGAATAATTTTGGGCAGATACGCAGGTAAGTGTATTTCCAGTTTTGGTTTGGGAATACTTACTCAACACACTGCAGACGAAGGCTTAGTTTTTATAACAAAAGACTAAGCCTTTTTAATAAGATAGATAATACAAATATTTTAGGTTAAAACAGGGAAAATCTTGTAAAAATGTTTGATTATTTAGCTGTTCTGTCTACAATGGTCATTGTATTTTCATCCCAGCATTCGGGTGCAAGTGTAGAAGGAAAATCAACAACATCTACGGCACTGCAAGTCCAACTTCCGTTTCCATCAAAAACAATTTTCCAAGCTCCGTTAACTTTTGCTGCTAAAACGTAACCACCTTCTCCATCAGCAGTGAATTTAACACCCCCGGTAAGATAGTTTCCTTCTCTTTTGGAGATAGTAACTGTAATGTCTTCGATTCTTTTTTCATATTTTTGTGCAAAAAGAATTTTTAGAGATTCGATTACTGATTCGTCGGAATCCTCTTCAACCGCAGGTCCTTCTTCTGTAGGCTTGTCTACTGTTTCTCCCGCCCCTGTCTCTCCCTCTAATTCAGCATTTTCAGAAGGTTCTGTAGTCGATTTTTCAGGTTCCTGTAAGGATTTGTTTTCAGGTTCAGTTGATTCTTTTACATCGGTCATTTGACCTGTTTGGGAATTTTGCATAATACTACTCTTACCAAACCAATAAGCTCCTCCAATTAAACCTGCAATAACTAAAAAAATTACTACCAAAGGCAGTATATTGTTGTTTTTTCCATTGTTCTCCATGACCGTATTATATCATTTTCAGAAATCAGCAGTACCTCACAGCTCATACCCACTCTCAACCTCTATCCCGTAAACCCCAAACCCGAAGTTTAGCAGATTTAACATATCAAATTTTCTGTTTACGGAGTTTAAAACCACCCCAATCAACTCAACTCCTTCATTTTTTGCATAAGTAACCAGGCAGTACCCCGCTTCCTCTGTATATCCGGTCTTAATACCACCCACGCCCGGATAAGTCGTTAACAAATTCGTTTGATTTTCTAAATACAAATATTTATGCCTTTCAGAATAAGGCAATTCAAAATCAACAGTTCCAACAATCCTTCTAAAATCTTCATTTTGCATCGCATATCTTGAAAGCTTTACCAAATCAACCGCTGTGCTGTAAGTTTCGTCATTTAACCCGCTCGGACAAAAAAACTCCGTATCATTCAAACTCAACTCCTTAGCTTTGATATTCATCCAATCAACAAAATCCTCTGCATTACCTGCAACACCTTCTGAAATTGCGTAAGCAGAATCATTTCCGGAATTCAACATTAATCCATATAAAAGCTCCTCCAACGTATAAACCTCACCTTCAGAAATTCCCATCGTATTTTCACCTACCCCCGCTGATTTTTTCGAAACAACAATCCTTTCATCTAAATTTTTATGCTCTAAAGCCACCACCGCAGTCATAATTTTCACTAAACTGGCAATTTTCATTTTCTCCTTGGAATTCTTTTCAAAAACAATCTTTCCCGAATTAATATCAACTACCAAACCGCTCTCCGCAGAAATTTCAGGCTGATCTTCCAGGTTAACCTCCAACATCTCCCCCGGCTCCCACTCGCTCCCCAAGTTTTCACTCCTCAACAAGCTTGTGTAATACTTTTTTTCAGACAAATCCTCTTTTATAACGATCTCTCTTGTAAAAAGCTTTCTAAAAGCAAAAACTCCAACACCAAACACCAGTGCAATAATTAAAGAAACCGGAAGAAGTTTTAACTTTTTATCAGGCAAGTCTTGCATAATTAATAAACAAAAGTTATGTTATCATATAGCGTAAGATTTTTGACTTACATAAAATTTTAATTTTAGGAGAATAAAAATGATTAAATTATTAGATTTTTATGCAGATTGGTGCGGTCCGTGCAAAATGATGGCGCCTGTATTTGAAGAAATGGAACCTGAATACGCAGGTAAAGTTGAATTTCAAAAAATTGACGTAGAGTCAGACAGCAGTACCGCTGCAAATTTTGGAGTAATGAGTATACCTACATTTGTCCTTGTACAAGATGATAAAGAAATAGACAGAAAAGTAGGCGCAATGCCTAAAGAAATGCTAAAAAGCTGGATTGATTCGCATTTAAAGTAGTATTATTAAAGTATATGGAAAATAAAACTGCCCGAATAGCTATAAACGGTTTTGGAAGGATAGGAAGATCCTCCTTTAAAATTGCTTTTGATAAAGGTCTGGATATTGTTGCAATAAACGACCTTACAAACCCACTGGTCTTAGCCCATTTATTAAAACACGACACTATTTACGGTGTTTATGATAAAGAAATTTGGGTTGAGATAGATGGAAAAAGAATTAATTTAGAAGACAACACTGGTGAAAAAAGTTTTTTTGATACCAAAGGAACCGAAAACTATATCGTGGTTGAAGGAAAAAAATCCCTAGTCACAGCAGAAAAAGAACCTGAAAAACTTCCTTGGAAAGATTTAGATGTTGATGTTGTTCTTGAATGTACCGGAAGGTTCGTTAAAGACGATACTTCGCTAGCTCACATCAAAGCTGGTGCTAAAGATGTAATCATATCGGCTCCGGTTAAAGGCGGAACTATTCAAACCTTTATGAAAGGAGTCAATGATTCACAATACTTGGGACAAAACGCTATCTCAAATGCTTCCTGCACCACAAACTGCATCTCCCCTGTCTTAGCAATTCTTGATTCCAATTTTAAAATATTGAAAGCGGGAATGAGCACTATTCACGCCATCACAAATAATCAAAATGTTGCAGATAGTTCTCCTTCGGGTGAAAAAGTTGATATGAGAAGAGCCAGAGCTTCGGGATATAACATTATCCCAACCACTACAGGTGCTGCAGATGCTACAGGTGAGGTCTTACCCCAGCTTAAAGGAAAATTTGACGGAACTTCATTAAGAGTTCCTGTGATGACTGGTTCTATTGTTGACATCACAGCCCTAATTGATAAAAATGTTACCGAAGAAGATATAAATAAAGCATTTCTGGAAGCTGTAAAAGAAGAAAAATACAAGGGGGTTGTAAGAGCAACGTTTGAACCGCTAGTATCGTCAGACATTATTGGAGATCCTTATTCCGCTATTGTGGATCTATCTATGACTAAAGTCATAGATGGAAATCTAATAAAGGTTTTTGCTTGGTATGACAATGAATGGGGATACAGTTGCAGACTCGTTGAGATGGCTTTAATGATGCTGTAACCCAACCCGTCACAGTCTTTATTTAATGCTAAAATAATCATATGAAATTACTAATCGATGCCCCTATAAACAAAGGTACTAGAGTATTTGTGAGATGTGATCTGGACGTCCCAGTAGAAAATGGGGTTGTAAAAGAAGCTTTTAGACTAGACTCTTCCCTACCTACACTAAAATATATCATTGAAAAAGGCGGTATACCAGTAATTGCAGGCCATATGGGAAAACCAGATGGAAAAGTAGATCTAAATTTAAGTACCCAGCAATTAGTTCACTATTTTAATGAAAATTTAGGAGAAGGAGCTTATGAAATTCTTGAGAATTTAAGATTCAATCCAGGAGAAGAAGAAAATAGCGAAGAATTTTCAAAAGAAATAGCCTCAAAAGCAGAAATTTTTGTCAATGAGAGCTTTGCGACCTGTCATAGAAAACATGCCTCAATTGTTGGTATAACAGCTTTTTTACATTCGTTTGCGGGATTTAATTTGCAAAAAGAAGTAGAGGCTTTGACAAAAGTAATGCAAAATCCTGAAAAACCTTTGGCTTTGATCATTGGAGGTATAAAACTTGAAAGCAAACTTCCAGTTATTGAAAAATTTTTTGATAAAGCTGACTTCATTATGCTAAGCTCAATATTATCTGCAAACTGGAGTAAAGAAATTACTCATAATATGTTATTAGCTGACAATAAAGACGTTGAATCTAAAGATATTAATGAAAATACCATACAAAAATTCATCTGGGCAATTGAAAAATCAAGAACAATCTTATGGGCCGGGCCTTTAGGAATGTATGAAGACGACCAATTTATTCAGGGGACCAAAGATATAGCTGAAAAAATTGCCGAAAGAACTCAAAAAGACGGGGTCTACTCTGTCGTTGGGGGCGGAGACACTGTTGCTGCAATAAACAAACTTGGATTAATGGACAAATTCAGTTTTGTATCTACCGGAGGTGGTGCAATGCTTCAGTTTTTGGCTGAAGGAACATTGCCCGGAATAGAAGTATTAAAATAGAGACTAAAAACTAATGACAAAAATAATAAAACCAACACATATAAATAGGTGCAACGGGTGTGAATTGTGTATATTTGAAGCTCAGAGACAGCTGAAAAAGGTTGGTCTCGAGGATTCTTTAATCAGAGTGTTCAGGAAAAAAAATCCCGAAACTCAAGCTTTAGGGTTTGAATTAGAAATAGACCCAAGGATTAATATTTTAGATATTGAAAAAATTGAATCAATATGCCCGAAGAAAGTTTTTGAGATTCAGGAAGACGTAAAAAATGATTGATATATCAGTTAAAAAAGTCCTTTCAATAGACTTAGAAAAACAGGAAGCGGAAGTTAAAAGTTTCATAGACCTCAACAAATACTTTGGAGGAACGGGGTTAGGATTAAAGTTTCTTGAGATATATAAAGATAAAAACCCCTTAATTTTCTCAGTAGGTCCTTTGAATGGATTTTTTCCCTATACATCAAAAACGTCTATAGTGCTGGAAAAAGATAGTGCCGTTGAGGATATTTATATTGGTGGGAGCCTTTCTACCAGAATAAAATTTGCAGGGGTAGATTCGATAGTTCTACTTGGTGTTTCTAAAGAGGAAATAATTCTTGATATCCAGAACTCTGTAGTTAATTTCAAAAACAAAGATACCGAACCCCAGTCATTAGGACTTCCTGGTAAAAGATCCGGGATTTATTTTGAAGGAGATAAACTATTATGCGATCAATACTTCACTACTCCGGAATACTACCTCGAAACAATTTTTAAGGAAAAAAATATTAAGGGAATTACAATAACGGGAACCGAAATTTTTAGTCCAAAAAATTTCGATGATTACAAAAAACTATATCTAGAAATTCTTGATAGAAAACTTGATCTAAGAGTGGATCCAGCTGATTACCCGTCTTGTTCAGGGTGCCCTGCAGGATGTGGTAAATCAAAAGTCGGAGAAATAGGTGGGAACGTTTTGTTGAACAGTCTTGTAGCCTGTCAATTTGCAGATAAAATATATACAGACATTGGGATTGTTTTTTCATGTTTAAATATCTTGGGCTATGAATACACCCACGAAGACATTGAAAACCTCCCTGGGTTAATTGAACAGACAATTAGAAACATATCTAAATGAAGTACGTAATAGCTAACTGGAAACTAAATATGGATTCTAAAGACCTTGCAAATTGGGTCGGGCCTTTTAGTAAAAAATATCAAAACATTAAAAAAGACTGGAAAAAAAGAAGAATAATCGAAGAAAGATGGCCCAAAATACTTCTGTCCCCTTCGCTTGTATACATTCCTGCAATTTCGGAAATATCTCAGAAGATGGGGGTTGAAACGTGCGCCCAGGACGTATCCCCTTTTGAAAGAGGTGCCTTCACCGGAGAAACCGGTGCTTTTCAAATTAAAGTATTTAGTAAATACTCAATTATTGGCCACAGCGAAAGAAAAGAACCCGTTGAAGTTGTCGCAAGAAAAAGAGATTTGTGTTTGAAGGAAAAAATTACACCGATAGTATGTTTTGTTAATCCTTCAGATTTGTTAAGACTTTATAAAGACGGGTGTGTAATGGCTTGGGAAGATCCTCAAAATATTTCGGTAAACGGGGTATATAGATCGGAGGACCCTGCAAAAATTTCCGCTATCGCTAAAGAAATAAGAAAAATAGTGCCTCCAGAGGCAAAATTAATATACGGGGGTTCGGTAAATGAACGAAACGTCGCAGCAATATCAAGAATTAGTGAGTTAGATGGGGTTTTAGTTGGTAATGCAAGTTTGGATCCGGAAATTTTTGCCACAATAGTAAGATACTTTGTCCAAGACTAAAACTCTCTTATGAAAAATGGTGGTAGAATAACTTCTTAAGAATTCTAAATCAAAATGAAATACGCAGATATGTCAAAACAGAATAAAATGGCTACAAGAAAAAAAGGCAGTGGTTTATCGAAGTTGTTTGTATTTTTTATCGCACTGGCAATAATTTCAGGAATTTTCTTTTTCTTCAAAGATACCATCAAAAAAGCTTTCTCCCCTGTTTCCATAGTAGGCGGTTCCACCAAAATAGATATAAAAGAAACCGACGGTAGAACAAATATATTAATATTAGGATCAGATAAGAGAAATTTCGGAAATGAAAGTGGGAGAAATACTCTTACGGATACAATATTGATTGCCTCTATCGGAAACACCGATAACGATGTTGTTTTAGTATCTCTTCCCAGAGATCTTTGGATTAGCAACTACAATTTAGAAAATGGATACAAATACTCCTCCAAAATTAATGAGGTTTACTCAAAGGCAGGAATTCAGGAATTAAGAAATCAAATGGAGGTGGTTCTGGGAATACCAATGCACTATCACGTAATTGTTACGTTCGATATTTTTGAAAATGTAATAAACATATTAGGAGGAATAGATATCAACGTTGAAAGGTCTTTTACTGACTATGCGTACCCAATAGAAGGAAAGGAGGGAGATTTGTGCGGTAAAACTCAAGAAGAGGCGGATAAAATATTTAGGGAAGCTGAAGAGAATGAGCTTGATAAGGAGACTGTAGCATTAAATACATTTCCGTGCAGATATGAAACTCTCAAATTTGATCAAGGTTTACAAAAAATGGATGGAAATACCGCACTTAAATATGCACGCTCAAGACATGGGGATAACGGAGAAAGCTCTGATTTTGCAAGATCAAAGAGACAGCAGAATGTTATTATGGCAGTTAAAAATAAGGGGTTGTCGCTGGAAACTTTAGTTAATTTTTCAAAACTAAAGGAGCTCTATGACCAGTATGCCAACAATGTTGAAACAGATATCAAACTAGGTGACCTTCAAAGCTTTTTTCAACTTTCACAAAAATTAGATTTTGATAAAGTGATTCAGATAGTCATTGACGACAGCGCTGACGGAAATGAAGGTGGGCTACTCTACC
>CAZSDQ010000006.1:0-37663 GCA_964605725.1 uncultured Candidatus Saccharibacteria bacterium
CAAGAAAGAAAAAATTAGGCGGAGAAGTTATTTGTGAGGTTTATTAAAAAATGAGCAGAATTGGAAAAGCACCTATTTTAATACCGCAGGGAGTTACCGTAGAAATAGCGGGAAACGAAGTTATTGTTAAAGGATTAAAAGGTAACTTGAGTTTTAAATTTTCCGATGATGTAGTTGTCAAAAAAGAAGAAGATAAAATTAATGTTGAGATGATAGGTAAAAGTAAAGAATCCCCGGCTTTGTGGGGTACTACCCGAGCTATGATTTCAAATATGGTAAAGGGTGTAACCGAGGGTTATGAGAAAAAATTGGAGTTAGTTGGTGTAGGTTACAGAGTGAAGTCTGTATCCCCTAGAGAGATATCACTAACAGTTGGATATTCTCATCCTGTGGATTTTAAATCTCCAGAAGGTGTTGAGTTGAAAGTTGAGGATAATACTCACATCACTGTCTCTGGTTTTGATAAACATTTAGTTGGTTTAACAGCTGCAAAGATAAGAAAAGTAAGGAAACCAGAACCTTATAAAGGCAAGGGAATTAAATATGCTGATGAGGTTATTAGAAGAAAACCAGGAAAAGCAGGTAAGGTTGGTTCAGGAGGAGCTGCATAAACATGTATCACATAAAATCAAGAAAAACAAATAGAGAAAAAAGAAGATTATCAATTAGAAATAAGATTTACGGTACTGTTGAAACACCGAGATTGTCCGTATTTAGGTCTAACAAAGATATCTATGCTCAAATTATAGATGACGAAAAGTCTGGTACTATCGTAGAGTTTTCATCTAAAAAATTAAAAAGCGCAAAAGGTACTACAAAAACACAGAAATCGTTTGAAGTAGGTAAAGAGATATCAAAACTTGCTTTGGAAAAGGGTATAAAAAGTGTAGTTTTTGATAGAGGTGGTTATAGATATCACGGAAGAGTAAAAGCAGTTGCTGAAGGAGCAAGAGAGGGAGGTTTGAAATTATGAAAAAGGAAGAAAGAAATAAAGAACAATATTCAAACACTGCGAAAATAAGTGAATTTGAGGAAAAAATAATTGAGATCAAAAGAGTCTCAAAGAAAATCAAAGGTGGCAGCGCCATTGGTTTTTCTGTTCTTGTGGTAGTAGGTAATAAAAATGGTAAGGTTGGTTATGGTTTCGGCAAAGCCCAAAACGTAGCTGACGCAATTAGAAAGGCTATAAATTCAGCTAAAAAGAAGATGTATGATGTAAAAATATCAGGGAAGACCATCGCTCACGAGGTTACGGCTAAAGTTGGTGCTTCCAAAGTCCTTCTCAAACCCGCCCCCGAAGGTACGGGAGTTATAGCCGGTGGTTCAGTCAGAATAGTTATGGAAATGGCAGGTGTCAAAGACATTTCTTCAAAGGTGTTGGGTTCTAACAATAAGCTTTTAAACGTCAGATGCGCAATAAAAGCATTAAATGAACTTAAAAAATAATATGGAACTTTTTAATATTAAAAAATTAAATAATGACAGAAAATCCAAGAGAGTTGGAAGAGGTAGAGGTTCAGGTAAAGGTGGACATACTGTTGGAAGAGGTCAAAAAGGACAAAAAGCCAGAAAAGGCGCAAAACCTAATTTAGGGTTTGAAGGAGGTCAATCACCTTTGTATAAGAAACTTCCAAGAATTGGTGGTTTTAAGAGACCTTATATAACAAAAAGCAAAGCATTGGGTGTGAGTCTTGATATTTTCAACAAATTTAAGGACGGTGAAGAGATTACTCCAATATCTTTAGTAGAGAAGAAAATATTAAAAGATATTCCATCAGGTGGTGTTAAGATACTCTCAAAAGGTGAGTTGAAAAAGAAAGTAGTTTTTAAAGATTTTACATATTCCGAAAAAGCTAAAGAAAAGATCGAAAGTTTCGGTGCCACTATAAATGCTTAAAATATTTAAGCTTCCTGACTTAAGGAAGAAAATAATATTTACTTTATTTATAATTGCTATTTTTAGACTCTTGGCTCACATACCGGTGCCGGGAGTAGATACCTCATCAATTAAAGCTTATCTTGAAAAGAGCGTTATTTTTGGTTTTTTTGATTTATTCAGCGGGGGTGGTTTTCAAAATTTTTCAATTGTTACTTTGGGTTTAGGACCTTATATCAACGCATCTATTATTATCCAACTCCTTACCATGCTTATTCCTTCTTTGGAGGAGATGGCAAAAGAAGGTGAGTACGGACAAGAGAAGATAAATATGTACACAAAAGTATTGGCTATTCCGATGGCATTTGTTCAAGCCTTTGGTATTTACTTTTTATTAAGTAAGCAAGGAATAATAAATTCTTTAGGGGGTTTCGACGTAATTCTGCTGATGTTAACTTTTACTGCCGGCTCTATGTTGTTGGTTTGGCTTGGAGATTTATTAACTGAAAAAGGAGTGGGAAACGGAATATCGGCTTTGATTTTTGTATCAATAATTAGCAGACTGCCTACTAGTGCTTTATCTGCCGTTACGGGAATAATGTCTTCAAATTATCTTCAAACTGTAATTGTATTATTATTAATTTTATTAACAATAATTGCGGTAGTTTTGGTAAATGAAGGAACGAGAAATGTTCTTTTGGAGTACGGTAGAAGTTCCGAAAGATCAAGAAAAGTTACCAACTACCTTCCTATTAAGATAAACCAGGCGGGGGTAATCCCAATAATATTCGCGGTGTCAATTGTTTCTATACCTGGTATGGTATCCGGCCCTTTTATGGCTTCCGGAAAACCCGCTTTAGTTAATATCGGTGCTTTTATGGCAAGATATTTTGAACAAAAATCTCTTTCTTACAACGCTTTATATTTCTTACTCGTTGTAGCTTTTACATTTTTCTATACTTTTTTACAGTTTAATCCTGAGAAAATTGCCGAGGATGTTAAGAAGAGAGGGGGTTTTATACCCGGTGTAAGGCCCGGAACCTCTACCGCACAATATTTAAAAAGGATAGTTTCCAGAATTACACTTATGGGATCTTTATTCCTTGGTTTAATTGCCATTTTGCCTTATTTTATGAACTTTATATTTGGTCCTAATGTAATTTCCATTGGGGGAACCAGTCTATTGATTGCAGTTTCTGTGGTACTTGAGACGGTAAGGCAAGTAGAGTCTTTAACCGTTACGAGAAGTTACGAGAAGTTTTTAGGGTAATTTATTTTTTACTGATAAGATATTAATATGTTCGATAAAATAAAAGAACTAAATAAATTTAAACAAGCTCAAAGTAAAATCAAAAAACAAATGGAAGATATTTCTGCTACCAGAGAAAAAGATGGGATAAAAATTGTAGTTAGGGGGGATAAAAAAATTCAGAAGATTGAGGTAGACGGAGAGGATCAAAAAGAGTTAAAAGATTTAATAAACGATACTTTCGGCGATGTTGACAAGAAATTACAAAAACAAATGAGGGGCCAGCTACAAGATCTTGGACTTCCTGATTTTTAAGCTTTACAATTATTACCATGAAAATATTATTAATAGGACCTCAAGGGTGTGGTAAAGGCACCGTAGGAAGTATGTTAAGTGATTATTTAAGTATCCCCTTAATTTCTGCCGGTCATATTTTAAGGGAAGTTTCCGAAAAACATCCGAGAAAAAAGGAAATTCAAGATTATATGGCCAGGGGTGAGCTCGTACCCCAGGATTTAGTTGCAGATTTACTTAGGGAAGAAACCTCTAAAGATTCCAGTAAGAACGGGTTTATCTTTGATGGTTGGGGCAGAACCTTGATGGATCTTAAATTTTACGATCCCGATTTCGATAAAGTAATTTTCATTAGTATCTCTCCGGAAACCTCCGTTAAAAGAATTTCATCACGAAGAACCTGTGATAACTGCGGGTCAGTTTTTAATGTTGTGTCCGTCCCTCCAAAGGTTGAAGGAATTTGTGATGAGTGTGGTGGTGAGCTAATCCAGCGTGAAGATGACACCGAAGAAGCAGTTAGAAGAAGATTACAGATATTTAACACAGAGACCTCGGATGTAATTGAGCATTTTAGAAATGAGGGAAAACTTGTTGAAATAGACGGCGAAGGTAGTCCGGAAGAGGTCTTTAAGCTTGCTTTGGAAGCACTAAAATAAATTATAATGATATAATTACAGTTAATGTTTGACTACTCAAAACAGAAAGATGAAAATCAGAATATTTCAAAATACTGGAGGAAGAATCCCAAGTCCATAGAGAAGTATCAGTTTGTTCATCATTTTTTACCCAAACCTGATAAGAGAAAAAGAGCTGATTTTTTAGAGAATAAAGCAATTTTAATTTATTGTGTTTTTATTTTAGTTATTACTGCAGTTTTCAGGATAATTCCAAAAGTTGCTCCCGGTGTGTTAGGGTACGCCTCTGATATTAATATTACAGATTTATTGAAATATACTAATAAAAAAAGAGGAGAGAATGGTGTATCCAATCTTAGATTAAATGATAAATTATCCGCTGCAGCTCAAAAAAAGGCCAAAGATATGTTTGAAGACGGTTATTGGGCTCATGTAGCTCCTGATGGTACAGAGCCTTGGGATTTTATAGTTGGTGAGGACTACGAATATATTTACGCCGGAGAAAATTTAGCCAAGAACTTCTCTACTTCCAAAGAAGTGGTAGAGGCGTGGTTTAAGTCCCCTTCCCACAAAAGCAACTTAATTGGTGCTAATTACGAAGAGGTGGGTTTTGCTGTAGTTAACGGAGTTATGAACGGTTATGAGACTACCTTGGTAGTTCAAATGTTCGGTAAGCCTAGACAGCCTTCAATGTTAGCCAGTGTGGATGATGGAGCTGTAAACATCGGTAAAAATACTGTATCTGCCTCCGAAGCAGAACCCGCAAACACCGAAGGTGATTCAAATGTCAGATCCGAAACAAGTGTTTCAGAAGAGCCTTCCGGTACCGAGTCTGTTGAATCGGAGCCTATTCCTTCCGGATCCTCCGCTAATAAATTTATAGATGTTACGTTAGCAACCAAAACTATTAGTTTAGTGGTCGGTGGGTTTGTAGTTTCACTTTTACTTATAGATATCCTCTATTCCAGAAAAAAAGGTATAAGAAAATTTACCGGGCTTACACTTGCTCACATGGCAATTTTATTGGTGGTAATAATAAGTATTTGGTTAGTGTTTAGACCTGGTTTGGTTGTATAAGGAGAGTATCAATATGATGGAAAATATAAAAGAAAATAGAGTCGAATATTTTATTCTTTTTGTTGCTATAACAGTATTTATGTTTTTTATTTATACATTTAGGTTTAACAGGCAGATGTTGATACTCTTAAGTGGTATCGGTTCCTCTTTTTACATTATTTGGGGTATAATTCACCAATGGCTTAGGGGCAAGATGAGTAGAAGTGTGATTTACGAATATGTCCTTTTCGGCATATTAGTTTTTTTACTTTTCTTCACTGTTCTAAGTTTTTAATATGAAAATAGTAGTTGTAATACCTACATATAATGAATCTAAAAATATCGGGAGAATGATCGAAGCTTTAGATGTTGAGTTTAAAAAAATACCTTCGCATGAATTTCATCTACTTGTAGTCGAAGGAAACTCGCCTGACGGCACAGCTGATGTTGTAAGGGAGCAGATGAAAAAGTATGATTTTGTTCATTTGCTGATGGAGGAGAAAAAAGCTGGGTTGGGGGCTGCGTACGTCTATGGTTTCAAATATGCAATGAGAGAACTTGGCGCAGATGTTTTAGTAGAAATGGATGCAGATTTTCAACACGATCCGAAGGAATTGGTAAATTTAATAAAGGGAATAGATGACGGTTATGATTATGTTATTGGATCAAGGTTTACAAAGGGCGGTAGTATTCCTGAATCGTGGGGATTTAAAAGAAAATTATTTAGTAAAGGTGGAAATTTACTTTCCAAAATAATTCTAGGGATTAGAGGAGTTAGTGATTTTACTACTGGTTTTAAAGCCTCTAGGGTAAAGGGTTTTGCCGATCAAATAGATTTAGATAATATCCTTTCAAAGGGGTTTGCATATAAAATGGATCTTTTATACAAAATGCACAAAGCAGGGGCAAAAATAAAAGAAGTTCCTATAACATTTGGTTTAAGAGATGAAGGTATTTCTAAAATGGAAAAAAACAACCCAATTGATTCACTTAGAGTTGTTATTACACTTAGACTGAAAGATCCCGACACCCAGAAATTTTTAAAATTTTGTGTTGTAGGTTTTACAGGACTATTCGTAGACTCAGCTCTTTTTAATATTTTAAGATTATCAATAAAAAACTCAAAGACTGCCTCGCTAATATCAGGTTTTATTGCTATGATGACAACTTTTACGTTAAACAATTATTGGTCTTTTAAAAATAATAAAATCGAAGGAAACGCTAAAAAAATTCAGGGTTTCGTTATTTATATCTTGTCTTCATATGTACCAATTATATTCAGATCACAGCTTATTAAATTTTCAGTCTCAAAATTCGGAGATACTTTTTGGGTTTCAAATATTGCATTTTTTATAGGAATTGTTATTGGCTTAATTTGGAATTATCTTGTGTACAGTAAAATAATTTGGAAAGATAAAAATAAATGAACTACTCTATTGTCGTACCTGCATATAACGAAGAAGATAAAATTACATCTACCTTAACTCAGATTGTAAATTTTATGAGGAATTTTACGGAATCGTTTGAAGTTTTAATTGTTAATGATGGAAGTCCCGATAACACGGCGTCCAAAGTTTTGGAATATTCCAAGGATAACCCAGAGGTTGTGCTAATTGATAATCCTCACAAGGGAAAAGGCTACGCAGTTTGGACAGGTGTGATGAAAGCTCGGGGTGAGTTAATTTATATGGCCGACGCTGATTTATCGGCTCCGATAGAGGATATTAAAAAATTTAGTAATTGGGCTTTAGAACATGATTTTGATGTTGTTATAGGTAGCAGAGAGGGTATAGGAGCTAAAAGAGTTGGCGAACCTTTTTACAGACATGTTATGGGAAGAGTTTTTAATATCTTTGTTCAAATAATGGCGTTACCCGGTATAAACGATAGTCAGTGCGGATTTAAACTTTTTACTAAAAAAGCGGCAAAGGATATTTTTGGTAGAATGTTGATTTACGGTGTAAATACAAAGGATGTTAAAGGTACCTACTTTGGGGCTTGGGATGTGGAGGTCTTATATCTTGCAAGAAAATTAGGTTATAAAATAAAACAAATTCCGGTAACTTGGGTGTACGTTAAATCTAAAAAGTTTAATCCTATCTCAAATTCTGTTAGAATGGCCTTCGACGTTTTAAAAATTAGACTAAATAGTATCAGGGGGAAATATAAAACTGCCAATCCCACCTCTTCTTCCTGATTAATAATTATTTTCGAGGTGGCTTCAATTTATTATGAAAATATGTGTTGTAGGAACAGGTTACGTAGGTTTAGTAGGCGCCGCAATTTTTGCCGATTGGGGTAACGATGTAATTGGCGTAGATATTAACGAGGAAAAGATAGAGAGAATTAAAAAAGGTGAGATGCCTATCTTTGAGCCGGGTTTATCTGAAATTGTACTTAAAAATATTTCAGAAGGAAGATTGACATTTACCACATCTCTAAGTGAAGGTGTAAAAAATTCAGATGTAATATTTATTTGTGTTGGGACCCCCCAAAGCGACACAGGAGATGCTGATTTATCAGCTGTTTGGAAGGTTGCTGCCGACATTGGTAAGTGTATAGATAGTTACAAGGTTATTGTTACCAAAAGCACAGTACCTGTAGGCACAAATCAAAAATTAAAACAAGTCATCAGGGATAACTTAACTAGTAATGCTGATTTTGATATGGTTTCAAATCCTGAGTTTTTAAGAGAAGGTTATTCTGTCGAAGATATGATGCAACCTGATAGAACTGTTATCGGCTCAGATTCCGAGAAAGCATTTTCAATAATGAGAGGGCTTTATGAACATTTAGGTAAACCTATTTTAGAGTGTGATTTAAGATCAGCAGAGATGGTTAAGTACGCTTCCAATGCTTTTTTAGCATCTAAAATTTCGTTCATAAATGAAATGGCTCAAATTTGCGAAAGATCCGGCGCCGATGTTTCGGTGGTGGCCAAGGGTATGGGTCTTGATAACAGAATCGGTCCGAGGTTTTTAAGCGCAGGTATAGGTTACGGAGGTAGTTGTTTTCCAAAAGATGTTGCAGCACTTTACAAAACCTCAACCGATCAGGCTTATGATTTCAGACTCTTGAGAGGTGTGATGGAAGTAAATGAACATCAGAAAAATTATTTTGTTTCCAAGATTGTAAGGTATTTTAATAAGAATTTAGCTGATAAAACATTTGGTATACTGGGTTTAGCTTTTAAGGAAAATACTGATGATATTAGAGATTCTGTCGGTATAGAGGTTGTTAAAATACTTAGAGGTTTAGGAGCAAAATTAAAGGTTTATGATCCCGAGGCTATGTACAATTCAAAATTAGTATTGGGTTCAACCAGCATAGAGTACTGCTTAGATAAGTACGAAGTAATGAAGGATTCAGACGCTCTAATAATTCTAACCGAATGGAAAGAGTTCGCTAACGTAGACTTAGAAAGAGTTAAAACATTGCTTAAAAACCCAGTTATTTTTGACGGAAGAAACATTATGGACAGACATAAAGTTGAGTCTTCAGGATTTACATATTTTGCAGTCGGTAAGAGAACAGCCGGTTTAGAGGCCTTGGATAAGAGACCTTCCGGTACTCCTGGTGTAATATTAAAGAATGGAAACTAAAAAAAGAATATTGGTATTCGTTCCTGAATTTCCGGTATTAACCGAGACCTTCATTGAAAGGGAGTTAGCCAAGTTAGTCGAACGTGGTAATGTAGATTTGACAATATTTTCATTGGCTAAGGGAAGTGGTGTTGTTTCAGAAATTCTTGAAAATAAAATTGTCTACGACAGACTGAATATTAAAGATTTTTTTCTATCCTTACCATACATTTTTTCAAACCTGCCCCGTTTGAGAAAAATATTTTTGGGTTTTGGAACAGAAACAAGGGGTATAGAAAGTGAAAGTGCTAACGATAGTAAATCAAGTTCTCCAAAGAAACTCTATACATTTTTTAAGTCGATTCTATATTCTATAAAATTCTCAAAATATAAACCTGAATTTATATTAGCCCACTTTCTTTCATCTCCTTCAACCATCGTGATGTATGCTTCCGGAATTATTGGAATTTCTTATGGAATATCCGCACATGCCAAAGACATTATGGTCACAGGAGAATTTATTAAAGAAAAGGTGCAAACATCAAAATTTATTACTATTTGCAACAGAAATGCTTACGAATACGTACTTGATAAAGCTAAGGGGTTGGATACATCTACAGTATTTTTAAAATATCACGGGGTGGACGTGCCTAAAATAATTGAGAGATTTGAAAATAAGGATTTTATACCTGAAAAACCGTTAATACTTGCTATTGGAAGACTTGTGGAAAAAAAGGGTTTAATTTATTTAATTGAAGCTGCTTCTTTTTTAAAGGATAAAGGATTGAACTTTGAGATAAACATTATCGGCTCCGGACCTTTATATGAAAATTTAGTAGAAGAAATAAATTCAAGAAATCTTCAGGACGAGGTAAATATTCTTGGTGAAAACAAAGGTCTGTCTAATGAAGAAACCCTACTTTATCTAAAAAGTACAAAATTATTTGCATTTCCTAGCATAGAAACTGATGAGGGAGATGTGGATGGAGTAGCTAACGTTTTGATGGAAGCCGGAGTTTTTAAAGTGCCAGTGGTTACCACTGATGCTGGGGGTGTTGGTGAGATTATTGTAAATGAAGATACAGGTTTAGTTGTTGAGCAGAGGAATTCCTCTGCACTTGCAGAAAAAATTGAATATTTGTTAAAAAATGAAGAAAAATCGAAAAGATTAGGACAAAATCTTCACAATAAAGTGCTCGAGAAATTTGATCTAAATACCAATATAATAGAACTGGAAAATTTATTATTAAAAAATTAAATATAACAATGAATATTGCAGTAATTACAAAATCTACAACTTTGCATAAGGGTCACGGGGGTTTGGAAACACAGAATAAAGCTTTGTGTGAAGGTCTGTCAAAAAGAGGTCATAAGATAACTATATTTTCACCTAAAAAAGATATTGAATTTGATAAATACGAAGAAAACGGAATAAATTATGTTTTTATTGAAGCTGATTATAGAAATTACCTTTTTAGTGCGTTTCGTAAGAACAGCTGGTCCAAGAAATCCTTGGAAGTATTTACTGATTATCATCAAAAACAAAAATATGATTTGGTTTTAGGTCAGAGCTCCGCATCTGAAAGTATAATTGAAAATAAAAATACACTTGAAGTTAAAACTGTATCCATATCCCACGGGACCACATTATCCGAATTTAATACTTTTGTGAAAAACATATCCAGTATAAAAGATTTATATTGGTTAGTAAGAAATTTTCAATATTTCATAAGACAGTATTTTGGAAGACAGAGAAGATTTGTTTTACACTCTGATAAAGTAATAGCCGTTTCCGAATATGTTAAAAAAGCACTAATATCTGAAACTTTTGTTGATGATAGAAGAGTTGAGGTTGTTCATAATGGCGTTGATGGAGATGCTTATAAGATTGAAAAAACTAATCGAGACATCGGAGGTTTGGTGCACACTTATTTTATAGGGAGACTCGAAAGATCAAAAGGAATACTCACCGTAATTGATATTATTAATAAGATAGACAGGGATGTTGTTTTACACGTAATAGGTTCCGGCCCATGTCAAAAAGAAGCTGAAAAATTAGTGGCAAAATTAAAAATTCAGGAGAAAGTTATTTTTCATGGAAAAATGCCTCACTATGAGTTTATAAAAAATGTCCGTCCTGATATTTTTGTCTTTCCTACAAAAAGAATAGAGGGTTTCCCGATGGTTATTGTGGAAGCTATGTTTGCAGGAATGCCTACGGTTGCTTTTAACTGCGGGGGTGTTTCCGATGCTGTTATAGATGGAAAAACAGGTTTTTTAATAAGAGCTGGAGATAATGAGGAGTTTAAGGAAAAATTGATAAAATTAATAGACAGCATTGAAATGAGACAGGAAATGGGTAAGAATTCCAGAGAAATTGCTGAAAAAGATTATACAATTGATACAATGGTAGATAGATACGAAAAAATATTTACGGAGGTTTTAAAATGAAGATCTTAAGAATTATATATGATTGGCCACCTCCCTGGCAGGGGCTTGCACCGCATCCTTACGAACTTACAGTAAGCCAGGATAAGGCTGGTCACGAAATTGAAATATTTTCAGGGAGGTGGCCTAGTGCCGGAAAAATTGAAACTCCCGGTAAAGTAAAAGTACACTCAATTATTAGAGAACCTCTTCCCGGAACTATATTTTTTACAAGTTCAGTCATATTGTTTTTTAAATATCTGAAGTGGAGAATAAAAAATACTCCGGATATAATTCATTCCCACGGGCATTTTGCTGTGTGGATTTATTATTACAGAAGTTTTTTACAAAAATTTTTCCCTTGGTCTAAAGAACTTTCTATTCCTTTGGTGGTCCATTTTCATAATGTTGCTAAGGATAGATGGGTAAAAATGGAAGAAGATAAAAAACCGATTACTCCTTTGGCTAGATATTTGGTTTGGCCGTTATCGGTTTTTTCAGATAGATACGCTGTTAAATCCGCTGCTGCTTGTATTTTTGTTAGTGAGAGCAACCTAAAAAAGGCTGTAGAATATTATGGCGCTGACCCAAAAAGATGTTTCTTTATAGAATCAGGAGTTAATTCTGTATTATTTTCAAAAACAACTAACGAAGAAATTGATAATTCACGTCTTGACCTTGGCTTGGATCCCGAGGACAAAGTAATCTTGAATCACGGCGTGATGTCTGAGAGAAAAAACGTACATTTATTGATAGAGGCTATAAAATTTTTACCACGCAATTATAAATTACTTTTAGTGGGATCAGGAGATCCCGGGTATGCCGGGAAAATAAATGAAATGATTGCTACTTCAGGATTAGCTTCGAGGGTGGTTAAAGTTGGTTATACGCCTTATCCTCAGACACCCATTGCTTATCAAGTGTCTGACATCTTCGTTCTTCCATCTTCTTGGGAGGGAGTGCCGAAAGTTGTCATGCAAGGTTTATCCTGTGGAGTTCCGTGCTTGGTTTCCGGATTTAAATTAAAGGAAGAAATTAGAGGACTTTATTATCTTGAAAATCTTGATCCTAAGTACATAGCAGAATACATCAAGGCCATTGTTGAGAATAGAAGTATCTCTGTTGATACTGAAAAGGTGGCAGTGAGGTATTCTTGGGATGAGAGGGCTAAGGAGGTTGGGAAGGTTTATGAATTTGCTAAGAAAAATTACCTCTTCTAAGTTTTTCAACTTAGAAATATTTTCATTTATTATTTTTATTGTAATTCATATTGGTCTTTTTAATGTTAATACTGCGGAGTGGGGAGACTCTTATAGAATTTTAAGAGCGTCAGAGTTCGTTAGAAATTGGACCTACCCGTCTAACGAAAAGAGACCTCCTCTGTTTTCTATTTTCACAGCCTTGAGGCCTGTTTTTATTGAACCAGTAATTTGGGGCAGGGTAGTAATGTTGATATTTTCTATTCTATCTTTCCTGTTGTTTTCTAATTTAGTAAAAATGTATATTAAAAATCAAAAATATCGATTCCTGGCTACGATGCTTTTTATTTTTAACCCCATTTATCTTTACTGGTCAATAAGAATTATGGCTGATGTACCATTTTCCTTTTTTGTTATGCTGGGATTCTTTATTTCAAAAAAAATGCCCGATAATTCAATAAAGAAGTACATACTTTTGGGTTTAATCTCAGGTTTGTCCATATTAACCAGATTTGAAGGCTATCTATTTTTAATCTCATTATTAGCTGGGGCTATATTAAACGAATTAAATTTAAAAATTGATTTGAAAAAGGTAAATCGTCTTGTTCCCGTACTTTTTTCACAGACATCTAAAAATTGGAAAAAAATTATAACTTTGGGTGTAACAGCTTTAATCACTATATTCCCTTGGATTCTATATCGAAATCCCTTTGATTCTTCTTATTTCGGGGAAACAACCAGAAGAATTTATGATTTAAAGATGGTTTGGGTCTACCTTGTTTCTTTATTATTTTCCCTTGGGTTTGTAGTGGCTTTTTATTTTATTTTTCGGGGCTATAGAATCATAGGGGATTTTTTCAGTAAAAATGTTGATATAGCACTGTTTACTATTCTTGAATTAGTATTAATACTGCTTTGGCCTTCTGCAGTACCCAGACTTTTTGTAGTATTAATGCCCTTGTTTATTTTAATTCTCACCAAATGTATTGAGAACAGCCTAGAATTAGCCGAAAATGTTAATAAAAAGAAAATAATTAATAATTTAGTTTTCCCATTTTTATTATTGGTATTCGTTTTAAGCCAATATTTTTTAAGGCTTCAGTTTTTAATAACAGATAAAATTTTATTTGGACTTTTGGTTTTTATACAAATTGTTGTTATTTTTTCCTATATATTAAAGAAAAAAATACTGTTCTTGACCTTAATAGTCACCTCGAATATTGTGTGGTCCTTATCAATAATTTTTATGCATAAAGATATCTATACTGCTATAAAATCAGCCGCAATATATTCCAGAGATAAATTAGATGGAAATATTATTTACAATGACACAGCAAGCGTAGCTGATTGGTATATTAACTACTATAATCCCAGAGAAGGTCTAACAGGTAAGAAAATGAATTTTATGATTAAAGATGAATTACGCTATAATAGTTTGTCCAGAAAAAAAGTATCTTACGTAATAGCTACAAATGAAAACGGAGCTCTTTTTTATAAGGATATCGATAAACTTGAGTATCTGAAATTAATTAAAAGTTTTAGGTATAATATCGGAGACAAGGAATTATTTGCAAATATTTATAAGTTCGAAAGGTAGAATAAAATGAAACTATCCGTGATAATACCGGTGTATAACGAAAAAAATACGCTTGAAAAGATTGTTGATCTTGTAAGGGCGGTCGAAGGTATTGATAAGGAAATTATTATTGTTGATGACGGATCTACTGATGGTTCCATAGAAATTATAAGAAAGATTGAATCGAAGTACCCGGATATAAAAACAATAATAAAAGGGGAAAATCGAGGTAAAGGGCATACTTTGAAAGTTGGTTTTAAAGAGTCCACGGGAGATTATGTGATTATTCAGGACGCAGATCTTGAATATGATCCCCAAGATTACACTAAGTTATTGAGAGCGTTAGATGAAGATCAAGTTGATGTGGTTTATGGCTCCAGATTTTCAGGAAATTATGAAAAAATGTCGACTCTTCACTATTTTGGAAACAAGCTTTTAACTTTATTAACGAATTTATTTTACGGCGTTATGCTTACTGATATGGAGACATGCTATAAATTAATGCCCGGAGATTTTGTTAGAAATTTGAAAATTAAATCAGATAGATTTGATTTTGAACCTGAAATTACTGCAAAAATTTTAAAGTCGGGATTAAAAATCAGAGAGGTGCCAATATCATACTCCGGCCGTGCCTTTAGTGAAGGTAAAAAAATTACCTGGAAAGATGGCTTTAAAGCTGTTTACACCCTTATAAAATTTAGGTTTTTCTCTTAATAAATAATGAATATATCAAAGATAAAGAAATTTATAGTTAATAACATTTTTGTTCTTTTAGTCATACTCTTTTCAATAATTAGTTTTCTTGTAGCTATGAAACTTAATATATTCAGATATAACAACTTTGATTTCGGAAAATTTGATCTTGGTAATATGACACAGATGGTTTGGTATACCCTTAACGGTAAGTTTATGTATTTAACAGACTATTTTGGGTCAAATGTGCCCCGATGGTCTATGAGTCACGTAGATCCGCTTTTATCCTTGTTTACACCCATATTTGCGATTTTTCCACACCCTCTAACATTGGTTATATCTCAGCTTTTTATAGTAGTGTTTTCTTCTCTTCTCATTTACGCTATAGCAAACCTAGAGCTTAAATCAAAACTTTCAGCTTGCTTGATTAGTTTTGCATATCTGCTAAACCCTTCTTTAGGTTTTATTAACGGTACAATGGGTTTTCATGCTGTTACTGCGGCAATACCGTTTTTCCTAGGAGCGTTTTATCTTTTTGAAAAAATGTATAAGGAAAATTCCTTTCCAAAAAAAGGTTTAATTTACTTCTGGATTCTTCTTGTTTTAACAATGGCTGGCAAAGAGCAAATATCTCTCTACGTTTTTATGTGGGGGTTGTTCATATTAGTTTTTAGGAGTATGGGGGCGGGATCACTTAAGCTTCAAAAATCATGGTTTGTTGAATTTTTTAAACAGAAAACCTCAAGGACGGGATTGAGTATGATAGTGGTTGGTTTACTCTGGTTTATCACAGCGTTTTTTATAATAATTCCTAAAAATTCTCATTACAGAGTTGAAAGCTACGAGGGTTTTCTTGATTCGTTAGGAGTTGAATTAAACACAAACAACGATGTAACCATGGAGAACTACTTTTTGGGCAGGTACAACGATTTTGGAAATTCATACTCAGAGATAATTAAAAATATGATAATTAACCACCCGAGATTGGTACGCGTATTTTTTAGCGGTGATAGACTTGATAGTTTAGACAGAACATTTAGACCGGTATCTTATTTACCTTTTGCAAATCCGGCAATGCTTATAATCTCGGCTCCCGACTTTTTGATAAATTACCTTGTCACGGAAGATGGCTTGGGGGTTGAAGATATTGAAAATCATCGAATTTCTATGATTATCCCCGTGCTTTTTGTTTCCTCAATATACGCAATTAGTATGTTGAGAGAGATAATTATTTTCATCGGTCCGAAATTAAAGAAATATTACCAAGTACCGGTAGTTCTTCTTTCAGCGTGGTTATTATTTTCAAGCTACCAAACCAGTATCGATTATAATAATCCCCTTTATTTATGGTTTAAGCAGGCGGTCTTAAGAAGAGTATCTGCTGATTTGGACTTAGGCGAGAAAAATCTATCTGAGCTTGAAGTTGGTGATGTAGTAAAGCTGCCTGATCTTGATCTTAAAGATACAAAATGTGCAAATGCTATCATTTCCAATATTCCTGATGACGCTTCTGTGTCCGGTCCTGACAATTTAGGGGATCATATGAGTATGCGCGAGACTTACGGGATATTTCCAGCTCTGTGGAACAAGGCTGATTATGTAATTGTAGATGTTCAATCCAGAAAACTTTTAGGAATTTTGGGTTTAAATAAAAACATAATAAAAGATTTAACCGAAAGCCTTGTTTCAACTGAAAAGTATGATTTGGTCATGGCTTGTGGAAATCTATATCTTTTTAAAGAGGGAGATCCTAAAGAAAGAACCGGTTTAATTCCAATTCAAGAGAAGTTTGAATACCCAGCAAAATATGATTTTGAAATACTAAATTTAATAAGAGTAGTGAACTTTAGTATCCCTAATGAGGTGACGAGAGAGAAAGTTAGTAAAGGTCAACTAGTCTATCAGAAGATAGATAATGATGGCATGGATGGTTATCTTTTTTATATTACATTTGTGAATAAAGAAACTGAAAAAATATTCCAGGTAGCTAATTTACCTTCTTTCGCATTTTTAAGTCCTTCTGATTGGACAAAAAACCTTTACTACATTGAGGATGTTGATATTGCTCTTCCTTCCTATGTTGATCCGGGTGATTACAGTGTGTTTTTTAGCCTTTCCAATAAAATAAAAATGAGAAGTATGTATTTAGGAGATGTTTTAGTAAAGTAAGGATAATCTATGAAAGATCTTGGTAAATGGCAGTTGATTAGTATGTTGTCCCAAGGTTTGGCTATGCTTTTAGGCATGGTTGAGACTTTTTTGGTCATTAGAATTTTAAATGTCGGGGAATGGGGTTTAGTACAACTCGCGGTTTCGATAGGCGGAGCCTTGGGTATATATCAGCACCTTGGTTTGGTTTCAGCAAGTACAAGAGAGATCTCGTCAGCCAAAAAAGACGAAGATATTTTTAAGATATTTATAACTTCTTCGGTTGTTAGATATTTTGTTACCCTGCCGATAGCTGTAGGACTCTTTTTTGGCGCGGGAAAGATTTCCCAAAATCTGTATCATACTTTGGATTTAATTTTGCCCTTAAAGATTTATGCTGTAGCCTTGGTTTTTCAAGGTGTTCAGGGAATATTAAATTCTGTAATTTCAGGGACAAAAAGATTTAAACACCTTTTCATTTATCAGGTGGTAATAGCTTTTGTAAACATTTTAATATTCATTCCTTTTGTTTACTTTTTTAAGGTACCTGGTTATTTTTACGCGTTTTTAACATTTAATATAATTTCTTCCATTTCTTTAGCTGTGATAGCTTTTAAACCTTTAAAAGGCAAAATAGTCATGCCTACTAAAAAAGAATTCAAAAATCTTTTTAAGGAAATATTTTCAATTAGTATTGCAATCTATATTGTTAAAATTTTATATACAAACTGGGAAAAGCTGGGAAACAATCTTTTGGGTCTTTCGAATTCCCCGGAAGTTGTGGCTATGTATGCCTTTGCACTTCTTTATGCTAAAAAATTAATGACAATTTCAGACTCGATTACTACAGTCAATATTCCGGTATTTTCGGAAAGATTTGTTAACGATTTTAAGGAATTTAAAGATTCCTTTTCCAAAAATTTCAACAAAATATTTTCAGCAATCATTTTAGTCGGTACATTTGCTTCTTACTTTGCTCCAACACTCATTAGAATATTAGTCGGAGGTGATAAGTATGATCAGGCTATACCGCTCATTGCTCCCATGGTTTTTGCAATCGTTCTTTATTCATTTGTAAACATCATAAATTCAAGCGTTTTAATACCTGCAAAGATGGCAAAGAGTATGATTGGAAGTTACGTATTTTTGATTATTGGGACAGGTCTTTCTTATTTAGTTCTTAAAAACATGATGGATGTTTCTTTGGCGTTTTCTTGGGCAATGGTTGCAGGTAGCGGTGTGTGTTTGTTTTTTATGATTTTTTGGATTAAAAAGAGAATGAAATTTTTGTTTTTTAATATCGATCATTGGGTAATATTAGTTCAGTCGCTAGCAATCTCGCTTCTGTGTAATGTAGACGATTTTTGGATTAAAATTGTGGTCCTATTCCCACTTTTTGGATTATTAATCTGGGGTTTATTTGAGGCCGGTTTTGTTAAGAAAAGTGATTTTAAGTCGTTGTTCGGAAAACTATCTCTTTTAACAGGTAAAAATAAAAAATGAAAAAATATCTTAAGACTGTAATAAAAATAATTGTCAGCGTAAGTTTGATTGTTTATCTTGTTACTAAAAAAATAGACAGAAATCAGCTGATATCCAATTTTAAACTTTTAGATTGGAGATTTTTACCTTTAATGATTTTAACTATCATAATCCATTACGTTATTAGTTCGTTCAGGTGGAAGTCTCTTTTAATTCATGAAAATTCGCACAAAATTTCAAGATGGTATCTTTTTAAACTTTATTTTGTTGGTGCTTTTTTCAATAATTTTATGCCTACCAGTATCGGTGGGGATGTTTACAAGATGTATAGACTTGGAAAAGATATAGATGATCCTTTTATGGGATTTTCTTCAGTATTCACCGAAAGATTTACAGGTATTCTTATGCTTTTTTTGATTGGTTTGTTGAGTTTAAGTAAACACTTAGGTTGGGGGGTGTTGGTCCTTCTTGTTTGGGTGACTTGCGGTTTAATTATTGGTTTTAATGTTTTAAGGATTTTGAGTGGTAAGTTTAAACCGTTAAAAAAGTTATACGATGCTTTATCGGTGTATAAAGATCATCCTAAAGTACTATTTTTTGCTATGGTCACTTCTTTGGTTATACAGTTTTTATCAATCTCAACACAATATCTAACTTTTATGGCATTGGGTGTTAAGCTCCCAATTTTTGATGCGCTGATGTTTTTCCCGTTAATTACTTTAATAGGTTTCTTTGTCCCCTCAATAAACAGCTACGGTGTTCAAGATTATCTGTATGACTTGTTATTCCCTGTTGGTAGCGGTATAGCGATTGCTGCCTCAATTATTTATCATATGGTTAGAATGCTGGTTAGTCTGCTCGGAGGAGTATTTTATGCTCTCGGCAAAAATTCGTAGTATTCTTTTTAAAAATAAAAAAACGCTTCCGATACTGCTGATGTTTTTATTTGCTGTCTTATTTTTTTCAACCAGAATTCCTGGAATAAAAAACGATATTATCAATCCCGATAGTTCTCTGTGGCACTATAGATCAGAGCAATTTATTGTCGGGATAAAAAACAAGCAATTTGAAAAAACATATCAACACTATCAACCGGGTACAACTTTGATGTGGATCACAGGCTCTGCTGTTGAAATATTCAAAAAAATTACCGGAATTAATTCTTACGATATAGAAAATTTCCAGAATTTTGATTTGGTTTCAAAAATTTCCGTTATATCAGTACAGTTTGTTTTATCTACTATTATTATTTTGGCTTTAGCGAAAATTATAGGGTTTTATCAGAGTTTTTTTACTGTTTCATTGTTTACATTCGAACCTTTTTTCCTTGCCAACTCTCGTTTATATCATATGGATGTTTTGTTAACGCTCTTACTCACATTATCTATCATTTTGGGATTTTTGAATATGAAAGAGCCCAAAATATGGAAATCTATCATTATTGGTTTACTCCTTGGATTTTCTTTTTTAACTAAAAGCATATCAATTGGGGCATTACTTTTTGTATTTTTTTACACACTGATATTTTTTATACACAATAAACAAAAGGAGAAAATAATTCCCATTTTGGGATTAATGCTAATTTCTTTTATCCTGACTGTCTTTATATTCTTACCCGCTCTTTGGGTGAAACCCCTATTCTATCTATCTGACATATTCAGTGAGGTAGTAAGAGTGGGTATAAAAAAAGGCCATAATCAAATTTTATTCGGAGAACCAACTTCCCGAGCAGGTTTGATATTTTATCCTCTGGTTACCTTGTTAAAAGTTAGTCCGTTTATTTTAGTTGGACTCCTGTTTTGTTTGTATTATTCGGTTAATTTTATTAGAAATATTTTTAAGACTTTTAAAAAAGTAAATTTAGCTTTTTTTACCTTCTCAATTTATTTTGCAATTTTTTCTTTTGGTTATATTTTTGCAATGTCTTTGCCTGCAAAAAAAGTAGATAGATATATTTTGGTCATATATCCTTTTTTAGCTTACTTTGCTTATATTGGGTTTCAAAGAGTTTTCCAGAATATTAAGGTTGGTTTTAAAAAGAAAATATTCGTAGTGTTTTTAGTTATCATGTCGATTTCCTTTTGGATTTTTCCCATTTTTAAGTTATATCCATGGTACTTTACATATACCAGCCCTTTATTTGGTAGTCCTCAAAAAGCAAATAAAATTTTGGCTCAAAAACCCTTCGGAGTTGCCGTACCTTTATTAAAAGATACTGTTGTGGGGAAATATTCTGAAGGTAACAAAGAAGATTTACCTAAAATAGGTTTTTACGACACCCAGCCTATGAGAGCAGTGTACCCTAATTCAAAGATTTTTGATGTTCGGGTTTACGGTCCCAGTACTTACGATATTTTAATTTTAGGAATTAACGAAGAGATGCCCGAAAAAGTATTGAGTAACGGGGAGTATCGTTTTGAAAAAAGCCATTCCATATGGATTAATGGTTTAGAGTATTGGAGGATATATAATAAAATTACTTTAAGTGAGAATAATAGTGGAAAATAGAGAAAATCTTATGATTGATAAAAAAGTAAATAAAAAAATATTTAATTTTGATTTTGTTTTGGTTTTGATAATACTTGTAGGTTTAATTCTTAGGTTAACAGGGATTCAGCATGGTTTTCCTTTTATTTTTCACCCGGATGAGCCGACAATTATAAGGTCCGCTTTGGGTATAAGGTTTGAAGCAAATCCGAAGCATTTTGATTGGCCTCATTTATACATTTACATAAACTACTTTTTATACATGGTTTTTGCAAAATTTCGTTCTTTGGTTGAGGTTGTTAACTTAAAGAACGCATTTGTAAGTGTTTTCCCCTTGATTTGGAATGACGACTTAATTTTTTACTACCTCACAAGATGTCTCTCTGCAATTTTAGGGGCTTTAACCGCAATTCCCGTGTATCGCGCCGGAAAAGAACTTTTTGGCAGAAAAGCGGGCATTTTTGGAGCTCTGGCGATTGTTTTAATGCCCTATCACGTTTGGCATTCCCATTATTCTTTAGGAGATATTCCTTCGGTTTTTTTGCTGTCTTGGGGTTTGTATTATTCAACCTTAATAATAAAAAGTTCCAATCGAAAAAACTATATTTTGGCCGGTTTGTTTGTAGGATTGTCAGCCTCAATGAAATATAACGGGGGCTTGTCTGCGATTATGGTTCCAATTGCTCATTTTTTAAGAATTTTTTGGATTAATAAAAATGAAGATAAGATTAAGAATTTTCAGCGTATTTTTTTGGACTCTCAGGATATTAAGAATCTAATATTCTCCGGGGTTTTCGCTTTTTTAGGATTTTTAGTTGGGACTCCGTACGCTCTTTTTGATTTCAAAACTTTTTCCAGAACCGACGGTCCGCAGGGAGCTTTTTGGCAATTTACAAATGTGGGGTCTGTAAATTCCTCACAACATTTTGATAAATTTCTATCTGAAAGTTTTGGAAGACTTTTAGTTGATACAGGCTATGTTGTAATTCCTGTATTTTTTATCGGGTTACTTTATGTTTTATTTAAGCTGATTAAAAAAAAGACCGAGGAGAAAGATGTTTATCTTTCTTTTATTTATGTTATTTCAATATTCTTAATCTGGTATTTGGCGGGTTTTAAGAACAACAGATCTCATTACTATTTTATAGTTTATCCGTTTTTGGCTGTGATATTTGGGTATTTTACCTCTTGGATTAAGGAAAGTGGCTGGATAAAAGATTTTAATTTGAATTTAAAGAACTCAGTAAAAAAATTAATAGGTGTAATCCCACTCTTGTTATTTCTAACTCTTTTTATATTGTCAGCAAATAATGCCAAAAGATATTATATGAACGATACCAGAACTTGGCTTTATCGATGGATTTCTGAAAATAGAAAAACCGGCGAGGCTGCGGTTTTTAACGATAATACGTTAAGGCCTATCTTCAAATATCTTGGGATGAATTCTACAAAATCTTTAGATAGTTTTAAAATGTATCAAAAAACGCTAGTTGTTATATATGAACCCGGGGACGAAGAGAAAGCTTTTTTGGAGAAAAATTCTACTACCCTTGAAAGGGTAACAGAATTTGAAGGGGAAGGAAGACTTGGCTCAGATATCGAAGTATTCAGGTACTCAAAACCAGTTAGTGATAGTATTAACAACGGTGGTTGTGGTTGCAATTAAGAGGGCTGAGCCCTTGACGGGCTCAGCCCGGGATAAACCCCGAGGAAACGACTTGGGTAGGGTTGTCACCGTTAAGGGCTCAGCCCAGTAAATATAGTATGAAAAAGAACCAAGGTATAAAAAATGATTTAATGTCAAAAATAATCCCCGGACTAATTACGATATTAGTCTTCTTGTTTTTTGTGTTGGTTCATTTACCTGACTTAGGTCATGATAATTTCAACACCGATGTTTGGAAGTGGAAATCAAGATCATACAATTTCGGAAGCGCTATTCTTGAAAAGAATTTTGAACAATCTCTGCAGACGTATCACCCTGGAGTGGTGTTAATGTGGTTGGGTGGAGCCGGAGCAAAAATCACTAACTATTGGGCACAATCTCAAGGAAGATCTGTAATTGCCGATGACAGCGTGGACATAATTTTCCAAATAGATTTTGTGCAAAAATTTCTGGTGGTTTTAGTTACGGCTTTGACTATTACATCGGTTTTCCATATTTTTAAAAAAACATTTGGTTTAAAATATGCCGTTGTCTCAATATTTTTACTTACCTTGGAACCTTTTTATTTAGGATTAACGAGAGTTTTTCATCTTGAAGGGTTAGTTTCTACATTTATGTTAGCAAGTATTGTTTGGCTTTATTATTTTTTCATGGAATCTAAAAACTTCAGAAGACTTGTAATATCGGCTTTTTTTGCAGGTTTAGCAATTCTAACTAAAACCTCAGCTCTTTTCTTGGTTTTATACTTTGGTTTAGTTACTTTAATTTTTGTTTACCGTGATGGGAAATTTAATTTTAAAAAGACAGAACTGGGTATTTTTATAAAAGAAAATCTTGGGAAATACTTTGCAAGGTTTGGAAAGATATTTTTTATTTGGATTGGAGTTTTAGTTATTGTGTTTTTTGCTCTATGGCCAGCTATGTGGGTAATACCGGATAAGGTTATTCAATTTTTATATTCAGGCGTCGCTGATGTAGGGGTAGAGGGAGATCACTATCAATTTTATTTTGGAAAACTTGTTGAAAACCCCGGCCCCAGCTTTTATTTTGTTGTACTGGCTTTAAAATCCTCAATTTACTTGTTGCTCGGATTTATTGGGGCTCTAATTATCAGAAAAAAACTACCCGAAAATTTTAGAAGATTTATGGATTATCTTTTAATTTTTATCTTTTTCTATTTTATCCAACTTATAATTCCGACAAAAAAATTAGACAGATATATTCTTCCGGCTTTGGTAGTAATTTCCCTAATTTCATCAATGTTTTATGTTTGGGTTTTTGAAAAAATTAAATTTAGAAAAATTAGACAAAAGATTCTCTGTGTTATTTTATTCTTCTTACCTGCAGTCTACACAAACATTTATGTCCATCCTGATTATTTTTCATATTTTAACCCTATGTTTGGGGGTTTAAAGACGGGTGTAAAAGTTATAGAGCCTAAATGGCTAATTGGAAGCAGGGAAGTTGTTGATTATTTTACAAATTTGTCAGAAAAGACCGGTATGGAACCTTCTTGGAGTGCTTCTTTCGAGGAGCTAGTTTATAAAGCTAACGGTAAGAATCTTGTAAAGGCTATGACTGTTGGTTTTAAAGAAAAATATTATAGCCAGATTTGGCCGTTTTTCCGAGAAAGAGGGACTTGGGCGGTTATAGAGAGTTTGACCCCGTTTGCTACTAAGACTAAGTATTTTGTCTATCCGGTTTGGGACGATACTTCCTCTCAAGAGAAAAGGTTTGGACTTACTTATTTTGATGTTATTAAACTTAGAGGTGTACCTCTATATAATGTTTATAAAAGTCAAGCGGAGGGTGTGAATGATTGAAAAATTAAAGGGTATGAGGTCGAATAAAGATATTCTGGATACTGTAATTGTTGGAAGCGCGACGTTATTTGGTTCTGTTTTTAGTTATCTTTTACAGTTTGTATTAGGAAGAAAACTTTCCGTCAGCGACTACGGTACTTTTAATACATTATTATCTTTGTCTTCCATGGTAGGAGTTTTTGGTGCTGTCTTTGGGACTGCCCTAATTAAGGTAAATGCCGAGATTTTTGCTAAGAAGAATGATGATAAGTTAAAGTCTTTATTTATTGATTCTGTTAAGTTTTCGCTTACTGTAGGGGTAATTGCTTTTTTAATCATATTCTCTTTACGAGAATTTATTTCAAAATATCTTAATGTAGGTGATAGTTTTTTAATAACCCTTTTTGGTGTTTCTGTAGGTTTGGGATTTTTAAGTGTTATTCCTAATTCTTATATGCAGGGAACGCAAGAGTTTAAAAAGTATTCGTTGTTTCATATTTTTAGTTTGTTCTTAAGATTTTTAATTCCTACGATTTTTGTTTTCATGGGATTTGGTTTGAGAGGTGTTTACAGCGCGGCTCCGATTTCTTCTATTACAGCCTTTTTGTTTGGTTTATTTATCTTAGGTCTAAATTTAAAGAATTTAAAAAAGGTTGAGGTTAGTGACAGTTTAAAGAAGGTTTTTTCATTTTCTTCCACGGTTATTTTAGTTAATTTCTCTTTAATGGCGCTTAATAATATTGATCTTATTATGGTAAAAAGGTTTTTTAGTGCGACAGATGCAGGTTACTACGCGGGAACAATGACGTTGGGGAAAATACTGTTGTTTGGGGCTGGGGCTGTTTCGGTGGTGATGTTTCCTAAAATTACTGCACTTCACGCCGGGGGTAAGAGTTTTATGAAAAGTTTAAAAAGACTATTAATGCTTTTGATTTTGGTTCTGATGGTAGGAGTTTTTTGTTACCAGATTTTCCCAGGAATTATTACAAACCTGTTTTTTGGAAAAGCATTTGAAAATTCTGTGAAGTACTTACCTTTGTTTTCAGTTTTTGTGGCTTTTTATGTTTTAATTAATTTTTTGGTAATGTTTTTCTTGGCGATTGACAAAAAGAAGGTTGGATTTTTGTTGTTGCCTGGGGTTTTGATTCAGTATTTAGCTTTGACTTTATTTCATGGAAGTTTATGGGAAGTTATTAATGTAAATATTGGTATTAGTGTTTTAATTTTGATAATTTTATCTGTTTATTTTTACTTTTCTGTTTCGGATAATTTAAAAAAGAAAGATTTTGAGATAGCTGGAGAAATTATTGATGTACTGCCGGAGTGATTTTAGCTACAAGGGATTTAATTTTAGAATGTAGTACAATATGCCTGTGAAACCGAGAATCGCAAAGACAGTTTCAGTTATTATTCCTGCCTATAAACAAGAAAAAACTATCGAAAGAGATGTTAGGAATATTGATGATGTCATGTCAAAAACCCGTTTTAATTACGAAATTATTGTTGTGGTAGATGGTTTGGTAGATAAAACTTATATAAATGCCAGTAAAGTAAGAAGAAAAAAGGTTAAAGTTTATGGTTACGGTAAAAATAAAGGGAAGGGATTTGCTATACGTTATGGGATGGCAAGGTCTGACGGTGACTACATAGCGTTCATTGATTCTGGCATGGATATAGACCCTAATGGAATATCTTTAATTCTTGAACATTTAGAGTGGTATGGTGCTGACATTATGGTTGGAAGTAAAAGACACGCTGCTTCAAAAGTTAACTATCCGTTTATAAGGAAATTTTATAGCTCGGTTTATTATCTTTTTGTAAAGTTTCTTTTGGGGTTGAAGGTTAAAGATACGCAAGCCGGATTAAAAGTTTTTAAAAGGGAGGTTTTAGAAGCGGTACTTCCGAGATTGTTAGTAAAGGAGTTTGCTTTTGATGTCGAAATACTTTCAGTATCAAATTATCTGGGTTTTAATAAAATTTATGAGTCCCCTATATACCTAAATTGGGATAAAGCTAACACTGTTTTTACACCCTGGATGGTATTTGATAAAAACATTAGAGATATGATTCGAGATACCTTGGCTGTTTTTTATAGATTGAGGATATTAAAATATTATGATGACAGCAAAAAAAGAAAATGGATTTACGATAAGGATTTGGATATGAAAATAAATACGGGAGAAACTACCAATGCATAAATTTTCAATCATCATTCCGGTCAGAAAGATTAATGATTATGTTAAAGAAAGTATTATCAGAATAAAAAAATTAGATTATCAAGATTTTGAAGTTTTTATTATTACAGATGAGAAAGAGGATTATGATTTTGAGGAAAGTAGAATAATAATTTTGGAGTCTGGAAATGTCGGTCCTGGAGAGAAGCGCAATCTCGGTGCTAAGTATGCAACCGGTGACATATTAGCATTTTTAGACGACGACTCTTATCCAGAATATTCTTGGCTTACAAATGCCTCAAAAGTCTTTGAAGACTCTGAGGTTTTTGCACTCGGAGGTCCAGCTGTAACTCCAAAAGATGCAGATTATTTAGAAAGGATGTCAGGGTATTTATTTGAATCAGCGGTTGTTAGCGGCAAAACAACTTATAGGTATAAGCCAGAAGAAAAGAGAATGATTGATGATTACCCTTCTGTGAATTTATTTGTTAGAAAAAGTGCTTTTGAACAAGTTGGTGGTTTTCCTGTTGAGTTTTGGCCTGGCGAAGACACTAAATTATGCTTAGATTTAGTAGCAAAATTCGGTAGAAATTTTCCTTATGATCCCGATGTTCAAGTTTACCACCATAGGCGAAATGTGTTTGAGCCACATTTAAAACAGATTTCAAGATACGGTCAACACAGGGGTCAGTTCGCAAGAATTTTTCCCGAGACTTCAAGAATTCCTATGTACTTTGCTCCCTCAGTTTTTGTTCTAGGATTATTTGCAGGTCCTATTTTAAGTATTATTTGGCCGAATCTTTTTTCTTTTTACGTTGTATTACTCTTATTTTACTTTAGCGTATTGTATTTTGAATCATTTAAAATCGCTCAAAAAGAAGAAGATCCTGAAAAAGTACGTTTTGATTTTATAAAAGGAGTTTTCCTGACACATGTGTATTACGGAATTAATTTTCTTATTGGTATAATGAAAAAACCTAATTTAAAACTTAAAAAATATGATGAAAAGACCGGGAATTACGTCGAAGGTTAATTATGGCTAAAACAAAAAACGTTAAACAAAAAAAATATAAAGTTGCAATTGGATACCCTCCGATAAAAAGTGATAAGGGTGTACCTTTGTTGTCCCAAAACAGACAGTTTCAATATTTCAATTCCCCTACTTTTATTTATCCAATGGTTCCTGCTTATGCCGCTTCTCTAGCGAAATCAAAAGGTTATGATGTAGTTTGGATGGACGGAATTGCTGAAAAAAAGACTTTAAATGAGTGGATTGTCCAGTTAAGAAAAGAAAAACCCGACCTTTTGATGATAGAAGCCAAAACCCCTGTTATAAAAATTTACTGGGAGGCTATTAAGAAAATAAAAACAAAATTTCCAGACCTGATTATTGTAGTAGTTGGTGATCATGTTACTTCCTTACCTATAGAAACACTGGAGAAATCTCCTGTTGATTATGTAATTATAGGGGGTGACTACGATTTTGTACTTTTGGACCTTTTGGATTCAATCACGAAAGGGAAGGTTCTACCAGGAGGTGTGTGGGGTAGAGTAAAGGATAAAAGAGTTGGGTTGGGTGAAAATTCACAAATTATTAAAAAATATTTCAATTCTGGTCCGATGGAAATTAAACACGATTTAGATGCTTTACCTTTTATAGACAGAGATTTAACAAAATGGAAGCTTTACGCTTATGAAAACGGAAACTATAAGTATAGACCTGGAACCTATATGTATTCAGGAAGAGATTGTTGGTGGGGGAGATGTACTTTCTGTGTCTGGAATTTTACTTTGTATCCAACAGGTTCTTACAGAAGATTTTCTCCTAAAAGACTTTTTGATGAAGTTAAACATGTTGTCGATAATTACGGAGTTAAAGAAATATTTGATGACGCTGGTACTTTTTACATTGGTTCGTATTTAAGAAAATTTTGTGAGTTGATGATTGAGTCTGGTTACAATAAGAAGGTGGTTTTTAGCTGCAATATGAGAATAAATGCTTTAACAAAAGAAGATTGTGAGCTAATGAAAAAAGCAAATTTCAGGTTTATTTTATATGGTTTGGAATCAGCAAATCAGGAAACATTGGATAAACTGGATAAGGGTTTGAAGATTAAGGAGGTAGAGTCTTATTTAAAGAATGGTAAAGAAGCTGGGTTAGAACCCCACATTACGGTAATGTTAGGATACCCTTGGGAAACGGAAGAAATGGCTTTGAATACCATAAATTTTGCCAAGAGTCTATTTAAAAAAGGTTATGTTGATACCATGCAGGCTACAATAACTATTCCGTATCCTGGAGCTAAACTTTACGAACAATGTGTTGAAAATGATTGGTTTAAAGTTGGCCCAAAAGATTACGAGGCTTTTGATATGAGAGGTCCCGTCATGAGAATTCCATATTCAGAGGAAAGATTGATGGAACTTACTCAAGCGTTGTATTCTTCGTTTTTTTCACCTCAATATATTTTTAGAAAGTTAAAGGGAATAAAAAAGTGGGATGATGTTAAATATTATTTTATGTCAGCAAGAAAGTTTTTAGGTCATTTGAAGGATTTTGATAAGAAACAGAAAAGGAGTGGTTAGCTGTGAATAAACCTCTTGTAAGTGTTGTTATATCAACTAAAAACGAGGAGAAGAATATAGAGAACTGTTTAAAATCAATTGTTTTTCAAACTTACCCTAAAGAGAATATTGAAATTATTGTTGTTGATAACAGTTCAACAGATAAAACGAAAGAAATTTCCCAAAAATACACCGAAAAGGTTTTCAATAAAGGTCCTGAGAGATCTGCTCAAAGAAATTTTGGGATGTTGGAGAAATCCTCTGGTGAGTATTTGATGTTTTTGGATGCAGATATGATTCTTTCTCCTGATGTTATTGAAACCTGTGTCAAAAAAATGGAAAGCGAAGGAAGCTTAGCCGGAATTTATATTAGCGAAGTAGTTTTAGGAAAAAGTTATTTTAGCAAAGTAAGAAGATTTGAGCGAAGTTTTTATGATGGCACTGTTATTGATGGTGCAAGATTTATTAAAAAAAGTGTATTTGAAAAAGTTGGAGGTTTTGATGAGGATTTGTATGCCGCAGAAGATTGGGATTTGGATAAGAGGTTAAAAAAGATTGGGAATTTGGAGGTTTTAGAAAACAAGGAACCAGTAGATTTGAGAACTTGGGAATTTAAAGATTTTATTTTGGAAAAAGGTGTTAACCCCAGTGATTTTGGAAGTGTTATATATCACAACGAGTCTGAATTTAATTTGAAAAAATATATTTCGAAGAAAAAATACTATTCCAAAAATTTTAATAAGTATTTAGATAAGTGGGATAGAGAAGACCTTGATATTAAAAAGCAGTTTGGGTTTTGGTATAGATTTTTTGGTGTTTTTATTGAAAATGGTAAGTGGAGAAAACTAGTTAGTAACTTGCACTTGGTATTTGGAATGTATTTTTTAAGATTTTTAGTTGGTTTAAGTTTTATTTTCAAAAGCAGAAAATGAAAATATTTGTAAATACACATTCATCAAAAATTGAAGGTCCTGTTGATTATCTAACCCATTATCTAACTAGAGGGGGGCACGAGATTAGATATATCTCCAATCCTTTGGATAATTACAAGGACAGGTTTACTGAGTTAAGAGAGGGAGAAACGATCGTTAAGAAAATAAATAGAAGAAACCTTGGTCTTTTGAATCTTTTTTATGATTTTTACTTGTCTTTGAAATATTTATTATCAGGATATGTTGATATTTTTATTGGTGCTAATAATTTTGATGTTTTACCCGCGATTGTGGCAAGAAAAATACTAAGAAAAAAAATTGAAAAGATAATATATTTTGCATCTGACTTTTCTGAAGGCAGGTTTGGGAATATTATTTTAGACAGTATCTACTATAAAGTTGAGAAGATTGCTCTTAAAAACTCCGATTTGGTCGTTTCCAATACTAAAAGAGCTGAGGAGAAAAGAATTAGTTTAGGTTTGGATAAGAAAAAGAGTTTAGTTATTCCAAATGGAGTTTATCTTGATGAAGAGGTTTTTGAAGATAAACAGATTGAGAAGGGAAACTTTATTTACATTGGGAATGTTACAAGGGAGCATGGGTTATATGATTTAATAGAAACACTTCATCCTATTATTAAGAAGTTTATTTTGGTTGGCTCAGGAGATGATTGGGATAGGGTCGAGGATTTGTGTAAAGAAAAGAGAATTGATTTTGAAAGTTATTACAAAAAAGATCATGAATTTACTATTGATTACCTTCAAAAATTTAATGGAATCGGATTAGCTCCCTACAATACGGAGTCAAGATGGACTTATTACTGCTCTCCCTTAAAGGTAAGTGAGTATATTTCTTGTGGGGTGCCTGTTTTAATGTCCGATGTTCCCGAAATTGCAGATTTGGTCGAAAAAGAACATTACGGAATTACATATAATAAATTAGATTTATTAGAAATTGAGAAAAAAGTGCAAGATTTTGATGTTAGGGATTACCACGAAAAGGCTATAAAATTTTATGATGGTTTTAAGCACGAGGTTTTGTTCGAGAGGTTAGGTTTATGAGATTTATGAAGGGAATGATAGTTTGCTTGAATTATTTAAAAAGATAAAAACATACGGCTTGAAAAGATCTTATAGCTACGTTATTCCAGAAGTTCAAAGATTTTTAAGATATTTTCTATATGGATCCTACTCTCACTTGGGAGAAGACTTGTTTTTAGCTAAGCAATTCCCAAAAGATTATAAAGGTTTTTATATTGATGTTGGGTCAAACGATCCCAAAAGGAAAAATAATACATATTATTTTTACAAAAAAGGGTGGTCGGGAATTACAATTGAGCCGGATCCTTCGTGTTTTAAAAAAAACTTAATATACAGACCTCGGGATATTAATTTGAATATTGGTATCAGCGATAATTCTGGGACTTCGGATTTTTATTTATTTTTTCCAAGTCTTTTGAATACTTTTTCTAAGGATGAGGCTAAAATTTATGTTTCCCAGGGTTATAAGTTGGAAAAAATATTGAAAATAAAGGTTGAAAAATTGGAAGAAGTAATAAACGAAAATATGTCGGAAAATCCAAGAATAGATGTTCTATCTATTGATACAGAAGGGTATGACTTGAAAGTTTTAAAAGGAACTAATTTAGAAAGATTTAAGCCGTCTTTTGTATGTGTTGAATTTTCGAAAGATCGAATTTCTAATGAGATAGATATTTTTTTAAGAACTAGTAGGTACAAATCCATATACAATAATTCTTCAAATTCTATTTACAAATACGAGGGTTAACAAAATCATAAAAGGATTTATTTTTAAAAATGAAATTTATATTTAGATTATTAAAGACTCTATTACTTTAGATTTTAATACTTTAAGTGTTAAAGAGTAGTCTTTAAATAATAAATCTGTTTTTTTTAATTAAGAAATATTTCCTTGTGACAAAGCCTAAAACTTTTACATTTGAACCAATTCCAAAAACATTTGAATGTTTAAAAAATAATTTTGAAAAAGATAAAAATACTTAAGTGTTTAACCTTGCTGTTGTGGATAAAGAGGGAGTGTTAAAATGATTTTTGATGAGGGAAATTCGGCAATTTCAAGGGTAAGTGATAGATATCGGAGATTTTGAGGTGATGTTAATTACGCTGGATAATTTTTTGCGTAAAAGAAACGTAGATTCAACTGATATTTTAAAAATGTTACTATAGAGAATAATAAAAATTATACGATTTCCTCATTGTTTAAATTACTTTCTTCTGATGATTATGATTTCCAGATAATAGGATTTAGGCATTTTTCAAACAAAGGTGAGGGTAAGATTGATGCGTTGGATGTATTTTTTAAGAATGTTAGTACGAACTGTTTTAATTAAAGTCTTAATTACATCACAAAAAAACATAATTTAATAACTAACATATTTTTTTCTTATCACTATAAAAACCTTAGTCAAAGCCCTTTTGTAGTATAATCATATAGAAAATGACCAAAAAGGTAAAAGATATTCTAAATAAATCAATAATTCTAATTACCGGGGGCTCTGGTTCTTGGGGTAACGAGTTAGTTGGTCAATTATTAGAAAAATATAATCCTAGAGAAATTAGGATATATTCCAGAGGTGAACACAAGCAAGTTGAGATGAAGAGGAAATTTCACGACGATCGATTAAAATACTATATTGGCGACGTTAGAGATAAGGGGAGACTATCTTTGGCTTCGAGGAATGTTGATGTGGTCTTTCACCTGGCAGCATTAAAACACGTTCCTGTTTGTGAGGAAAATCCGTGGGAGGCTGTTCAAACAAATATTATCGGGATACAAAATGTTATTGAGGCATCTATTGAAAATAAAGTTAAGAAAGTGATTGATGTTTCAACAGATAAGGCGGTAGATCCCTTTAATCTTTATGGGGTAACCAAAGCTTGTGGGGAGAAGCTGATAGTTGCTGCGAACAATCTTTCTAAAGATACAAGATTTGTTTGTATAAGAGGTGGTAACGTTTTGGGGACTAATGGTAGTGTGATACCCCTTTTTTCCGAACAAATAAAGAGATTAAATCAAATAACAGTGACTGACGATAGGATGACAAGATTTTTAATGAGAGTTGAGGATGCTATAAAATTAGTTCTGCATGCGACAACTAACTCTTACGGTGGTGAAATCTTTGTTATGAAAATGCCGGGAGTAAAGATAACAGACTTGGCAGAAGTAATGATAAAAAGGTTGGGAAACGAAAAAACCAAGACGAAGATGATTGGGATTAGGCCAGGTGAGAAGGTGTGCGAAGTATTAGTCTCTCGTTATGAGATTGATCATACCTATGATGTTGGAAAATACTTTGTTATATTGCCAACCATAAAAATTCCTGGGTTATCAGAATTATATAAAAAAGAAAGGAAATTGGGTAATAGAGTTGAGGAATACACTTCTAAAAATACTAATTTATTAACGCAAAAACAAATAGAGGATTTGTTGGAAAAAGATGGGTGGTTTGAAAATAATATTCAGAAAGAGGCAATTGCCTATCTTAAAACATTGGATAAGGTTAATTTAAAGGATTTCTTTAAATAAATGGTATTAATAAAACATAGGAATACGTGCAGAGGGTGTGGTGGAAAAAATCTTATATTATTTTTAGATCTTGGTAATGTTCCTTTGGCTGGTGGTTTTTTGACCAGTGAAGAGATAGCAGCAGAGAAAAAATTTCCATTGAAAGTTTATTATTGCCAAGATTGTGGTTTAGCTCAGGTAATTGATGTTGTTGATCCTTCAGTATTATTCAAAGAATATTTTTATGTTTCTTCAGTTATTAAATCTTTATCTTCTCATTTTCAAAAATACGCTGAATATCTGACTGAGAAATATTTGACTAAAAAAAATTCAAAAATTTTAGAATTTGGTTGTAATGATGGTGTTTTATTACAATACTTCAAAGATCATGAAAATATTCGAGCTTTTGGGGTTGATCCATCAGAGAACGTCACAGAGATAGCCAAAAATAAAGGTTTAGAGGTATATACTTCATACTTTGATAAAAACATCGCAGAATCCTTAAGAAAAAAAATTGGAAAAGTAGATGTTGTAACAGGAAGTAACGTATTTGCACATGTAGACGATATTCAAGAAATTATTGAAGCAGCAAAAATTATTCTTAAAACCGAAGGAGTCTTTATTGTCGAAGTACATTATCTAAAGGATTTAGTAAGACGAACTCAGTATGATACTACTTATCACGAGCATTTGAGTTACTATAGTGTGACCGCATTGCAAAATATTTTCAAAAGAGCTGGTATGAGATTAATCGATGTAGTCCATTTAGATATGCACGGTGGTGGTTTAAGGGCAGTGGCGGTTAAAAAATCCTCAAAAAGACCCGTCAGTGTGTCTGTTTTGAGTTTCATTGAAGATGAAAAATCCATTAATTTAAAATCTTTATTGAAGTTTGGTGAGGATTGTAAAAAGCATAGAGTGAGCCTTTTAAATCTTTTAAAAAAATTAAAGAAAGAGGGTTGTACTATTGTTGGTTACGGTGCTCCAGGTAGAGGTGCAATTTTATTAAATTACTGTCAAATTGATGAAAATTTCCTAGACTATATCGTAGATGTTTCCCCTCTACGTGCAGGTAAGTTAATGCCGGGTGTACATATCCCTATCTATGGTTTAGAAAAAGCTCGGGAAAACCCTCCGGATTATTTTTTGGTTTTAGCTTGGAATTATTATGATTCGATCAGAGAACAGGAAAAGGATTTAATAAGTAAGGGGGTAAAATTTATTTTACCTTTACCAGAAATAAGGATTGAGTAGAATGGAAATTAATGTACCTCTAGTTTCAATAATTATTGTAAATTTCAATGGTTTAAAATTTCTACCCAGATTACTTCGAAGTATTTATAGTCAAACTTTACAAGATTTTGAAATAATTATGGTGGATAACGGATCATCCGATGAGTCCATAAATTATGTCAGTAGTAATCATAAAGATGTTAAAGTAATTCAATATGAGAATAGAGGTTACGGCTCTGCCTGCAACAGGGGTGCTAAAGAAGCTGTAGGTAAATATCTGTTTTTCCTAAATGAAGATATGTACTTACCGGAAGATTTTACAGAGAAAATGGTTAACTGTTTTAAGCAGAAGGTTAGTGATTCTATAAAGATTGGAGGGTTGAGTTGCCGGATGGTTGGTTTTGAGATTGATCCAAGTAATTCTCATATCGCAGGTGGTAATAAAGTTGATTTGTTTGGATTTGCATATCCGGAATACGTTTGGAGTGACAAGAATTTTTTTATATTATCTGGAAGTCCATTTTTTACCCAAAGAGAGACATTTTTAGACGTCGGGGGATTTGAAGAGTATATTTTTCTTTACGGTGAAGATGCAGAGCTTTCTTGGAGATACAATATTCTAGGTTATAAATTGTACGTGAACAATGATACCTATATCCATCACTATGGTGGGGGAGTTACAGGTTTTCCCGGACCTAAATGGATAGCGCGGACATTGTCATCTCAATTACTACTTATGTTTAACTGCTATTCGTTTCCTATGTTGCTATTAATTCTCCCCTTATATTTACTTTATGTTATTTTAATATTGTTGTTTTTATTAATTAAATCTAATTTTGATAAAGAGATTATCAAAGAACTGTTGAGCAGACTATCCTATATGACTGAAAATATAAAAGGTATCTGGAAGTTTAGAACAGAGGTTCAGAAGAAAAGAGTAATTTCTGATTGGAAAATACTAAAATACATCTCTCCCATTCCCGCATTTTTATATAAAAAATCTTGGAAGAGAGTAAAAAAATAATTAAAAATGGATCTATCAATAGTAATAACAACAAGAAATAGAAAAATAGATTTACTTGAGTGTATTGATTCAATAAAAGAATCGGATTTAAAAAATATTGAACACGAGTTAATAATTGTGGACGATGCTTCCGATGATGGAACTGAAAAAATAACGGACAAAAACATTGGTTTAAAAAATGTAAAAATAATTCACAACTATACTCAACAGATGATGGTTAGATCCAGAAACATCGGGGCCAAAAATTCCTCCGGGAAGTATGTTCTTTTTATAGATGATGACAATATTATTGATAAAGAAATGATCTTCAATCTTTTAGATTTTGCAGAAAATAACCCTGAATTTGGAATGATAGGTCCCTCCATGTACTACTTTGAAAGTAAGGAAAAGTATATGGATGGTCAAAAAATTAGTCTTATTACTGGAAAAACCAGCTATTTTGTTGGAGAAGAAGAAAAAGATTATTACGACAGCGACGGAATTCCTAATGTTTTCATGATTAAAAAAGAAGCCTTTGAAGTTTGTGGTTACTTCGATGAGAAATTAATCCAAACTTACACAGAGCCTGATTTTGCAAAAATGATTCAAAAGAAAGGTTTTAAATGTTGTATTGTTCCCAAAGCAAAAACCTATCACAAAATTAAAAAAGAAGATGATTTAAAACCAATCAGCATGGGAGGAAAATTTAAACAGAAGGCCTATTGTTTAATGAGAAACAGAGTTGTATACATCGCAAGATACGGTAATTTTATAAATAAATTTCTTTACACAATATTTTTCTCTTGGTTTTGGCCTTGTGTTTATTCCTTTTTTGCCTTAAAAAATAAAAGATTGGATTTAGTAAAATTATATTGGAAAGGATTTATTGACGGAATGGTATATCTTTTTACGGGGAAATTAAAAAGTACTGTAGAAATAAATTAACATGTGTGGAATTTACGGAAGAATAAATAAAAAAAGTGAAATAGACAAAGATAGTTTTTTAAGTTCTTTGGATACTTTAAAAAGCAGAGGTCCTGATAACTCAGGCACATATTTTGATAACAATATCGGACTTGGTTTTAGAAGACTTTCCATAATCGATCTTTCAGAAAAAGGAAATCAGCCGATGTTTGATGAGATTGGGGATGTTGGAATTGTTTTTAATGGAGAGATATACAATTTTAAAGAATTAAAAGATGAGTTAGGGGATGGGTTTGAATGGAAAAGCCACTCTGATACCGAAGTTTTGTTGAATGGTTATAAAAAATGGGGTTTGGGTGGGCTTTTACAAAAAATAGAAGGAATGTTTGCCTTTGCAATTTACGATAAACAAAAGAAAGTTATTTCTTTCGCCAGAGATCATTTTGGAAAAAAGCCTCTCTACTATTATTTTGACGAAGATGCTTTTATTTTTGCGTCTGAAATAAAAGCTGTTATTAATGACTCGGAAATTAAAAAGAAATGCCGTGTAGATAAATTATCTTTGAGTAAATACCTATTTTACGGATATGTACCATCACCAAATAGTATTTTTGACAAAATAAAAAAGTTAGAACCTTCCACAAGCTTTATTTTTGACATTGAAAAGTGGGAAATCTCAGATAAAAAAAGATTCTGGAATTTAGAAAATATTGAATTAAGAGATGAGATGTCTGAAGAAGATATATTGGACAAAACAGAAGACTTGATAAAAAAGTCAGTTGAAAAAAGATTAATATCTGATGTTCTCCTTGGAGTTTTTTTGAGTGGTGGGGTTGATAGTAGCCTAGTTGCTTCTTATATGTCCCAAATCTCGAATGATGTTAATTCTTTTACTGTTTGCTATAAAGATTACCCAAGAGCTGATGAGTTAGAATATGCAAAAAGAGTGGCACAAAAGCTGGGTATCAAATCTAATCTTTGTTATTTTGAAAACAGCTTAGTTAAAGAAAACTTTATTGAAATATTAGATTATCTTGACGAGCCTTTAGCCGATGCGGCTATTATTCCATTGTATTTTGTTTCTAAGTTTGCAAAAAAGAACATTACCGTTGCTT
>CAZSDQ010000006.1:37763-39153 GCA_964605725.1 uncultured Candidatus Saccharibacteria bacterium
ATTATTCCATTGTATTTTGTTTCTAAGTTTGCAAAAAAGAACATTACCGTTGCTTTAAGTGGAGATGGTGGTGACGAGGTATTTGGTGGGTATTCTAAGTACAAAGCGCAAGATTTTATTGAAAATTATAGTTATTTGAAGTTTATTTCAGGGTTAGGAAAGAAACTTTTTAAAAAGGATAGTTCTTATTTTAAATTATTAAGCAGTTTTGATGAGAGTTTTTACTCAAGACAGTTTATTTTTGGAAGCGGCAGTTTTCTTGCTGGTGAGGTTTCAAATTTGGTAAAAGATTATTCCTTTTCAACTGATGAAATTTTTTCTGAAGCTAAGGAATACGATTCTTTTTTTAAGCAAAAAGATAATATCAATCGAAGTTTGCATTTAGATTGCAAGATTCAACTTCCAGATTGGTATTTAGTAAAAGGTGATAGGGCAACCATGTCTAATTCTTTGGAAATGAGAAATCCTTTGTTAGATAAAAATTTAGCGGAATTTGTATTTAGTTTGGGAGGAAGTTGGAAGATACGAAATGGTGAGAAAAAGTATTTACTGAAGAAATTAGCGATTAGATATGTCGATGAAGATATTATTTATAGAGAAAAGAAAGGGTTTGGAGTTCCTTTGGGGGATTGGATAAAAAGTGAATTAAAAGATTTGTTTGATGAGTTTTTGTTTATAGATAATGGTTTTTTTGATTTGGATTATGTTAGAAGGATTTATGAAGAGCATTTAGAGGGTAGGGTAAACAACGAATTTAAGTTATTAAGGATTTTAGGTTTTAATTATTGGTATAGAAAGTATTTTATTTAAAGTATTGGAGAAAGTATCTTTTTTATTTTCGTAGAGCTAGAAAAACTATGGATTTATTTAGAAAAATTAAAGTTTACGGCTTTAATAGGGTTATTTCATATATTTTACCTGAGCTTAAGAGATACTTTAGATTAATTTTCTTAGGTTCTTATTCTCATTTAGGGGAAGACTTGTTTTTATCTAAGCAATTTCCAAAAAATTACAAAGGTTTTTGTGTTGATGTTGGAACAAATGACCCAAAAAGAAAGAATAACTCTTACTATTTTTATAAAAGGGGTTGGAGGGGTATAAATATTGAACCTGATCCAAACTGTTTTAACAAAATTAAAAAATATAGGGAAAGAGACATAAATCTTAATGTCGGAGTTGGTGAAAATAGCGGCCATCTAGATTTTTATTTGTTTTTTCCAAGTTTATTGAATACTTTTTCTAAAAAACAATCTGAAGAATATGTTTCTCAAGGGTATGAGCTTTTAGAAGTCAAAAAAGTTGAAGTTAGAAAATTAGAAGATGTTTTGGATGAGTATTTACCTGAAGGCATTGAGATTGATTTTATGAGTATAGATGCTGAGGGTTACGA
>CAZSDQ010000007.1:0-39007 GCA_964605725.1 uncultured Candidatus Saccharibacteria bacterium
TAGAAATAAGCATAGCTTGCATCTTCGTTACACTCAGAAGTGAGACAAATGAGACAGTATAAAAAGCTGTGGGAACATCTTACTGATTATTGCTTTTATCGAGGGTACTAACTAGAATATGCTCATGAAGATAGTTAATACTGTTACCTCTGATAAATTATATCTCTCAGGATTTTTATCCGAACCTGAAAATTCAAAAGAAACTATAATAGTGCACATCCATGGTATGGGTGGAGACCCTTACACTAATAGGTGGTATCAAAGTTTTCATGATTTATTTCCTAAAAATAACTGTGCTTTTCTTGTAGGTAACCATAGAGGTACGGGATCAATTACGATGTTTTTTAAAGAACCTGATGAATATCCTAATTGTGGAAATGCCTTAGAGATATTTGAGGATTGTGTAGAAGATATTCATGCTTGGGTACAATTTGCTAAAGATTTAGGTTATAAAAATATCTTTATACAAGCTCACAGTTTAGCACCATCAAAAGTTATTTATTACATGAATAAGAAAAATCCAGATTATATAAATGGGTTAATTTTAATAAGTCCTGTTGATATGCTAGGTTTAACTTTAATTAATAAAGAATTGCATGAGAAAATGCTTCAAGAGTCAAAGAAACTTATTGAAGAAGGAAGAGTGGAACAATTATTGCTGGATAAAGTAGATGGGGAGTATTTCTTTTCAGCAAAAACTTATTTAAATTTCTTTGGAGAAGATTCAAATTGTAATGTATTTTGTTATACAGACCGTAATCACGATTGGGGTTTGGTAAATAATATAAAAGTACCTGTATTAGGTATCTTTGGCACAAAAGATCAGGGAATTTTACCTGTTTCTGATGTAACGAATGCTCAAAAATTATTTGAGAGACAGTTTAAATCTTCACCTATTATTAAAACAACTGTTATCGAAGATGCAGAGCATAGCTTTGATAATCACGAAAATGAAGTAGTTGATAATGTCCTTCAATTTATCCAAGATTCACTAATAGGTTAATTTCTTTATATATAGCATCAAGCCAAATCAACATTTTTAGAGTGGTCGGAACTTCAAGCGTAACATAGGGTTCGACGGGTCTGGAAATAACTCTCCAGGATACGAAAATAAGTCGAAAAAATTAGGATAAACTATGGTAACCCAAGCGAGTCAGTTGGAACTTCTAACAAAAGCCTAGGGAGACGGAACGGTCGGAACTTCAAACATCTGGAGCACCGTTCGAGTTTGGATATTACTACTTATTTTTGTACATTTACTCTTCCACCGATAAAGTGAGCTATATAAACCTCTTTCTCATCAAGAAATATTCTCTCAGTTTGAATAAATTCTTCAATATTTCCCTCGCACTCGTTTGTGTAAGTCAAATTATCTTCTGTAAACTTCTCTGGGCCTCTATGAACACATTTTCCGTTTGGTTGCTCTTTTAATGCCTTTCTTAAGAAAGAATAAATATCTGAAAAATTAATTCCTGTAGCAACTTTTCCCCAATAAACACATCTAAAAATATCTTTTCCGTTATACCAAAGTGTTTCATTACCAGAGTATGGCTCTCCTCCATAGTACTCATCCTCATATTTCCAGTTACCATCTGTTCTTGTTAGTATTTTTCCCTTCTTACCATTGTCCTCATACTTTACACTCTCATCTGCATACCCCATTAAGTTAAACTTTCTGAGTTGCTTTTTTATTTCTTCTGCCTTCGGTTCCATGTTAATATTTTACATTAAATTTAGACTTCTTGGTAGGGAGACGGGTCTATCGGAACTTCAAACATCTGGAGCGGGCGACGGGATTCGGTCACCTGTCTTAAGACACTCTAACTCATACTTATTCGTAAGAGTCTCTAAAGCACGCGACCCCGCCTCGCTCACTTCGTTCGCTCCGGCATTCTCATCCCGTTTTACCAGAGAGCTTGTCAGGACGTAAAATCCTGCCAACCTCTCTGGAGCACCAGTCGAGTCTGGAAACCTGTGTACTTATTATTTGTTTTGATCTAGCTCTGTTAAAATCTTAACTTTTGTTAAATCCAGCTTTATATTTCTTCCTCTTCTTAAGAAAGCTTCAATTTACTCTTCTTTTATTGTGTTAACAGACAGGGTATTAAATGTAGTATTCTCAAAATTAACTTTAGCTTCACAAAAACGTTTGCCGTAGTAGATATGATTTTTATTATCTTTGCTAAAGAACTCAACATCAACCCCATCTTTAGTATACATATACATGTTCGGCCATTTAGAAACACCTTTTTTATATCCCAACAACTCTAGGATTTCACACAGTGGTTTAATTCCCTTATCTGTTGTTACTAGATCAATGTCATTTATATTCTTAAAATAGCTGTTTGAAAGAATTGCTATGGCCCATGATCCTGTAATCCATGTAGGAATGTTTTTATTTTCTAGTTCTTTATTTATTTCCTTTAAGTATTTAAGACTGTAGATCGTTTTCTGATCCGGTTCTATGGTTGGTACTTTTATAGATTTAAATAATTTATTGTCTATAAATAAAATGATGTTGATTAAGAATCTTTTCATACTTTTGTTGTCATAAATTACGGGTATAAACATCTGGAGCACCAATCGAGTCTGGAAATATCTATCTATTTTTATTTTTAATAGTTTGGCCTACTTACTATTTTTGATAAATAAAAAGCCACTAATTTGTAATTAATGGCTTTGTAGATTTACTCTTCGTATTTTATGTCATCAAAGATTACGGGGATTAATCTTTGAAACTCTTTTAGAAGAGGTATTGATAGCTCTCTCATTTGGGGATGGGCCCTTTTTGAACATCTCTTTTTGAAAAAATTTCTCCAGCTCGAGAGATTGTAGGTGACAATTATCTCGGTTTTTAGGGAGTTCGGAAGTACTGTTCTTGCTTCTTCAGGTTTTGCGCCATCTTCAATAAGTGCAATGTATGCATTTTCACAGTGTTGCATAGCATCTAGCCAAATATTGTAGCGTTTTTCATTTCCTACGAAGAACTTTGGCTCAATAACAACTATTCCGTCTGACTTGTAATTGCAGTACCTTGTTGATTCTTGAAGGTAGGACCCAATTCTGTGTCGGACTATTTCATGAGAGATACCACGATCACAAATAAAGCGTACTGTCACTTTCTCGTGTTCAACAATTCCCTCGTGAGGATCTGTGCTTTGAAGCCTAGCTTTAATAAATATCCTTGCTGATTCTTCAGAAATTTTTTCCTCAGATTTGTAACAATTTCTTGCCCAGTACTCCAATTTCTTAAGTATCTTATCTCCATCAAGGTCATCTTCTATGTGGAAATATGCATTAATTATCTTCATGTGGACTCCTTATCGAATGTCTGGTTTTACCTTCTTGATTACTGTCTTTTACTCTTATTCAAAGACTTCATAATTATGGATAAGATTTGATTTTGAACTTCTTCAATTGGTTGAGAAGAATCAATTACGCTCCATTTTTTTGAATCTTGTTTTGCCATGTTAAGGTATCCCTGTCGGACTCTTTCATGGAACTCTATTGCCTCAAGTTCTAGTCTATTTGTCTCGTTTTGATTGTGTTTTCTTGATAAACCTAGCTTTGGTTCCACGTTCAAAAGAATTACGAGGTCTGGTCTGTTCTTGCCTATTGATATATTAGTTAAAATATCCAAATCATGTAGATCCATACCTCTTCCGTAACCTTGGTATGCATATGATGATAGATAACACCTGTCAGTTAAAACTATCTCGTCTCTTTCCAGCGAAGGTTTCACAACATCGAGAATTAATTGCGCTCTTGCTGCAAAAAATAATAGTGTTTCGGTTGCTCCCGAAATTTTTAAATTAATTTTGTTTAACAGTATGTCTCTTATTGCACTACCAACCTCAGTTCCACCTGGCTCTCTTATAGTTAGTACTTTATAGCCCTTAGTTATTAATGTGCTGGCTACGTATTTAATCACGCAGCTCTTTCCTGACCCTTCTCCTCCTTCAAACGCTATATACATATCAGTCTCCTTTCAGTTTTGGTGAGAGTCATTATATCACTTGATGCTTTGATTTTTATAATTAATGTTATGGGGAGACGGAATGGTCGGAACTTCTAACATCTGGAGCGGGCGACGGGATTCGGTCACCTGTCTTAAGACACTCTAACTCATTTCATTCGTAAGAGTTTCTAAAGCACTCGACCCCGCCTCGCTCACTTCGTTCGCTCCGGCATTCTCATCCCGTCTATCCAGAGAGCTTGTCAGGACATAAAATCCTGCCAACCTCTCTGGAGCGGGCGACGGGATTCGAACCCGCGATCTTCTCCTTGGGAAGGAGACGCTTTACCACTAAGCCACGCCCGCGAAAATACTTCAGATATTAACTCTTTAAACTCACAATTAAACTAGAATCTTACCTATTATATCTTAAACAACAAGTCACACAACCAAATGTATTGGTTTGTGACTTTTTTAATATTAATATTAAATAATGAAAAAGATCCTTACGGTAATTGAAGAACTTGATCGGGAACTATCAATGCTTGAGATCCGTTTGGTAGGTACGAAATAGAATCGCTGTTCGCACTTAATATTCGTTCCCATTCAAATCCGTTTCCGTAGACTGCTTCTGCAATTTCCCACAATGTATCTCCTTCCACGACTGTATATGTTTTCCCTTTTATGTCTCCTTCTTTGTAATCATTAGCAACCCATCCTATCTCTTCTGAACTAATATTTAATTTGCTCTCCTCTTCAATTTTTTCTTCCTTTGAATCCTCCATTACACCATCTCCGTTCAAATCCCCCTTGTCTCTGTCAAAAATACTTTCAATGAAACTTTTCTCTTTTTCCTCTTCATTATTTTTTTCTCTCCCTTTATTAAAATAATTATAGGTTGCAAATACCAATGTCATTATGAAAATGCCTCCTATGATAAGCGATAAACCGTCTTTACCTTCTTTTTTGTTATTAACTTTATCGGTTTCTGCCATATTTTTAAAAATTAACACCCCCTTTTAAGTAATAAATATACTTTAGAAAGATTTTCTTAGGGGCAGAGTAATTGCATATTAACACAAAAATAATGGAAATTTAAATTAATATCTATATTGGAGGATTTATATGCCTGATACTAAAAACTCCTGAGGAGGTGTTAATCCAGCGTGTTTTTCAAGTTTATTAACTCTGTTTGCTAATTTTTCAGAATTCCATTTGTTGACCTCATACATATCTGAATAAATATTAATCTTACTTTCAATATTTAAAACTGATTTCTTTAATATCGCTACATCAGACTTCAATATCGATACATCTTTTTTTAAGGTTTTAACATCCGCTTTTAAAGGATTAATAGCATCATTAAGTTCCTTTTTAGTGGCAAGATTTTTTAATTCGAACTTATTATCCATTAAAAATCATTTTAGATAAGAATTATAAAATTTCAAGACGGATATTCTATTGATATTAGAGCATGGCTCTTAGATTGTAGTTGTTGTTATAACATTTGTATTAATTAAAGAGTAGGGTTTGTAGGAAGGTTCAACAATTCTATGAGATTTTTTATAGCTAACGTATTTAAAAACAACATCTTCAAGAACAATTTTTTTAGCAGGTAGTATAACCATTTTAAAAGCAACCGTATTCTCAGCTAGAGCAGGCTGCAAATATCCAAAAAAACTAATTCTTAGCAGGAAAATAACTATGAAAACGGTTCCCTTGATAGGAAACCTCATAAGTAACGGTGATGTTACTTAGTTTGCAACAATTGTCAATACCATTCTTATAGAGTAGGATCCTGCAGGCTGCTCCCGAGGGATTGATTGATTAACCGAAACCCCTGTTAAATCCCAATAACAATTTGTAGATGCCGAAGCGGTTGAAGACATTAAAGTTATTGAATTAACTAAGCTTTCTTCGTTATATGAAGAGCTGCTTCCTAAACTTAACCCGGTGTTAGAACATCCAGATTGGGGAGTAATTGTTCCGTTTGAGGGATTTAGACTCATTTGGCCACCCAGACTATCACTATCTGAACCGTCATTTGCGTTAGATGAAGGATCATTATAATCATAGTCGGTAGAACCGTTCCAAAAATCAGTAGAACCTCCAACTGCGGCCAGAGAAAGAGTCCACGACGGACTGCCTGTGGTGTTGTTGACTCTAATTTTTTGACTACTGGCGCCAAATGTTCCCGTAGAATTCTGGTTTGAAAAATCAAAAGTTTTTTCAGACATACTGATAGACGGGCTTGAAACACTAACCCCCGTGGAATCTACAATATCTACGGATAAAGACCCCGCAGTATAGGTTACGTCTGCGTATAAAGTAGCTACGTAGTATGTTCTTCCGGTGGTATCACCACTGATAGAAATTTCTAAACTATCTAGATTTGATTGAGATAGAGTAAGTCCGGTAAAAGTAGCGGATGTCCAACTGTAAGAGCCTCTTAAAGTTACAGTTCCTTGATTTTGCAAACTGCCGTCATAGTAAAGGTCGACGCTCATTACAGAGTTGTTTTTACTTGCGTATCCGTAAACCCATACTACGATTTGTGTAGCTTGGGCTATTGAACTGATTGTTCCCATGGTATATCTATCTACATTTGTGCCTGTACCTCCATTATTTACGTTATCTGTGGTAGTTCCCGCGGTTGGTTGCACAACCGTTTCGTCAATTTCTGTATAGTGTGTTGTTGCTGTACTGGTCCATTGGATAGTCGTAGTATCGCCGTTAGGTCTAATGTTGGTATTTAAAGCATATGTATGAGGAGTAAAGATGATAAAAAAAATAAAAAGAGATAATAGAGAAAGGGATTTCTTATTTAATATTAACTTGAAAATCATATGATACTACTAATTTCATCAACCGAAGGCTTGGAAGGTGGTTCTTTATTTACAGCGGGTTTTGATTTGGTAAAGTTTTTAGGCTTAGGTTTGGATTTTGGTTTTAATTGCGGCTTGTTTATAGAATTAGGTTTTGAATTAAAATCAGATTCAAGCTTATTGTGGATATTGTTTGGATTAACGACTTTAGGTTTCTTCACCGATTTTATTTTATCAGATGCTCTTTTAGATATTATATTATCGTTATCTTTACCTAATTTTTTTAAATTTTTAGTAAAAGTATTTTTATTTCCATTAATTTTTGGCGGTACTCTTAGAATATCACCCGATTTAATAATGTAAGGAGGTCTGAGTTTGTTTGTCTTAGCAAGTAATTTCCAATTAACATTATATCTATCAGATAAAGAATTTATATCATCACCTTTCCTTGCTTTATATTGAACCCAATTTTTCATGATCCATTTTTGTCTTTTTTTCTTTATTATGATTTTTAAAAGCAAGAAAATTAAAAAGAAAATGACAGATAAAATTATTGCCAAACCTTTAAGAGTCGGGAACACAATGAAGTAGATTGGTCTGGTTTCAATGGTAATCGGATTGCTCGAACCTGTTTCCCCAATCACGGCAGCTGCATTTCCGTCATATGTGACTATTCCTTTAGCTTTATAAATTGATCCAAAAGTTGGGGATTTTACATCGTAGTTGTAAGTAGCCACATCACTTCTAAATATGGGGTATTGCCCACCGAAAATTATTATTTCTTTGTCTAACAAATTAGAGACTCTCACTTTTACATCAGTATCTACGGAAACATTTCCAGTATTACTAACGCTTAAACTTAATGTTAGTTTATCCAAGCCTTTTCTTTTTACTAAAATATCGCTTAGACTTAATTTTCTGATGATTTCTCCAGGAATTGTGATAGCTACCCTAAGACCCGTTCTTACCGAAATAGAAATTCCTGCTGATTCTGACGGAGGTTTTTTTTCTTGAATTAAGATACATCCGTTGTGTTCTCCAACTTCCACATCTTCAGGAACATTTACCGTAAAGAGAATTGTTTCTTCGGACATGGGGTCTAGTGTTACTTCATTTTTATCCAAAATCACCCAGTTTCCGATGCCTTTCTTATCTTGGGAATATTGTTTACAGGCAAATCCTCCGTCTGTAGATTTAGTATAATCTGCGGCATAAACTACAAAAGTTTTGGTTTCATTGGTATTGTTTATAACTCTAATTCCTTCGTCTATTGTTTTTCCAGGGTCTGCTGTATGAATAAAAATTGATTCGGTTCTGGGATTGTCTTCTCTGGGGAAAGCAGGTTTACCTCCAAAACCACTGTATTCAATTGCTTGTGAATAAAATATTTTTGAATAGATGGTAATAAGAATTAAAAATAAAAACAGTTTATAAAACTTAATGTTTTGGGTCTTTTTAAAATTTAAATTCATGAAAAATTAGTTGGCAAGGATGGACAGAACCATGTTGATTGCATAATCTGAAGCAGCGGGTTGTTCAGCAGGAACTTTTTGAGAAATGGAAACTCCTTGTAAAGTCCAATCTCCAATATCATCCGAACCAGCTGCACCTGATAAGATGGTTATGTCATCCGTAACCGTTTCAGAAAATGAGTTTGAAGACCCTGCTGATACTCCTGTGGTTGTGCATGTAGAGCAAGATCCTACGGAAATAGATCCCCCTGACGCATCTACGGTCATTTGACCTCCTAAACTATCCGGATCGCCTGCTCCATCTACACATCCAGAGCTGTTTGGGTCATTAAAATCGAAATCAGTTCCGGCACTATCCCATACTGCTGTATCCGAAGATCCTGCCAAAGATACCGTCCAACCACCATCCGCAGCATCTGGGTTTTTAACGTATATTTGTTGAGTTGTTGTTCCAAAGGTACCTGTTGAAGTTTGACATGTAAATCCAAACGATAGGGTACTCATATTAATTGATGGTGCACTAACTGAAACATAGGTGTCATCAACAATATCTACAGTTAAAGTTCCAGAATTTATGGTTTGATTAAAAGTTGAAGTATCTGAAGCAAAAACATAATAAATTGAGCTAGTAATTGAAACAATGAAGACTAAAAAGAGCAGATTTAAAATTTTTGTTTTTCCTCTCAATATGTTATCGAGCAGAACATTATTCATATATACATAAAATATTAAACTAAAATATTTTTCTTGTATAGTAGTTATTTATAAAATCTTCAAAAACCTTTTCTACTATATTTATTGTCTTAATTTCTACATATTCTTCTTCTTGATGGGATTTTTCATATGGACCGGGTCCAAAAATCAAAATATCGCTTCCCCAATTTTCTTGAAGAAATTGTACTTCATAATAACCGGAATTATTAATGTCCCTGTAAGTAGGTCTAATGTTGTTTTCTTTTAGTATACTTTCAAAATTTTTTAATTTGGCTTTTTGTGTAAAAGCGGGATTCATCAAAAACTTAAATTCAAGATTACTTACTCTGACCCCGATTTTTTTAGAGATTAAGTTAACTTTATTTTCAATAAAATTTTTAGTTAGTTTCCTATTTGATATTCTTATTTCAGCAATACACGAGGCATAATTTGGAGCAAGGTTGCCGCTACCTATAACTTTATTTTTTTCTCTTAAGATACCGCCATTAAGTCCTGCTAAATTCAATGAGTTTTTCCCGCTTTCGCTATCGTACTTACTAATCTCTTTTTGAAATTTATCAAACAGTTCCACAGATTTCTCAATTGCATTTATACCTAAGTTCTTTGACCCTGCATGGCAAGATTTTCCGTGAATTTTTAAAGTAAATTCAGTGACCCCTCTACAACCATTCAGTATTTGTAGAGAAGTGGGTTCGGGATTGATTATTAATTTTGGTTTAAATTTGTATTTTTTAACCAAGGCTTTGGCACCTTTAAACTCATATTCCTCATCAACTGAAAAAATGTAAGCAATATTATCGTTGTTTTTAAATTTATTCGCGATTGAAAGTGATACCGCCAAGCCCGATTTCATATCTACAGAGCCTAATCCAAATATTTTTCCGTCTTTTTCTATTGGTTTTGTGCAGTTTGATTTGAAGTTTTTAGGAGGGACAGTATCCAAATGGGAGAAAAACATTAGTTCGGGGTTTGGGTTTTTATAAGCTACTATATTGAATCTTTTATCTTCAACAAATTGCTTTTCAACTTCAAGGTTTGTGTTCTTTTTAAGGAAATCATAAACAAAATTTCCTATTTCTGATTCATTTACACCCTCACCAACGTAAGAAGGTATTTCAATAAGTTTTTTAAGTAAATTTATAGTCTTATTAGACATTATTTTGTTTATACAATAAATTGTAAATTTTGTTTTACTTCTATTTATCTTACTATATTGGGGTAAAAGTGGAAATAATAATTATTTAAATGGCGGGGCCGACGGGACTCGGTCACAAGTCCAAGTATCTCTAAGTCACTTCGTTCCTAGAGCTTCTTGGCTCGCGACCCCCTCTCCTTCGCTACCGCTCAGTCCGAATTATCCTCGTCCCGTCTACACAAAAAGCCTGCCAAGGAATAAATCCCTGTCAGGCTTTCTGGCGGGGCCGACGGGACTCGGACCCGCGACCTCTGCAGTGACAGTGCAGCGCTCTAACCAGGCTGAGCTACGACCCCATAAATGCAGTCATTATGTTATCAATATAAGAATAAATAATCAATAAGTCCTTAAAAACCGTATATTTTAGATCTACTTTTATAACGACAATCTCACCATTTTCCTTATATTTCTTCTAAAAATGATAAAATAAATTATGCAGGAAAACCGAATTTCCAATAAAGATGTGATAGTAATGTTAAAGGAGATTCTTGCCGCTATGGAAGTCAAGGGATTCAATAGTTTTCGGGTTAGAGCTTATCAAAACGCCATTTCAGTATTAGAAAACCTTACAGTTTCAATTCAAGATCTTTGGGAAAATAAAAGACTTGGAGAAATCCCCGGCATTGGTCCCGGCATCGAAGCTCATTTAAATGAATTTTTTACTCAAGGTTCAGTCAATGAGTTTGAAGAAATTAAAAAAACCCTTCCCGAAGGTATGTTTTCTCTCATAGGTCTTCGAGGGATTGGAGCAAAGAGAGCTTATAAACTAGCTTTAGCTTTCAAATTGGACAATAGGGAAGACGCTTTAGAAAAAATAAAATTGGCTGCTGAAAAAGGAAGAATCCAAATCATAGAAGGTTTTGGACAGAAAATGGAGAAATCCATTTTAGAAGCGGTTGAAGAACAAAAGCTTACTAAAAATAAAAAAGTAAGATTTCTTCTTCCGCAGGCGGAGGAGATTGTAGCTAGAATTAAAAAATATATGAGTGAATGTGAGTATGTAATTGAATTAGAAGCCTGCGGGTCTTTTCGAAGAAAAAATCCGACTATTGGTGATCTTGATATTCCGATATCAACAAAAGAACCGCAAAAAGTAATCGAATTTTTTTTAAAATTTCCTGAAATAGAGGAAGTTCTTGTGGTTGGTGATAAAAAAGCTAGTGTAGTGTTAAAAAACGAAGCTCAAGTAGACATCCGAGTAAGCGAGCCTGAATCTTATGGCTCTATGCTTCAATATTTTACCGGTTCCAAACAACACAACATCCTTTTAAGAAATTTTGCATTAAATAAAGGTATGTCTTTATCCGAGTACGGAATTAAAAAAGGCGACACTTTACAAGAATTTTCAGATGAAAAAGGTTTTTATAATGAGCTGGGGCTTCCCCTGATTCCACCTGAGATAAGAAATGGTAATCAAGAAATAGAGTTTGCTCAAAAAGACAGACTTCCTAAACTAATAGAATTGTCTGACATAAAAGGTGATATTCATTCTCACACTAATTTTTCTGATGGTGTAGACACTTTAGAAAACATGGTAGAGGAAGCTAAAAAAATGGGATATGAATATATCGGTATTTCTGACCACGCACCAAGTATCCAATCCCGAGGCCTTGGAACCGTTTTAAAAATCGTTAGTGATACCAGGAAAAAAATAGATGAAATAAATTCTTCGCAAAATGATATAAAAGTGTTGTTTGGTTACGAAGTAAACATTTTGGTAGATAATTCCCTGTCTCTTCCCGACGATATTTTAAAAAATTTAGATTACGTTATTGCAGGAATTCACTCGGGTTTTAGTCAGGACAGAGAAGCAGTAACCCAGAGATTATTATCAGCAATTGAAAATCCCTACGTAAGTGTGATATCCCATCCTTCAGGAAGAATGTTAAATGAAAGAGATCCTGCAGACCCTGATTGGACTAAAATATTTTCTGCTGCCCGAGATAATAACGTCCTTTTGGAAATAAACAGTCAACCATCCAGATTAGATCTTCCTGACGATCTTATAAAAATGGCTATAGATTGGCGTGTTGATTTAATAATTAACTCTGACGCTCACTCCATTTCAGATTTAAATTTTATGAAGTACGGTATTTATATGGCTCGAAGAGGTTGGGCTGAAAAGAAAAACATCGTAAATTCTCTAAAATATGACGAGTTTGTTAAAAAAATTAAGTTAATGTAAAATTTTAGCGTTCACATATTTTTAAAAGGGAGGTGATATTAAATGGTTTTAGGTATTTTAGCTGTAGTCGTTATATTAGGTTTATTTATTATGGGAGTTTACAACTCCTTAGTAACATTAGGTGTAAGAATTAAGGAAGCTTGGAGTCAGATTGATGTTCAATTAAAAAGAAGAACAGACTTAATTCCCAACTTAGTCGAGACTGTAAAAGGTTATGCATCCCACGAAAAAGAAGTGTTTGAAAAAGTAACTCAAGCAAGAGCGGCATTAATGTCAGCAAGTAGTCCTAAAGAAGCAGGAGAAGCAGATCAGATGTTAGGGGGAGCGTTGAAAAATCTATTTGCAGTTGCAGAAGCTTATCCTGAACTAAAAGCTCAAGCAAGTTTTGGGGAATTACAAAAAGAATTAGCTGACACTGAAGACAAAGTTGCTTATTCCAGACAGTTTTACAACAGTGTTGTTAGACAATACAATGAGAAAATTGCTGTATTTCCTAATAACGTAGTTGCAGGTTTCTTCAAATTCCAACCTCAGGAATTCTTTGAGGTACAAGAAGCTGAAAGAGAAAACGTAGAAGTAAAATTTTAAAGTAAATTAGCATGCCTAACATATATCAGAACATTAGTTCTAATAAGAGGGACACTGTCCTTATTATGGCTTTATTTATAGCTATAATATCGGCCCTGTCTTGGTTTATTGGAGAGTATTTTACAGAAGCCGGGGGTGCTTCAGTGTTGGGCACGGCCTTGGTAATATCAGGAGTTTCCGGTTTTATTTCTTATTTTAATTCAGACAAAATGGTTCTAGGAATTTCCGGAGCTAAAGAACTTAAATACGAAGACGCGCCTGAAGTCTATAATCTTGTTGATAATATTGCGATTGCATCAGGACTACCGAAACCTAAGGTTTACATCATAAATGATAGTTCCATGAACGCTTTTGCCACCGGCAGAGACCCAAATCACGGTGTTGTTTGTTTAACAACAGGTATTATTCAAAGACTTGAAAAAAGAGAACTCGAAGGAGTTATAGCTCATGAAATGTCCCATATCGGAAATTTTGATACCAGATTGATGTCTATCGTAAGTATTTTAGTTGGTAGTTTATCTCTTATCGCTGACTGGTTCACGAGAGGTGCTTTTTTTAGAAGAGGTAAAAGAAGCAATAATGATAGCTTTATTAGCGGGGTAATTTTTTTACTGGGAATAGTATTTTTAATGATTAGTCCCTTAATTGCTACATTAATAAAACTAGCAATAAGCAGGAAAAGGGAATTTTTAGCTGACTCTACATCTGCCATGATTACAAGATATCCAAAGGGTTTGGCAGATGCCTTAAGAAAAATTTCTCAAGACACAGATGTTTTGGAGGCTGCAAACAGCGCTACCGCGCATCTTTATATAAGCGATCCCGTGAGGGGAAATTTTGGAAATAGAGTATCAAGCTTTTTTGATACACACCCTCCCATTGCAGAAAGGATCAGAAGGCTTGAGGCCATGTAATTTTTATATGTCTGATAAATATATTTCAAAAGAAGAAGTTAAAAAAATTGCGGATTTAGCCAATCTTGATATTTCAGGAGAAGTAGACAAGTTAACCACCCTTTTGAGTGATACTCTTGGTTACATCCAAACCTTAAAAGAGCTCGATACTTCAAAGGTGGGAGAGACGTTTCAAGTTACCGGTCTAACAGATGTTTTTCAGGATGATAGTGAAGCTGATTCTTTAACTAAAGAGGAGGCTTTATCTAATTCTAGCGATAATTACAAAGGTTTATTCTCAACTAAGCCTGTTTTTAAAAGATGAAAAAATTAAATGAACTTACAATTCATGAAGCTATAGCAGGTTTAAAAAAGGGTGAGTTTAGTTCTTTACAAATAACTGAGGCTTGTTTAAATCAAATAAACAATGTTGATAAAAAAATAAAAGCTTTAATTACCCTTAATTCTAAAAATGCTTTGGATGAGGCTAAAAGAGCAGACGAGGAGATAGCAGGTACTGGTGCGGTAATTTTTGAGAATAAACCATTATTAGGGATTCCATATTTATGTAAAGATAATTTTTCTGTAAAGGGGTTGGTTACCACCGCTGGGTCAAATGTTCTTAAGAATTATGTACCTCCTTTTGATTCTACCGTAACGGGAAGATTGAAAAAAGCTGGGGCTATTCTTCTTGGAAAAACTAATATGGATGCCTTTGCTCATGGCTCTACAACCGAAACATCTGATTTTTACCCAACAAAAAATCCTTGGGATATTCACAGAGTTCCTGGAGGATCTTCAGGTGGTTCAGCTGCTGCTGTAGCTTCTAACATGTGTCTGTTTTCAATTGGCAGTGAGACCGGAGGAAGTATTAGAGGCCCTGCTTCTTGGTGTGGCGTTACAGGTTTGAAGCCTTCTTATGGTAGAGTCAGCAGATATGGAGTTGTAGCAATGGCTTCCTCAACAGATAGCCCGGGTCCCATAACTAAAGATGTTAAAGATGCCGCTTATGTTTTGAATATTATTGCAGGAAAAGATCACCGTGACGCTACTTCTTCTCCAGCTGAAGTTGAAGATTACACACCTTCAAATAATTTTAGTTTAAAAGGATTTAAAATAGGAAAACCAATATCTTATTTTAATATTGATTTAGAGTCTGAAGTAAAGCAAAAGGTCGAGGATGCAGTAAAAATTCTTGAGGAAATGGGCGCAGAAATAATTGAAATGGATCTTTTAGATCCAAAATACTCCATAGCTGTTTACACAATTCTACAAAGATCCGAGGTTTCATCTAACTTAGCCAGACTTGACGGTATAAGATACGGTAACGATCGAAAAAGCTTTGGATTTGAGGCTAAAAAAAGAATAATGCTTGGAACGTACACTTTAAGCGCAGGGTATTATGATGCCTATTATTCAAAAGCTCAGAAAGTGAGAACCCTGATAAAAAATGATTTTGAAGAAGCTTTTAAAAAAATTGATTTAATTGTTGCTCCATCTATGCCTTGTGTTGCTCCCGAACTCGGTCAAAGTGAAAAATCCTCAATGTACGGAGAGCTGATGGATCTTTTATCAGAACCCAGCAGTGTTGCCGGTTTGCCAGGGATTTCTATCCCCTGTGGTTTAAGTGAAGGTATGCCTGTCGGGTTGCAATTCATCGGCAAGATTTTCGGTGAGAAAAATTTAATAGAAGTATCCAATTTATTTCAGGAAGGAACCGATTTTCATAAAGAGTTCCCATCTTTATGACTTTTTAAACATGTGTCTATTTAATCTACTTTTTAAAAAAAGCATCAAAAGGAGAATAATTACTGTTGAGACTAAAGAAAAAATTCAGAGGGATTGGAAAAATGTTGATATTCTTTTATCTCAAAAAGGTCCGTCACAACTTAGACAAGCTCTTATTACTGCAGATAAATCTTTAGACAACGCTCTAAAAGATATAGTTGAAGGGGAAACAATGGGGGAGAGGTTAAAAAATGCAGAGAATTTTTTTGAAAGAGATCAGTACAATAAAATTTGGGAAGCTCACAAGGTAAGAAATAATCTGGTTCATGAATCTGGGTACGAACCTCCTTATTTTGTAGTTATAAAAGCCGTACAAGATTTAAAAGAAGGTTTAGATAAGGTTGGAGTGAGGGTTTAGTTTTAAAAATATGATGTTTTAATATGGAAAAAGTAACAAGAGATAATTACAAATTAGTTTTAGGCCTTGAGATACACTTGCATTTAAGAACAAAAAGAAAAATGTTTTGCAGGTGTAGCGCTGATATCTGGGAAAAAGAAGCTAATTCAATTACATGCCCGGTGTGTTTAGGTCTTCCTGGAGCACTTCCGGTTCCTAACGAAGATGCTGTTAGAAAAACACAATTATTAGGTTTAGCTCTTGGTTGCAACCTGAACCAGAATTCCAAATTTGATAGAAAACACTATTTTTATCCGGATCTTCCCAAGGGATATCAGATATCACAATATAAAGAACCACTGTGCTTGGGTGGTCAAGTAGAACTCGATTCGGGATTTTTTGCAGATATAGAAAGGATTCATCTGGAGGAAGATGTAGCAAAATCTTTCCATGAAGACGATAGGACTCTTTTAGATTTTAATAAATCAGGTATGCCGTTGGTAGAAATCGTAACAAAGCCTGTTTTTTCAAATACATCAGATGCAGTAGATTTTTGTAAAAAAATTCAGCAGACAGTTAGGTTTTTAGATATCGGCGATGTCGATATGGAGAAGGGGCAGATGAGACTTGAGGCTAATATTTCACTTAGAACGCAGGAAATGGAGAAAAGAGGAGAGCTTTTTAATTATAAAGTAGAGGTAAAAAATATTAACTCATTTAGGTTTATGGAAAAGGCCGTAATTGCGGAAATAGAAAGGCAACTACAGGTTTTTGAAAAAGGAGAGATGCCCATACAAGAGAATAGGGGTTACAATGAAACTACAGGAAAAACAGTTCCCCAAAGAACTAAAGAAGACGCCAAAGATTACAGGTACTTTCCCGAACCTGATATTCCCCCGATGGTTTTTAGCAACGGTTATATAAACGGGTTAAAAAAAGAACTTCCTGAACTTCCCCACATGATAAAAAAGAGATTAGTTCAGAATTATGGAATAAAAATGGCAGAATCTATTGTTTTGGTTGATAATCTTGGGATGGATATAGTAAATAAATTTGAAGAGTTTATAAAAAAGGGTTTAGATTCTAAAAAATTGGCTAGTGCTTTAATAAACAAAAAAGAAACCCGCTTATGGACATTTGATAAATTTAAAGATTATTTACAGGTTCCAGATGAATCAATTGATGAAAATGCCCTTAGAGATTTAATTATAAAGGTGATGGAGAATAACCCTAAAGCAGTAGAAGATTACAAAAATGGTAAAGAGAGCTCTATTCAGTTTTTGTTTGGTCAGATAATGAGAGAAACTGGAGGAAAAGTAAAACCTGATTATGCAATACCTCTTATAAAGAGCTTAATACAGTAAAAAGTATCAAATACCCTAACCTCTGTTTGTAAATTTATTTGATATTAACTGTTAATATAATTTCGTATGGAATTGAAATTTGATCCAGAAAATCCAATATATGTCCACGTGACAACAGAAAGTCAGTACAACGAAGCGTTGGAAGATCTCGAAAAACAAAAAGTTGTTGGGGTCGATATTGAAGGTACTTCCCTAGACCCATACAGCAGCATTTTGTTAACCGTTCAAATTGGAACTTCGGAGAAATCCTACATTTTCGATGCCAGAGCCCTTAAATTGGCTGAAATGCCTCGTATAAAATCATTTCTAGAAGATCCAAAGATAATAAAGATACTCCACAATGGAAAATTTGACTATAAACACATAAAACAAAATTTACATATATCAATGTGTAACATTTTTGACACGATGCTTACCGAAACAATATTAAATGCCGGTTTATCAAGTAGTTATTACAGTTTAAAAGATTTAGCCGTTAAATACACTGGAGTAACTCTTCAAAAAAGTGTTAGAGAATCTTTCGAATACATGACTGCGTCAACAAAATTAAATGAATCCCAGCTAAAATACGGTGCGGTTGATACATTAATTCTATTTCCTATTTTTGAGGAACAAATCAAAAAACTAAAAAAAGAACAATTAGTGGACATCGCAAAGCTTGAATATGCTACGACAAGGGTAGTAGGGGATATGGAATTAAAAGGAGTTCATATAGATGTAAAAAGATGGAGACAATTGATTAACGACCTCGCAAAAAAAAGAGACGAGTTAGCAAAATTATTTCAACAGGATATACGACCTCTGTTTAAATCAAATACTGTGGACCTTTTTGGCAATATTGGGGACTCAATAAACATTAATAGTCAGGTTCAGCTTATGGATCTTTTTAATAATAAGATGCATTTAAATCTTCCCTCTACGGGAGATGGTATTTTAGAACTTTGTGATAATCCTACAGTTAAAATTTTAAGAGAATACCGAGGCTACGAAAAATTAGTATCTGCTTTTGGTGAGAATCTACTTTCAAAAATAAACCCCATCACTAAAAGAATTCATCCTGATTTTAACCAGTTGGGCGCAGCAACAGGAAGATTTTCTTGTAATAATCCTAATTTTCAACAAATACCTAGACAGTCTGAAAATGCACCTTTTAGATCTTGTTTTAATCCTGAACCTGGCTACAAACTAGTAACCACAGATTACTCTACATTTGAAATGAGAATTATGGCGGAGTTATCTGGAGACGCCAACTTGGTGGATGCCTTTAAAAGGGGTGTAGATGTACATTCTCACACTGCAGCACTGATGTTCGGGCTTGAAATGACAGACGACTTTGCAAAAAAATACCCTAATGAAAGATTTGCCGCCAAATCAATTAATTTTGGCTTGATGTACGGAAGGGGTCCGACAAGTTTAGCTAAACAGCTTGGTATATCACCCGAAAGAGGACGTGAGTATCTTGATAAATACTTTAAGTCATACCCAGGAGTTCAGAAATATCTTGATAGAGTATCAAAGGAAGCGGTAAAAAAGGGTTGGAGCACTACTCCAGCTGGGAGAAAAAGATGGTATGCTCAGCCAGACCCTACAGATCCTGATTACACAAGAAAGATCTCGCATATTCAGAGGCAAGCAAAGAATCACCCTATTCAGGGAACCAATGCTGACGCTATTAAATATGCCTTGGTGTTTTTAACTGAAAAAATCAAGGAAAAGAATATTGATGCCTCAATTGTTTTGACTGTACACGATGAGGTCGTTTGTGAGGTCAGAGAAGATCAAGCCGAGGAATGGTCGGTAATACAATCAAATGAGATGATGAGGGCAGGACAATTATTTATTAAAAAAGTTCCTGTAGAATCAAAACCTTTTGTAAGCGATGTGTGGGAACATTAAGGGTATTTGTTATTATTTATAGGTAGAATTGGGTCTTGCACTCTAATGTATAGAGTGCTAATATCTACAATATGGTTTTATGTCACAGATGCGGGCAGAGACCCGCGAGAATACCAATAACAAGAATAGTTGATGGAAAACAAGTCTATATGGCCCTTTGTGAGGTCTGTTACGAAGAAGTTATGCAGGAAACAACCGAAACAGCTTCCAAGCTTGAAAAATTCGGTAGAGATTTAACCCAGATGGCAAGACAAGGGAAATTAGACCCTGTTATAGGAAGAAAAGATGAGATAGACAGAGTAATACACATCTTATCTCGAAGAACTAAGAATAACCCCGTTTTAATAGGAGACCCCGGTGTAGGTAAAACTGCAATAGTTGAAGGTTTAGCTCAGAAAATCGTGGAAGGTCTGGTACCGGAGCCACTAAGAGGAAAAAGAGTTTTTATGCTCGACATGGCTTCAATAGTCGCAGGAACTTCACATAGAGGGATGTTTGAGGAAAGATTAAAGGATATAATTCAAGAGGTAATAACAGCTTCAGGGCAGATAATCCTGTTTTTAGATGAATTACATACAGTCGTGGGAGCTGGAAGTGCCGAAGGTTCTATGGATGCCGCGAATATTCTAAAACCGGCTTTATCAAGAGGAGAACTTCAAATGGTGGGAGCCACTACAATAGATGATTACAGAAAATATATTGAAAGAGACGCGGCTTTGGAGAGAAGATTTCAAACAATAATGGTTGATGAGCCAACACCTGACGAGACTATAGAAATCTTAGAGGGTTTGAGAGAAAGATATGAGAAACACCATCATGTAAAAATATTAGATGAGGCTATAGAGACAGCAGTAAAAATGAGCGACAGATACATTAGTGAAAGATTTTTACCTGACAAGGCGATTGATCTTATAGATGAGGCATGCGCCTTAGTTAGATTATCTCAAGTAAAAGAGCCGGAAAATTTAAAAACTCTTGAAGAAGAAATTGAAGACTTAAATAAAAAAATAAAAAAGAAAGATTTACTCATTGATGAGAAAAATAAGCTTGTAGCTAAAGTAGAAAATCTTGAAAAGGTTAAAGCCGAGCTTTTAGAGATATGGACGAAGACTAAGCTTGAAGAGACAGCTGAAGTTGGTTCTGAAGCAGTTTATAAGGTTATATCAAGAGCAACTGGAATACCTCTGGAAAGTTTAAATATTGAGGAAAGAGAGCGATTACTAAATCTTGAAAAAACTATCAGTAAAAGGATTGTAGGACAAGGAAGACCTATATCTGTACTCTCTGATGCCATAAGAAGAGCAAGGGCGGGTTTAAAAGATCCTAAAAGACCTATCGGAGCATTTTTATTTATAGGACCTACAGGGGTTGGTAAAACAGAGTTAGCAAAAGCATTAGCGGAAGCTTTATATGGAGATGAGGATATGATGGTTAGATTGGATATGAGTGAGTATATGGAAAAACACTCTGTGAGTAAACTTATCGGGGCTCCTCCGGGGTACATTGGATTTGATCAAGGTGGTCAGCTAACAGATATAGTTCGAAGAAAACCATTTTCAGTGATTCTACTCGATGAGATTGAAAAAGCTCATCCCGATACTTTTAACGCCTTGTTGCAGATTATGGAAGATGGAAGACTCACTGATAGCAAAGGAAGGACCGTGGATTTTAAAAACACAATTTTGATAATGACCTCAAATGTGGGGTCTGACTTTTTAAGAAGGCAGGAAATTGGTTTCGACAAAAGCTCTAAAAAAGAAAAAGAAGAGTCAGAAAAAGAGATTTCTACAAGGGTTACAGAAATATTAAAAAACTCTTTTAGACCTGAATTTTTGAACAGAATCGATGAGATAGTTATGTTTAATAATTTAAGTCAAGAAGATACTAAAGAAATAACAAGAAGATTGGTAGAAAAAACTAAAAAACTTTTGATGGAGCAGGGAGTGTCGTTTGAACTAAGTGAATCCGCGATTACTTACTTAGCTGAAAAGGGATATAGTGAGGAGTACGGAGCCAGGCCTTTACGAAGGTTAATTCAAAAAGAATTGGATAACGTTCTGTCAGATAGAATAATCAGAGGGGATCTTGTTAAAGGTGAAAAGGTTTTAGTTAAAGCTGATAAAGAAGGATTGGTTATAGACGTAGATAAAAAGGTAAAAGTAAAGGCTTTAAAGAAATAATTGAATTTATTTATAAAATTTGATACTCTTCCTTAGCTTATGTCACAAGACGAAAACAAAAAAATAAATAAAGATGAAACAGAAGAAAAAGAAGTTGCAGACGGAGCTGTTGAAACTGAAGAAGTTCAGGAAGAAAAGCCTGATGAAAAGGATGTTGATGTAGAAGATACTGAAGAATCTGACGAGGTCAAAGATATTGAGAATGCTGGAGATGAGTTTGTAGAAGAAAATATTTCCGAAGAATTAGAAGGTGTGGAAGAAATAAAAAAGGGAGAAGAGAGAATTCCTGATTTTGGAGTTGGGGATACTATTAGAGTAAGTTATAAAATAATTGAAGGTGATAAAGTAAGAACCCAGCCTTATCAAGGTATAGTAATAGCAAAAAAGGGCTCCGGTGTTTCAAAGACATTTACAGTTAGAAAAATTGGTGCGGACAGTGTGGGAGTGGAAAGAATATTCCCTTTCCTTTCACCCAATATTGAAAAAGTAAAAGTGATTAAAAAGGGTAAGGTAAGGAGAGCTAAACTATACTATTTAAGAGACAGGATAGGAAGAAAAGCAACTAAAATAAAGGAAAAAGCAGTACAGACTACCAAATAAAGTATATCGCAGTGCTTTATAAATTTGAAAACCTTTCCTATTAAATAGATAATAAGCCCATGAAAAATCTAAAATTATTATTCAAACCCCTATTTTTTGTTGGATTAATATTCGTGATTTGTTCTATTTGGATATTTAAAAACATTAGACCAATGGAGCTAATTAATGATATCGTAAAAGATAAAGCAAGTAGTCACGAAAAAGATACTATTTAATTATTTAAAAGAATGCTATAATCCCTTTGTTCTCTTACGAATGTTCGGAATCTTGCGGTCCTCAAACTTATAAAGTATTTCCCATTTCTAGAGAGACTTAAATTGTATTTTGTTTTTGGAAGGTGGTGTGTTAGTTTGACTAAATTATACGTAGGTAACTTACCTTACAGCGTTAAAGACGACGCTTTAAGAGACTTATTCTCCTCATACGGGAATGTTCTATCTGCATCTATCATCTTTGATAGAATGAGCGGAAGAAGCAAAGGTTTTGGATTCGTTGAATTAGAAGACGATTCAGAAGCTGAAAGAGCAATCTCAGAAATGAACGAGAAAGAGTTAGAAGGCAGAAAGCTTGTCGTTTCTGTTGCAAGACCAAAAGAAGAAAGACCTGAAAGAAATTTCAATAGATAATATCTATTAATAGGAAATACTTATTTCGTATTGGTAATTGGTGGGGCGGCGCGTTTACGCGCCGCCTTCTTCGTTATATTTTTTTAAACATTACAACTGAGATATTATTTTAATGTCCAGTATTTACTACTTCTAAAAATCACCTTTTTTCATCCCTTTGTTTTCATTTTTAAGTAATTAAGGTACGATATGAGATATGGTTCTTGCAGATTATAACGATAAAAACTATGACTATACAAAATATTGGCAAGGTCGAGATTATGAAAATGCATCTGAATTCATTGCTTTGGAGAAGTTGCTTCCAAGTTTTTATGATGAGTCTAAAAAAGTAATCGATGTCGGTGGTGGTTTCGGTCGTTTGTTACCAATACTTAAAGAAAGATTCGGAGTTATTTATATTTTTGATTATTCTAAAAAACTTTTAGAAACTGCAGAAGGGAATGCAGGTAAGTTAGGTATAAAAATAACTATAGTTAATGGGGATGTAAATGAGATTAGCTCCTTAGTAGAGGAGAGATTTGATTTTGTTACGATGATAAGAGTTTCCCATCATTTAGAAGATCTCGAAAAGGCTTTTTTACAAATAAGAGAGATCTTGAATGACAATGGAGTTTTTATTTTAGAGGTGGCAAATAAGATTCATTTTAAATCTTTGATTAGTAATATAATTAAGGGAAATATTGAATATTTAAAAAAAGATTCAGTTAGTGTGGCAACAAAAGATGTTACTTTTTTAAATCATCATCCTAAAAGAGTAGAGGAGATATTAAATAATTGTGGTTTTAAAATCGAAAAGAAGCTCTCTGTCTCAAACTTAAGGCATCCGTTTTTCAAAAAATATATACCATTCAATATTCTGCTGTTATTGGAAAAATCAATGCAGAAATTAGGTGCTTATATATACTTCGGGCCTTCTATTTTTTACAAAGTAGTAAAAAAAGACTAATTTCTTCCACAATAGTTACAATTTGATTGGGGTTTCTAATATATTTCAAAAAACTGTGATCAAGACTACCTACAAGTCCACCCACCGTCCACAGGAAGAATAATTCCTGTAACATATCCTGAATCGTCCGATGCAAGATACAAGGCAGCTTGGGCTATGTCTTTCGTGTCGCCAACATATCCCAACGGTGTGTTGTTTTTTATCATATTGCTAAAAGTATTATCTTGTAAAACGCCTTTAGTCATATTTGTCTCGATAAAACCTGGGGCAATCGCATTTACTCTTATTCCAGATAAAGCTAAATCTTGTGCAGAGGCTCTTGTTAAATTGGAAACTCCTCCTTTTGCAGCACTATATGCTATAGCTCCCTGAAACCCAACAATTCCCAAAATAGAGGTCATGTTTATGATTGAACCTTTTGTTTGTGTTGCTTTCATAGCTTTTGCAGCGGCGCTGGTTCCATAAAAAACACCTGAAAGATTGATATCGATAACTTTTTTCCAATCTTCATCTGTACACTCTAAAATTCCCCCTAAACCACCAATTCCTGCGTTATTTACCATTACATCAAGTTTTCCATATTTGGCTACTGTGTTTTCAACTAGTTTATAAACTTCTTCAGATTTGGAAACATCGCATTTTTGAAAAGAAGCTTTTTCTCCAAGCTCGGAGACACTATTTTTTCCAATTTCTTCGTTTATATCGGAAAAAACAACATTTGCTCCTTTTTCCAAAAAAAGTTTTGCAATTCCCAAACCAATTCCACTCGAAGCACCAGTTACTATGGCAGTTTTATTTTGTAATTTCATAGAATAAATATTATCAGTGTTTTTATTTACAGACAACGGTTACGAATTAAAAATTAAATTTAATATTGGTGATTTAGTTTGTTAAATTGCGTAAATGTGCCAGTTATCTTTATTGTGTATCTCATTTAAATCAGGAATTTTAAAATAATAACTGCATACTACAGTACCTTTTTTTAGTTCTATTTTTAATTTTTGAGACAGTTTACTCATTATTTGAGGTGATTGCCAAAGAACTATTAAATCGTACTTGCTTAGATTAATTTTAAAAAAATCTTCGTTAAAGATTGTACATACATCTCCAAGACCTGCTTTTTCTATTTTTTTAATTGATTGTTTGTGAAGAATTTTATTAAGCTCGACACCATCACAATGGAAACCTTCTTTATTTAACGCTATTAAAACGCGGCCATCCCCGGAACCTAAATCTATTGCTTTTTCAAATTTATGTTTACCCTTCATTCCTTGCAGTGTTTCAACCAGTGAGTGTATTTTCCTCTTGTTGTTTGGAATAAAAGGAGCTCCTTTATTAAGGGGAAACATGAAAAAAAGAAAGTAACCTAAGGCGGCTAATAATATTGTGAACCAACTAATCATATGAAAACTACTTATAAAATAAAGACGTTTAATTATAAAGTCTACTTGGTGAGGGCGGTGGGGATCGGTCACAAGTCTTAACACATTGTGTATTTCGTTAGTGCTCAAACAATCTGTAAAGCTCGCGACCCCGCCTCACTCGCTACGCTCGTTCCGGCATTCTCTCCCTACCTAACAAAAAAGCGGCTACCACACAAGGTGATATCCGCTTTTCTGGTGAGGGCGGTGGGGATCGAACCCACGACACCCTGCTTAAAAGGCAGGTGCTCTAACCACTGAGCTACGCCCCCTCACACAAATTACGGTCTTGAATATTATAAACTATCAACCATTATTTTTAAACACAGATTTACATAGGAAATAAAAAAAATGCTATGTACGATTGAGTAGGGTGGGGAGGCACACTCTTCTCGTACATAGCATACACCGTGAAAAGGAGTCGAACCTCTGTTACTACTTTTGGAGAGTAGTGTTTTTCCATTAGACTATCACGGTAAGAAAGGCGCGGGTAACAAGAGTTGAACTTGTAACTCTCGGGTCGTGCACAAGCTACTTGTGAACCTAAACCGAGTGGTTATACCATTTAACTATACCCGCTATTGGTCTACGGAAGGACTCGGACCTTCAACACTTCGGCTAAAGCCGAAAGCTTTTCCAATTAAGCTACGTGACCATTTTTAATTTTCAAGAACAACAGATTAGCAAAAGATAAAAATATTGTCAAACTAAAATACCAGAACCCGAAGTTTACACGAAGTGCCCAACAGTGTAGAATTTAACAAGTTATGTCACACGAACCGTTGGCAGAAAAACTAAGACCTTCGAAAATAGTAGATTTTGTAGGTCAAGACAAAATAATTGAAGTTATTAAATCTTTGATAGAAAAATCCAAAACCACGGACTTTTTTCCTTCTTTGATATTTTGGGGTCCTCCGGGATCTGGTAAAACAACACTGGCTAGGATAATTTCTCAAGAGCTCGAAAGGCCATTTTTTGAATTCTCAGCCGTAAATACTTCCACAAAAGATATTGAAAAAATAATTCCAAAAAAGAAAAATCCAAACGAAAAAGGTTTAGGAATAATACCCGAAAGTGAAGAAACCAAAACTCCAATAGTATTTATTGACGAGATTCACAGATTTAACAAAGCACAGCAGGATTCGTTACTCCCGCACGTAGAAAAAGGGAGCATTATTTTTATTGGCGCAACAACGGAAAACCCTTCTTTTGAAGTTATAAATCCATTAATGTCTAGATGTCGAGTTTTGATTCTTAGACAACACGAGCCAAAGGAACTGGAAATTATATTAAAGAGAGCTGAAATAATGCTGGGGGTTGAGGTTGATTCAGATGCTTTAGATTTTTTAATTACTGCTTCAAACGGAGATGCTAGGATTGGACTAAATGTTTTAGAAATATCAGCACAACTAAGCGACACTAAAAAAATATCCATGAAAAATGTTGAAGATGCTTTACAAAGAAGGAACCTTGGTTTTGATATGAAAGGCGAGGAGTTTTATAACACAATTTCTGCATTACATAAGTCTATGAGAGGGTCCGACCCTGATTCAGCACTTTATTGGTTGGGGAGAATGCTTGAAGCTGGGCAGGACCCAATTTATATCGCAAGAAGGGTAGTTAGGTTTGCTTCTGAAGATATAGGTTTAGAGGATCCAAATGCCCTAAATTTGGCTGTTTCAGCCTTTAAGGCATGTGAAGTCATTGGAATGCCGGAATGTGAGCTAGCTTTAGCAGAGGTAGTCACGTATATGGCAAAAGCGCCTAAATCCAATCAACTTTATACCGCTTATGGGAAGGTGAAGGAAGATGTTGAAAAATACGGTAATTTACCTGTTCCCTTAGAAATCAGAAATGCCCCTACAAAATTTATGAAAGAAATTGGTTACGGTAAGAATTATAAATATGAACACAGCAAAGAAGCTAAAAAAACAGATCAGGAATACATGCCTGAAAAATTAAAAGGTAGGAAATATTTATAAATTCTTGAAACGGTCTTTAACCGAAACAAGAAGATTATCGTAGTTTTCAAATTCAATCACATCTTTTGAAAAATAACTGAAAGGTTTTGGACTCACACCCTCTTTAACAGCTAGAATAACTTTTTTTCCAAGAATAGTGGCAAATAAAGATTCAATGAATAAACCGTTGCTTTTACTTTCACACTCTATAACTGCAAATAAAACATCGTTTTTTCTCATATTTTTTATAATTGGAAGAATACTTTTGGAGGGTCTTTTATGGTGAGTCCATTCAAACTCGTCCCTTCCCAAGATAAACGTTTTATGACCTAAAGACGAAAGTTCGTCTGATATTTTTTGCAAAAGAACCTTCAATCCTTCTTTGTCTTTAAAATTTCGATATTTATAACCTATGTAGACGCGCATTCCATATATTTTACCATTTTTGGGATAGTCAAATAAAGTTTGATAGTGTATTAAAATTAATTATTTAAATTGTAATTAAATCTTCCAGCTCTCTAACCCCTCCAAAAGAAATTCTGTCTTTTACCAAATCTTTTGTATTCAACATCATAGCTGGTGTAATTACAAAATCTCCCCATCTTTCAGAAATGTCGTCCAGCGCGTCTGTGAGAAGTTTTTTCTTTTGAATATTGTCAAAAAAATCAAGCTGACTATTTTTTATTTTTGATAAGTTAAAACAAGATACAGCAATTGTATGCACTGGAAATCTGTAAGGAGAGTGGAGAAGTGTTTTGTAAGCAATCTTGTAAATATCTCCAGTTGAAAATAAGTCTTCTTTTACACTTTTTCCTTGATGCCAAAAAGATCCGTTTTTATATAAAAGAGATAGATGAACCCCGTGTGCTGTATATCCAGCTTTTCTCATCCTTCCTGACATTTTATGGATTAGCTTCATGAGTATTGGGGACAGTTCTTCGGGTTTTTCATATTTTCCTTGTAAAGCTACGGAGTTCCCAAAGCTTTGTCTGTTGGATATAACGTCATCGGGTTCCCATCCGTGTAATCTCATATACCAGTAGTATCCGACTATGGAGTTAAAAGCCATTTTTAATTTTTTGGCAGAAGAGTTATAAAAATCTAAGACTGAGAAAATACCTGCTTTGTTTAACCTTACCGTGTTATTTGCTTTTATACCGCACAAATCGTTAAGTTCCAGTCTTGAGAATATTTCCAAATGATTTGTTTTATCAATTGTGTCTAGTCCGTTGGGTTTTGTTAGTCCTGCAGCTGTTTTTGCAAGAAATCTGTTGGGAGCAATGCCTATAGAAACTGTAATATAATCCCCAACTTCTTTTTTAATTCGTTCTTTTATCTCCAAACCAACATTTATAATTCCTTTTTTCATTGAAGGAAAGCTTTCAAGATCTATCACAAACTCATCAATAGATTTTGGAGCTATTTTGTTTGTATACGTCGATAAAATGTTTTTTATTCCAATATGAACATTTCTATACTTCCATGGGTCGGGTTCAAGAACAATAAGCTCGGGGCAAAGCATTCTTCCTTCTTTTACTCTCATTCCAACTTTTATCCCCAGCTTCTTTGCCTCTACCGAAGGGGCAATTATACATCCGTTGTCAGTTTTATAAGCCGCTACAGCAATAGGTTTGTTTCTAAGCATTACATCTGCCTGTTGCTCTACGGTTGCAAAACACGAATTCATGTCTATATGCATGATTGTTGGACTCTTTGGATTAAAGGGCAGGTCTTTAAGATATTCCATCTGATATTTGCTCAACTGTCCAAAATAAATTATCGGTGTTTAGAACTAATTTAAAAGACATTGTTTTAGTTGAAACAGAGAAGACGTGGAGGAGTGTAAACCCTGATTTGTAGGTATGGTGCAAATTTATCGATTCTATTTTGTATCCTATCCCATCCCATTTTAAAAAATATGGAAAAGCCTTGTTTTTCTTGTGATTAAAGGCTGTATAGACTGTTATTGGTGCTTTTATGTCTTGTATCATAATACGAAGAAAACCCGAATAGATATTTTATACTCTATGTTTAAAATAGTTTCAAGTGGTATATTTATCCAATGATAGTCACTAAAAACCTATGTAAAGACTATTCCGGCAGAGATATTCTTATTGATGTTGACATAAAAATCAACGAAGGTAGGAAAATTGGTTTAGTGGGTAAAAATGGCTGTGGTAAATCTACTTTATTTAGACTTTTAAATGGAATAGAGACTCCGACTTCCGGAAACATAGAAATACAAAATGAAATCATAGGATATATTCCACAGGAATTTTCATTTCCGAATGAGATGGTTGGAGTGTATCTTGAAAATAAGTTGGATTCCAAATGGGATATGTACAAGATTGACCTTTTGGTAAACAAATTAAAATTTGTAAATTACGATCCTTATCAAAATATAAATTCATTAAGCGAAGGTCAGAAGATGAAAGTCAAGTTAATTGAAATTATGTTGATAGACCCAACAATACTTTTTATTGATGAACCGACCAATCATCTTGATATTGAAGGAATAAAGTGGCTTGAGAAGTATTTAAAAACATTAAAACAAACGATAGTAATGATTTCCCACGACAGATATTTTCTAAACAGTTTGGTAGATGAAATTTGGGAAATTGAAAACCACAAAGTTCTTAAATTTGTTGGCGATTATGATAACTATAAAATTGAAAAAATGAAATTAATAGATAAGTGGGATCAAGAATATATTTTGTTTTTAAAACATAAAAAACAACTCGAAACATTGTTAGAAAATGTTCATAAAATAAAAGATGGGAAAAAGAGAGGTAGGGCGATAGGAGCAGTTAAGAAAAGAATTGATAGAGAGATTGAATCAAATAAAAAAGAAAAGTACGTTACTAAAAAGATTAGAGATTTAGAGTTCGAAACAGATGTAAGGGTTGGAAAGTTGATGATTAGATTTGAAAATGTCACTAAAAAGTATGGTGAGAAACCTGTATTTGAGAATTTAAGTTTTGAGGTACGAGGTAAAGAGAAGGTGTGGCTTTTTGGGCCTAACGGAGCAGGTAAAACGACTATTATAAAAATGGTTATAGGTGATGAATCTATAACCGAGGGAGTTATAAAGATTGGGGATAATGTTAGGACTGGTTATTATTCTCAAGTACAGTCAGAGTTGAATTCAGAACAAACAGTATTAGAAGAATTTATGAACAAAACATCTTGTTACTCCGGAAATGCTTATGGATATTTAAAGAAATTTTTATTTGATAAGGAGGCCGTAAAAAAGAAGATAAAGTTCTTAAGCCCTGGAGAAAGAGCCAGATTTGCATTTTCAATATTTGCTTACAAAGATTACGATTTATTAATTCTTGATGAGCCTGATAATCATCTCGATATTGAGACTAAAGAAGTTTTGGAGAAGTCTTTGAGAGAATTTAAAGGAACTATTTTATTAGTTTCGCACGATAGGTACTTTGTTGAAGAGGTTGGAGTTAACAAAATTTTAAATCTAGAAGAGGGAACTTTGACGTCTAATTAGTTTTTTTATATTTGTTTAATAAATTTTAAAATATTACAGTACTTGATAAAACACACTTATCATATTTGATATCATTTATTTAAAATGAAAAATTACTTAAATAATAGTAAGTTTTTACTCTACCTGCTGCCGATTATATTTTATGTATTATTTTTCTTCCCCGTATTAGGTTTTAGTAAAATATTGGGGGGGGCCGATGCTGTAAGATATTCTTATCCAGCAAGATATTATCTTTGGGAATCTATTAGTGAATGCAGATATCCTTTTTGGACAGAGAGGATATTTGGAGGTTATCCCATTTATACTGATTCCGAACATGCTTACACCTCCATGATAAATATTTTATCAATTGTAATTCTTGGTCCGTTTTATTCATATAAGTTCCTCCATTTTATTTTTTACTACGCAGGATCTTTAGGTTTAATATTTTTACTCAAAAGAAAAGGTATCGATTTAGTATCATCCCTGTCGGCTGTTGTCATTTATTATTTTTCCTTTTTTCTTTTATACCATCAACAACATTTTTCAATGACGCTAACGGCATATTTATTACCATTAAGTATCTATTTCGCTGATAAACTAATTAGTGAAAAAAATATTTATATTTCATTATTTTTGGCCCTCCTAAACGGCATGGTAATTTCATTCGGGTCTTATCAGATGGTGTTTCTGTTTTTATTTATCACATTTCTATATTCAATTACTCAGATAACTTTAAAAAACATACGAAAATATTTATTCGTCATACTTGTATATATTATAGTTACTTTCTTCATCTCATTACCAAGACTTTTACCCACATATCAATCTTATTTAAGGGGAAATAGGTATAGCAACGGCATCACTCATACCGACGGGTCTTTTAATCCCATGATGATAGTCAATCTGATATATCCTTATATTTTTGGGGGTGGGGAGAATTATAAATGGAATACTGTTAGCAGCGATTATCAAATTCATGAAACTTATATTTACGTTGGTATTACATCTGCAACTATCGGGTTTTTTGGTTATTTATTTGTTAATGACCGTAAGTTGAAAAAATTTATTAATTTATGTGTCTTAGCCTTTTTAATTTTAGGATTTATAAATTACGTACCTTTTCTAAATAGTTTAAAAATACCTGTTATAAGTTCATTTAGATTTTGGGGGAGATCTGTAATTCTTTTTGTATTTTCTCTATCTATTTGTGTGGCATATTTTATAAACAAAATTAGTATCCAGAGAAATGAAAGGGTAGATAAAAACAAAGGAGTTATATTAATCTTTTTAATCTATCTGGTTCAATTGGGTTTCTCATTTTATAGGGATAAAAAATCTTCAATAATAATTCAACAGATAAAGAACAGAGCTATACAACTTGATACTCAATTCTACATATGGTTAAGCCTGTTATTTATAGCATTTTCTACAGCATTGCTGGTTTTGCTCGTTAGAAATAGAAAGACTTTGTTAATAAAAATTTTTATACTTTCAGTAATTACTTTCGACCTTTTTTACTTTGGTCACACCATTTTAAATAAATACGATGCAAAAATAGATAGTTTATATAACAAGGACATTATTGAAGTTTCTAAAGAATATAAAAATAAACGTATAGCATTTATTTTCAAAGACACTGAGTATAACTTTGGTTTATATCTCAGAAGTTGGGGTGTTTTGGGGTACAGCCAATATAACCCTACCCTGAGAACTAAATTAACCAAAACAGTAGGTTTTAAAGAAACCTCTAAGCAGTGGAATTCTGAGATAGATTTAACTCAACTTGATAGATTAGGTGTAGCTAAGGTAATAAGAAATGATGGGATTACTTCTCATAAATTCGACATACATTCCAATCTTCAATATTTTGACGGTATTATTTTAAATGAGGAGTCCCGAGAAGGAAAATATTACTTTAAAATAAAATCTAACCAGCCCCAACAGATAAATACATTTATAAATAATCATCCCGGATGGATTATTAAAGTAAATGGAAATGTTTATAAAAATAAAAATACTGAAGATACTTTCTTAACATTTGACGTACCTTCTGGGGAGATTGATATAGTAATTAAATTTATTCCAAAAATATTCTATTTTAGTTTGGGCATATCATTCGTCGGACTGGTTTCGTTGTATTTTATAATAAAAAGTAGAAATAAAATCACCTACTGACATTTTGGTATATATAAATATTAGATAATCCCATCAAATCTAATCTAGTTGTTTTATAGCTTTTTAGTAATAAAAAATTATTCGGGTTATTGATTTCATTTTCAAATTTTAGCCATAACTCTTGATAATCGGGGTATTTTTCTGATACATATGAGTTTTTATAGTTATTCTCCATATCTGAATAAGTTATTATGATATCGTAATCTTTAGGATCTTTTGGTTTAAAATTTATTGTATTTTCTGATTCATAAACTCTGAACATTTGAACATCACAATTATTAATATTCACAAAAGGATCCCTACCTTTGTTTGTATACACTAAGATTTTTAAATTGCTGTTATTTGGTTTGTCTAATAACTCTGCGGTCCAATTATAAGCAGACAATCTCGTATCCCCAATATTTAACTGCTTAAAAAATGTTATCAAGTAAAAAGTGTAAAAAATACTGAAAATAAAAAGTAGTGAAAAACAAATTATATTTTGTCTGTTTTTCGAATTAATAAACTTATCAATAGAGTAGACACCGTAAGTAGCATAGATTATTAAAATTGATGTTATAGGCAATACCCATCTTTCTACCAACCTCTTATTCAGGCTAAAAAACAGTATATAAATTAATACATTGCCCATTAAAAAAATATGAGATAACTCGTACGTGCCCATTCTTTTTGATTTTGAACTCTTTAAAAAAATGATTGATAAAACCAGTACGGTAGTTAATCCAACTATAAAAATCGGTAATGTCAGGATGTTACTTAAACCAACAAAATATTTAAATGGATTGAGGTTTACTGAACTAAAAACTGCTCCCGCTTCTCTCGTTTTCATAGAAATAACTCTGGAGATGAAAGATTGAAAATTGATAATTGAAAAGGGATTGGAGATTGAGAAAGATAAAATAACTCCAAGAATAAATAATAAAACATCCTTAATATTTTTTTTCATAAAAATCAATGTAACTATAATTGGAACTGTAATTAAAGCTGTGATTTTGGTGCCGGTTGCAAATCCTAAAGCGATAGAGGATAAGATTAAAAACACTGATTTATTTCTTGTTGTACCTGATTTTAAGTATTTTAAAAACAAAAATAACGAAACCATAACAAGTGATGTTAGATAGATATCTTGATTTAAATACCTTGAATAAACTAACAGCTTCCAATTAAATAAAACTAACAAAAATGCTGTTAGGGCACCCTTATCTTTTTCAAAAAAATCTTTATAGATAAGATACGAAAATATTGGTATAGAGAAAGAAAATAAAGCTGTAATTATCCTAAGATAGATATGGTAGAAATCGTAGTTTATATGAAAGTTAAATATTGAAGCAGTTTTATTCAAAATCATTGTGCATAATGTTAAAAAATATGTTGGGAACATTCCGTAGACATAGGTAGGTGGTGCAAAATCGTTGATACTACCATCTCTTAAAATAAATTTGTAATTTAATGAAAATTTAATAACCTCGTCGTAGATATCCGTCTCGTCAGCAATAAAAATAAGTGGAAGTCCAAAATCTATTTTGTACAATCTAATGAATAAGCCCGTTGATATTGCTATTGTGATAATGAGTGTCTTTAAATGTTTTTTCACAAAGCTCATGAAAACATTATACATTGAATTTATTAGACTATTTTTATTTATTCTATATTTTATGTACAATAGGCGTACAAGGGGGATTTAGTATGCAAACACAAAATCAAAAATTTATAAAATGGGTACCAAAAAGAGATACCTATGTTCAGAAGGTTTTAAAGAAAGGTAAAACCGAGGTTTTTATTCCAAAAGAGGCTAGAAAGAAGTTTGAGATAGTTGAGGGAGATGAAAAGTTAATTGAAGAGGGTAAGTAGCTATTGATTTTACAAAACTATGCCGTATCAACAAATTACCCCAACTAAGCTAAAGGGTGTTTATTTAATAGAGCCTAAATATTTTATGGATTCTAGAGGTTGGTATTGTCCTCAAATGGAGATTTCTGAGCTAGAAAAAGGTGTTGGAATGAAACTAAACATACTTCAAGAGTCCGAATCCTTTAATTCTCAAAGAGGTGTGTTAAGAGGAATTCATTATCAAAAACCTAACACCCAGGGTAAATTAGTTAGAGTAATCTCAGGAAAAGTTTTGGATGTTGCAGTCGATCTTTTTAAAGATTCTCCCACATTTGGTCAATCAGTGACTTACGAACTCAGTTCGGAAAACCATCTTCAACTTTGGATACCTCCGGGATTTGCCCATGGTTTTGTAACTTTAGAAAATAATACTCATTTTAATTACATTGTGACTGATGGGATTTACGATAAATCTACTGAAAAGGGTATAAATCCTTTAGATCCTGATTTAGAAATTGATTGGAAAATTGCCAAAGAAGATATGATTATTTTGCCACGTGACTTATCGTTTCCTTGTTTGAAAGATATTTCTGACTTAGATTTATTTTAATTTATGAAAAAAATTCTTGGCACAGGTTTGTCAGGTTTAGTTGGAAGTAGGGTTGTGGAGTTGTTGTCAAAATATTCTTTTGAAGATGCCTCTATAGATACTGGTGTTGATATTCTTAACTATGATTCTTTAGAAAATTTTTTTGAAAACAATCCTGATTCAGATACGGTTTTACATATGGCAGCTTTTACAGACACTTCTGTTGCTTGGAATGAAATAAATGATAAAAACGGTATTTGTTGGAGAGTTAATGTTGTCGGGACTGAAAATATTTTAAAACTTTGTAATGAGTATTCAAAACATTTAATTTATATTTCAACCGATTATGTTTTTAATGGGAATAAAGCAGGTCCTTACGAAGAAACGGATACCCCAGAACCTTTGGATTGGTATGGTCAGACAAAATACGAAGCTGAGAAAATGATATTAAATTCAGGATTGAGTGCCTCAATAGTTAGAATTTCTTATCCTTATAGAGCTAAGTTTGATAAAAAGATTGATTTAGTTAGAAAAATACTGGAAAAACTACAAAAAGGAGAGAATGTGAAACTTTTTCACGATCAAATAACAACCCCAACTTTTATTGATGATATTGTGTATGGGTTGGATAAAGTTATTGAAAAAAAACCCTCGGGAATTTTTCATTTAGTTGCTTCTTCCTTTCAATCTGTATATGAGATGGGACTTGGTATAGCTAAAGTTTTTGATTTGGATAGTAGCTTGGTTACCGCTTCTTCTCTAAAAGAATATCTTAAAAATCCTGATGCACGTCCTTATGCTATTAACGGTGCAATTTCTAACACAAAAACCAAAAGTATTTTAGGAATAGAAACGAGTGAATATTTGGACGGTTTGAAGAAAATGAAACTACAAATGTAACGGTGTGTTTTTAATGTTGCCTTATTGTTATAGGTATTTTTCCACTTACCAGGGTATAATTGTTGTAAATTGTATTTAAAGAAAGGTTTTTATTATGAAAATTAATAAATGGATAATTGTTTTTTTGTTTTTATTGCTGTGTTTTTTGTTATTTTTTATTTTAAGAAATAAACCAAAAAATATAGAATCACAGTCCTCACCAACTTTAAACACCACTTCAAATTCATCAATAAATGATAGTAAAGAGCAGACATTTTTAATTGATGGTTTTCCAATTGATAGTGTTCCTTTGTATAAGCTTAATAAAATTAGTTCCAGTAAGATATTCGTAAATACTGATCCAAAAAATAAGTCTGAATTTGATGAAACTAATTTTTCATATTTTAATGTTGTCTTTTTTTCTGATGCTAGTAAGGAAGAATTTCTAAACTACTATAAAAATTTGTTTGAAAGTGAAATTAAAGATGAATATGAAAATGAGAATATGGTGAAAGGAAAAATTGGACAATACAAAGTTTCTGCGGCTCATTATGGATCAGACAACACGGGTTACATACAAGTTCATCTACCAAATTATAAAGATGAGAGCATTGACAAATACTTTATAGATTTTCCGAAGATTTTAGATTTAGATTCAAGCCTTGTTGAGCATGACAAATCTTACGGTTTATTAAATCAAAGTGGTGGGCAAGTTGAATTCACGAAATATTTCACAGTAATTGATAGTGGGGACCAGAACAATGATGGCAAAGACGATGTGGACGAATTTTTAATTTTGGAAAATGGGTACAAAGAACAATTTAAAGATAAACAAGATTATTCATACGATGAGAAAAATGGAGTTGCGAAATGGGTAGATGGGGACTTTGCAGTCACACTATCAATTTCTCGTGATCACGGACGAATATATTTGATGTTAAGGAAAAGTATTTAAGAGAACTAGTACTTCCCAAAGCAAGGTTATAAATAAAAACATGTGCCAATCCGTCGGAGTTACACATGTTTTCGTTTGCAAACTTATTTTCGTATGAATCGGACTCTAAAAAAATCTCTGACGGTGTTCCAAAAATTTAGTAATTTATGATTTATTAAGTATATTTTTCATTTGCTTGGTAGTTATTTACCAAGATTTATTATACCTTTTACCCATGAGTGTGTATCATTAACACTGTAAGATAGAGAATTATTCATCATTGATTCTCTTTGCTATTGATTCCATCTCATTGTATAAATTTGTGTCTTGTTTAATCATGTTTTCTTCGATATCAGTTAGCCACTGATTGGCTTCCATTCTAGAAATGATGGATGATATGTTTGCAATTCTAGTCTTGATGATTTCATTTATTCTATTAACATCAGACTTGTGATCTTTGTAGAAGTTAGAATATTCCTTGAGCTTAGCCCAACCTGGTTGTATCTCTTTGAGCCTTGATAGGCTATCCTTCCATGAATTAACAACTGATTGTTCGTAGTTTGGGGGAACATAGCCTGCAAAGTGTTGAACTATAACCTGTGTTGGGCAACCGTTAATCTCACCTTCAACTTCTGAAATACCGATTTCTTGGTACCGCTTATCGGTTAAAAACTTTTTGGATTCTGGAAATTGGAACTGGTTATCGATTAGCTCTTCAGCCTCATAATATCCTTGTGTTGGCGCTTCTCCGTAAACGATGTTAGAGTAGTTAGAATCACGCATTGCATTTGCCATAGTGTATCCACTTTCAACGGCTTCGAAAGAAAAATCGTTAAACTCAAGAATTTTTTCTGCTCGTTTGGTGGCGGAATCTTCAAGTTTCGGTTGATATTTTATCTCTGATGCTCCAACTTCTTTGCGTTTTTCATTAAGTAGTTGAACATATTTTTCTTTATCCAGTTTGATTTTTGAACTTTCTTCAAAATCGTTTGTAGTGTCTCTCCAGTTTTTATCAAGTGTACCAACCTGTTTTTTAAGTGGTAATACATGATCAACTGCGCTTATTTCGATAAAACCTATTTCTCTTGAATCACCACTACCCTTGCGATTGTCCCCCATAACAAAAATTGAATCTTCAGGGACGATAACTTTTACACATTCGCTTAGAAAAGTCTCTCCAAAAGTAGAACGTGGTCTGGATACATATGGTTCTTTTAACGGTTCTTCATTTAGGTAGACTATTCCCCCTCTCAATTCAATAGAATCTTTGGGTAAACCAACTAATCTTTTAACCCAACCAGAGGGAACACCGTACGTCGCAGTTGACATCTCTCTTATTTTGTCGTTCTCTATGACAACAATATCTCTTCTCCCAAGCTCGTAGTTAAAATACCTTCTACCTGCTATCATAAGTCCGTTAGGGTAGGGTATCATGCCTGGGGTGTCTACCACTTGCTTGTATAGTTCTTTTGGATCTGCTCCCTTGCCTTTCGGAAATGTCGGGTACATAGAACCTGTACCTGTTATAGATATTAATTCAGCATTGTAACCAAGAATTTCATTTCCAATAATCCATACCATAGCGTAACCACTGGCCCAAATAGGTAACAAGACAAAAACTACTGCAACAAGCGCTCCCAGTTTTGATAGAAAATATTTTGGACGGAAAGATTTGAACAATCCTTTTATGCCTGAATGCAAGATATTCTTTATAAACAGGATTGGTTTAAGAATACGTACTAATAAATAAAGAGGGAAAATGATAAGCACAAAGAACAACTTAAATATGTAAATAAAATTATTTTGTCTGAATTTAGATTTAGATAATAAGTGAGTGGCGAGGGTAATAATTCCAATAATAAATGCTATCCCACCTATCAGGACCAATCCACACATGCAATACACGAAAACATTTGGAGTTTTGTCAAAAAGCTCATGTCTGATTCCGACTACATAACCAATTATTGTAAAGACCCCGAAAATACAAACCAACCAAACAATTAATGATGTTTTAATTAGTTTGGGTACACTTATGTGTTTCCTTTTGAGTTCAGTTTTTCCTTCTTTCATATTTGGGTTTTAAACACCCTTTCGCTGATTTTTCCGGATTCATGGTGACCCTACGGGGAATCGAACCCCGATTGCCAGGATGAAAACCTGGTGTCCT